>NZ_JBSFDD010000005.1:259682-396384 GCF_053593715.1 Streptomyces sp. NPDC002125 | reverse complement strand
ACGCCCGGTTACATTCCGAACCCGGAAGCTAAGCCTTTCAGCGCCGATGGTACTGCAGGGGGGACCCTGTGGGAGAGTAGGACGCCGCCGAACAATTATTCCGGGAAAGCCCCGTGCCCTTGTGGCACGGGGCTTTTCTGCGTTCTGAGCGTCTAGGGTCGAACCATGCGCTACGAACTGGTCATCTTCGACAACGACGGTGTGCTCGTCGACAGTGAGCCGATCTCCAACTCCATCCTGGCCGGCTACCTCACGGAGCTCGGTCACCCCACCTCGTACGAGGAGTCGCTCCGCGACTACATGGGGGCCGCCATCCACCGCGTCCACGACCTGGTGGAGGAGCGGACAGGCCAGAAGCTGCCCGACGACTTCGACGAGGAGCTGCACAGGCGGACCCTCGAAGCGTTCCAGGTGGAACGGCTGGCCATCGTCGACGGGGTCGAGGAGCTGCTGGGCGAGCTCGTCGCCGATGGGGTGGCGTACTGCGTCGCCTCGTCCGGAAGCCACCAGAAGATCGCGGCCGGGCACCGCAACACCGGGCTCGACCAGTGGTTCGAGGACGAGTGGGTCTTCAGCTCCGAGGACGTCGGGCGGGGGAAGCCCGCCCCGGACCTGTTCCTCCACGCCGCCGAGCGGATGGGCGTAGCCCCCGACCGGTGCGTCGTGATCGAGGACAGCCCGCTCGGTGTCGAGGCGGCTCGCGCGGCCGGCATGGACGTGTACGGATTCACCTCGATGATGCCTGCGGACCGGCTCGTCGGCGTGACCGGGCACTTCTCCGACATGTCGCAGCTCCCCAAACTTCTCGCCTGATCGATCTACCCAGCGGTAGATCCGAGCTCTACGCTCGCGGCCATGACGGATGCGCGGTTGCGGTACGGCAGAGCCTCACTCGCCCTGAGCTTCCTGGTGCAAGGGGTGACGTTCGCTCTGCTCGTGACGCGCATCCCCGCCATCCAGGACCGGTACGGGATATCCGACGGGCTGCTGCCCGTCTTCCTGGCCGCCGTACCTGTCCTGGCCGGGGCCGCCAGTGTGGCCACCGAGAAGGTGGTCGCCCGGGTGCGGCCCGGGGTCGTGCTCAGGTGGGCGCAGCCCGTCGTGATGCTGGCCCTGCTCGCCGTGGGTGCCGGCAGCGAGCTGTGGCAGGTGGCTCTCGCGCTGGGTGTCTTCGGGCTGGCCGTGGGCGCCCTCGACGCCTCGATGAACATGATGGGCGTCAGTCTCCAGCGTGCGTACGGGCGCAGCATCATGCTCGGGTTCCACGCCGCCTACAGCCTTGGCGGGATCGCGGGGGCGTCGCTGGCCTGGGCCGGGGCGCACTGGGATCTCTCGCTGCTGGTGTCCTATCTGCCCGCCGTTGCCGTGCTGCTGCCCGCGGTCTTGATCGGGAGCCGGTGGTACGCGGAGGGAAAGGGCGGGGGCGTTACGGCAGTGGAGCCGGGTGGCCAGGGGCAGGGTGCGTCCGTGCCGTTCAGGCTGCTGATGCCGCTCTGTCTGGTGATGGCGTTCGCTTACATCGGGGACTCGACGGTCTCCAACTGGAGCGCGAAGTATCTGCAGGACGTGCTGGGCAGTTCGGAGCAGCTGGCGACCGTGCCGTACAACGTCTACATGGTGACCACGCTGCTGGGGCGTGCCGTCGGTGACCTCGGGGTGCGCAGGTTCGGGGCGGTGGCCGTGGTGCGGGGCGGGAGTGTGGTGGCCGCCCTGGGGTTCGCGGTGGTGGCGGTGGCGCCGGGGGCCTGGTGGGGGATGCTCGGCTTCACGCTGCTCGGGCTCGGGCTCTGTGTGATCGTGCCGCAGACGTTCGCCGCCGCGGGGCGGATGTTCCCGGGGGCGAGCGATGTGGCGGTCGCCCGGCTGAATGTCTTCAACTACGTGGGTTTCCTGGTCGGGTCGCCGCTCGTGGGGGCGCTCGGCGACGCGTGGAGCTATCGCGGGGCGATGCTCGTGCCCATGGTGCTGGTCCTCGCGACGCTCGTGTACGCCCGGTCGTTCGGCGCGGAGCCCGCCCGATACGGTGGCGGGCATGAGCGGGCGCGCGCAGCTGATGTGGGATGAGGCAGTAACGGGATACGACTTCGGGTCCAGCCATCCGATGGACCCGGTCAGACTGGCCCTGACGATGGGGCTGGTGCGGGCGTTCGGGCTGGACGGGGCGGTGGATGTGCGGTCGGCGAAGCCGGCGGGTGACTCCACGCTGCGGCTGGTGCACCGGGGGGACTACCTGGATGCCGTGCGTGCCGCGTCCGTGGACCCCCGGGCCGCCGACCAGTCCTACGGTCTGGGGACCGTCGACGATCCGGCGTTCGCCGGGATGCACGAGGCGTCCGCGCTCATCGCGGGGCTCTCGGTGGGTGCCGCGGAGGCGGTGTGGCGGGGGCGGAGCGCGCACGCGGTGAACTTCACCGGCGGGCTGCACCACGCGATGCCCGGGGCGGCCTCGGGCTTCTGTGTGTACAACGACCCGGCGCTCGCGATCGCGCGGCTGCTGGAGCTGGGCGCCGAGCGGGTGGCGTACATCGATGTGGACGTCCACCACGGGGACGGGGTGCAGGCGGCGTTCTGGGAGGACCCCAGGGTGCTGACCGTGTCGCTGCACGAGCATCCGCGCACGTTGTTCCCGCAGACCGGGTGGCCGGAAGAGACCGGTGCCGGGGCGGGTGAGGGCGGTGCGGTGAATGTGGCGCTGCCGGCGGGGACGGGGGACGCGGGATGGCTGCGGGCGTTCCACGCGGTGGTACCTGAGCTGCTGGCGGACTTCCGGCCCCAGGTGCTGGTGACGCAGCACGGTGCCGATACGCATTTCGAGGATCCGCTGGCCCATCTCGCCGTGTCCCTGGACGCGCAGCGTGCGGTGATGACGGCATGTCATGAGCTGGCCCACGCCTATGCGGAGGAGGGGCGCTGGGTGGCGCTCGGCGGGGGCGGTTACGCGGTGGTGGATGTGGTGCCGCGGTCCTGGACGCATCTCGTGGGGATCGCCGCGCACGCTCCGGTGGACCCGGAGTCGGTGATCCCGTCGTCGTGGAGGGACGAGGTCTACGCCCGTACGCGGCAGTTGGGGCCGGCTCGGATGACGGACGGGCGTACGCCGTCCTGGAAGCCGTGGGAGGACGGGTACGACCCGGCGGACCGGCTGGACCAGGCGGTGCTGGCGACCAGGCGCTCGGCGTTCCCGCTGCGGGGGCTGCTGGCCTGAGGGAGGGTCACGGGCATCCCCCGGGGCCGTTACGCCAACGGTGGTGCGGTTGTGGGTTTCCCGCCCGGCGGCGTGGTCCTTGCGGGAGCATCGGGAGGGTGTTGAGCACCGGAGCGCTGCGCGCTCATCTGCTGGCGGCCCGCCTGGCCGGGCCTGTGGCCACGCCGCGGGAGACGAGTCTGCGGAGTTATCGGCTGTTCGCGGCGAGAGACCCCCGTGTGCTGCTCGGGCTCGATCCGGAGCGGGTATGGGGAGAGCCCGAGCTGTTACGGCTGATGGCCGACAAGTGCGGTGTCTCGGACGATCCCGGTCATGTGTCGGGGCCCGATGTGATCGATCCCGAACGGACGCTCGCGGCGCTGGACGCGTTCGCGCGGTGCCTCCGGCGGGCGGTCGAGAGACGGGCTCCGGTGCTGTTCGGCACGGGTCATCCGCACCGGCTGCTCGGGTTCTACGCCGGGCTGGCAGACGCTTTGTCGGCGGCAGGGTGCGCGGTGCTCACTCCCGCGCAGGGGCGATGTGTCGACATAACGACCCGGTTCGGCGTACGCACGTACAACCTGGACTACGTACAAGGTGTCGCGCTGGTGCGCGAACCGGGCGTGCGGCCCCCCGGGGGTGCCACCGGCGCGCACACCCACTCGCCGCTGCCGGTTCGGGCCGTGCTGGAGGAGGCCGTGGAGAGCCAGGGGGTGCTGCCGGAGCTCGTGGTGGGGGACCACGGATGGGTCTGCGGAGCAGGTCAGCTGGGCATTGAGGCCATCGGTCTGGCAGATACGGATGATCCGGCGCTGTTCGTGGGTGAGGCGGAGGGGCGGGTGTCCGTCGCCGTTCCGCTTGATGACGCCGTGCGGTCCGACTACTACCGCCCTCTTACTCGGTATGTACTCAATCGGGCGTGTCTGTCACAGTAGGCGGCCGATCGTCTCACCTCTTCCCCACTCGCATCACCCGCCCCTAATCTGGGGAGTGAGCGCACAGCGACGAAGAGTCACCGGAGGGGAAGCCGGTGCGCGTCTCGTGCGGAAGGTACAGGTGGGTCATGGCTGCTGACAGCGAGAGGCCTCTCAACGAGGTCAAGTTTCTGACCGTGGCGGAAGTCGCGTCGGTCATGAGGGTGTCGAAGATGACCGTGTACCGGCTGGTGCACAGCGGTCATCTGCCGGCGATCAGGGTGGGAAGGTCCTTCCGGGTGCCGGAGCAAGCGGTTCACGAGTATCTCCGTGAGTCCTTCGTGGGGGTGGAGTCAGCCTGAGGTTGCCCTCGGATTACGCCCCTCACGCGGTGGCGGGTAGGCTAGGCCGACGTAGGTCGTGTGGGCCCAGACGCCCCGCACCAGTGAAGATGAAGTAAGCGAGGGTAGTCGTGGGCTCTGTTATCAAGAAGCGGCGCAAGCGGATGGCCAAGAAGAAGCACCGCAAGCTGCTCAAGCGCACGCGCGTTCAGCGTCGCAACAAGAAGTAAGCGAACGCAGTTCGTGAATCCGAGGCCCTTCCGCCGTCCTGGCGGGAGGGCCTCGGTGCGTTTCCCGGGCCGTTCTCCGGGCCCGTGACCAGGGCCGGAAGTGTGTGCGTTCCGGTGGTATTCCGTCATCGGTTCGGTAAAGGCCGCCTGGGGTCATCACAGGGCAACGTCCACCGACTACCGTGACGGCCAGGGGAAGACCCCGCTCGGTGATCGAACGACGGAAGGCGCTGATCTTGGGGAAGATCGTGCTCGTCACAGGCGCGGCCCGGCAGCTCGGTGGCCGCTTCGTGCGGCGCGTCCAGCGCGATCCCGGTGTGGACCGGGTGATCGCCGTCGACGCGGTCGCGCCCTCGCATCAGTTGGGTGACGCCGAATTCGTCCTGGCGGACATCCGGCAGTCCGCGATCACCCGGGTCCTCGCCGAGCATTCCGTCGACACGGTCGTGCATCTGGACGTGTCGGCGAAGGCGAGCGGTGCCGGTGGCCGGACGACGGTCAAGGAGACCAACGTCATCGGCACGATGCAGCTGCTGGGTGCCTGCCAGAAGTCCCCGACGGTGCAGCGGCTCGTGGTGAAGTCCAGTACCAACGTCTACGGCTCCGCTCCGCGCGATCCCGCGGTCTTCACGGAGACGACGCCGCCCAAGTCCCTGCCCAGCGGCGGCTTCGCCAAGGACGCGGTGGAGGTCGAGGGGTACGTGCGCGGATTCGCGCGACGCAGGCCGGACGTGGCGGTGTGCGTGCTGCGGTTCGCGAACATCCTGGGCCCCGAGCCGGACTCGCCGCTCGCCGACTATCTGGCGCTGCCGGTGCTGCCGACGGTCTTCGGCTACGACCCCCGGCTCCAGTTCGTGCACGAGGACGACGTCGTCGACGTACTGGAGATCGCCTCGCGTGAGCCCCGGCGGGGCACGCTGAACAGCGGCACGTTCAACATCGCGGGCGAGGGGGTGCTGCTGCTCTCGCAGTGCTCGCGGAGGCTGGGGCGGCCGACCGTGCCGCTGCTGCTGCCGGCCGTCACCTGGGTGGGCTCGGCGCTCCGCACGATCGGGATGACGGACTTCTCGCCGGAGCAGATCCGGCTGCTCACCCACGGCAGGGTCGTCTCGACCGTCCAGATGCGGGAAACGCTGGGCTTCCGGCCGAAGTTCACCACCGCCGAGACGTTCGCGGAGTTCGCGCGGAGCCGGGGCCCCGGGCTGCTGCCTCCGGAGCGGGTGGGCAGGGCGGTGGGCCGGCTGGCCGAGCTGCCGCTCGGCCAGGGAGCGGCCGGTACGACACATTCGACGCACGGCGCCAGGTAGAGGAGCGCGACCGACGATGGCGGACGCCAAGGTCATTCCCTTCGACGACGACCGTTCGCGCTCCGGCGCGGGGCGGCGCAGAGGTGTGCCGCCGGGCGGCGGCCGGGTCCAGGTGCCCGCCTCCGCCGGTCCGGCGCCCGTGAGCGCCCTGCCGGGCGGGCAGGTGCCCGAGGGGGCCGCCGAGGCCGCCTCTGGGGACGACAGGCCTGCCCCGGGGAGCGGCTGGGAGCGTCGCGTCGCGGGCGGGCTGGCCTTTCTGCGGAGGCGGCTCACGGGTGATTACGAGGTCGACGAGTTCGGCTACGACGAGGAGCTGACCGACCAGGTCCTGATGTCGGTGCTGCGGCCGCTCGCCGACACGTACTTCCGCGTCGAGGTGAAGGGCATCGAGAACATCCCGTCGGACGGCGGGGCGCTCATCGTGGCCAACCACTCCGGGACGCTGCCGCTGGACGGGCTGATGCTCCAGGTCGCGGTGCACGACAACCATCCGGCCGGACGGCATCTGCGGCTGCTCGCGGCCGATCTGGTCTTCATGCTCCCGGTGGTCAACGAGCTGGCCAGGAAGGCCGGTCACACCCTGGCGTGCTCGGAGGACGCGGAGCGGCTCCTCCAGGCCGGCGAGGTCGTGGGAGTGATGCCGGAGGGCTTCAAGGGCATCGGGAAGCCGTTCGGTGAGCGGTACAAGCTCCAGCGCTTCGGGCGGGGCGGCTTCGTGTCGACGGCGCTGCGGGCCGGGGTGCCGATCGTGCCGTGCTCGATCGTGGGTGCCGAGGAGATCTACCCGATGATCGGCAACTCCAAGACGCTGGCGCGGATTCTGGGGATTCCGTACTTCCCGATCACGCCGACGTTTCCGTGGCTGGGACCGCTGGGCGCGCTGCCGTTGCCGACGAAGTGGACCATCCAGTTCGGGGAGCCGATCCCCACGGACGGCTATCCGCCGGAGGCGGCGGAGGACCCGATGCTGATGTTCAATCTGACGGACCAGGTGCGGGAGCAGATCCAGCACACGCTGTACAAGCTTCTGGTGCAGCGCCGGTCGGTCTTCTTCTGATCCCAGGGCGGTGACCGCGTGACCGAGGGGGCCGCCCGGATCGGACGGCCCCCTCGGTCGTGCGCACGTGCTTACGGCTCGACGTCCTCGCCCTCGATGCCCAGGCCGGGCAGCAGGCCGGGGAGCAGCGGGGGAAGGGTGACGTCCGGTGCTGCGGACGAGCCGGAGCTGCCGCCCGGGGACGACGGGGTGGTGTCGTCCGACGGGAGGTCGTCCAGCAGTCCGTCGCCCGTGCCGCCGCCGAGCAGGCCGTCGGACGAGCTGCTGCCGGAGCCGGAGGGCTTCGGCGAGGAGCTCGTGGAGGCGCTGTCCTCCGGGGCCGAGGAGGCGGAGGGCGCCGTACGGCCGGGGGCCGACGAGCCGGGCTCGCCCTGGCGGGAGTCCTCCGCGGGTGCGTCCCCGGTGGTGCCCGGGGTGCGGGGCAGCAGGGACTTCAGCGGTGCGACTTCCTGGTCCATGGCCTCGAAGACGGAGCTGACCTTCTCGCCGATGTCGTTGAGCTGGACCGGCAGCCGGTCGCGGAGGCTGCTCCAGGCCGCGCGGTGCGAGCGCGAGAAGGAGTCCAGGGTCTGGATGGGGCCGATGGCTCCGTCGCGCTGGTAGGCGCTGTGGAGCAGGCGGTGGCCCTCGGTGGCGTCGTGGGACACGCCGTTGAGCGTGCGCCTGATCTCGCCGATCGATTCGTGGTCCAGCTCCCCCGCGCGGGCGCGCTCCATCAGCCTGCGGGCCTCGCCGAGGCGGGTCGACGCCTGGTCGAGGTAAGCCTCACCCTTGGCGGCGTCGCCGTCGGCCAGGCCGAGGCTGATGTCCTCCATGCCGCGCTTGAGCGGGTAGAGGGAGTCACCGGGCAGGGCGTCGGAACTGGCAGCGGCCACACCGCCGAATGCTCCCGCGGCCACACCGACCGTGAGCCCGCCCGCGGTGAGGCCCTTCGCCCAGCGGGAGCGGGGACGCAGCCTCCGGATGGGGGAGGCCCGGTGGGCTCCCCTGCTCCGCTGTTCGGGCACCGTAGGGCCCGTGGACGCACCGCCTTCGGCGAACATGGTCTCCATGGCCGCGAGGAGCTGCGCTCGCTGCACCACTTTGACCTCGGGATCGAATTCCGGCTCGGGTAGCTCACCGAGGCCGTTCGCCAGGGCCAACAGCTTGCCGTGGTCGGCCGGTTGGGCCGGGTCCTCGGGCTGTGCGGCCGCCGCACCCTGGGGGGACTGCTCGTCCAGGGCCTGGGCGAAGGCGTTCGCCCGCCGGTGTGCCGAAACGTTTGCGATCACTGGCGGCACCTCCTCTCGTCATGACGGTCGACTCCCCTGAGGGTTCGGAAGGTTGCCCCACCGGAGGTGTTTCCACACGAACGAGCGAGCGGAAACGGTCTGGCGTGGCGACAGGGGGCCTGCATCCGGCACAACGAGTGGCGCGGCAGTTGGGTTACGGACTGAGGATGATCCGATCGGTGTGTCACGAACACGTCACGGATGGTGACATCAGCGGGCGTCGTCGGGCAGAAGACGTGCGAGTGTCCGCACGGCTCGGTACTGCAAGGTTTTGATCGCGCCCTCGTTCTTTCCCATGACGCGGGCGGTCTCGGCGACCGAGAGGCCCTGGAGGAATCGCAGGGTGACGCACTCCTGCTGCTGCGGGTTGAGCCGGCGTACGGCTTGCAGCAGTGCGGCGTTGGAGAGGGACTCCAGGACGGAATCCTCCGGGCTCCGCGCGACCTCGTTGGCGTCGAGCATTTCGCCAGTGGTCACTTCCAGTCGGAAACGACTGGATTTGAAGTGGTCGGCGACAAGGTTCCGAGCGATCGTGACCAGCCAGGCGCCGAAGTCGCGGCCCTGCCAGGTGAAGGTGGAGATGCGGCGGAGCGCGCGCAGGAACGTCTCGCTGGTGAGGTCCTCCGCCGTGGCCTTGCCTCCCACGCGGTAGTAGATGTACCGGTACACGGTGTCGCTGTACTGGTCGTACAGGCGGCCGAAGGCCTCGGCCTCACCGGCCTGCGCGCGCTCGACGAGATCCATCATGCGCGCGCTGTCGCTGTCGGCTGTCGGCCGGCGGACGGGAGCCGACGACGCAGCGGTCGCGGCACCGCGGCTGCTGCGTCTTCCGACGGCGGCGCTGCGTTCGGCCAGCGCGTAGCAGGGGCCGGCAGGTACAGGGGTGGCAAATTGGGGGACGGCGTACGCGGTGGGGACGAAGCCGCGCAAGAGGTCGAGGACCGTTGCGCGCAGCGTAGCCAGGCCCGAGGTGTCAACCCCGACGTGTGGGTACACGGGACTCCCAGAGGCAGAGCTTCCATCACGTGCAGTTCGAAAACCGTCACTCGTGGTAGCGGGTGGCGGGCTCCTTGTGCGTCTGAGGAGAATAACGCTTCGTACAGGCCGTGCTACACCCAGTTGCTCAAATCATCGATTACGTCGCTTCCGTAACCTCTAAGTGACGGTTCAAGTAGCACATCGTGACCGGTTATTGATCGAATCGCTTCGGTATCTGCCTGCGGCGACGACGGGTTGTGGTCGCGCGCACGCAACGCGACTGGCCGGAGCGATGGGTGTGCATGCCCGCTGTTCCCCTCCCGATTGGCCGTACGACCCCGGGCGCGCCGCTGCCCCGGGCGCGGGGAGCGTCCGGGGCAGCGAGGGCGGGGGAGAGGGGGAGCGGGAGTCAGCGGCGGCGGCGGTGGAGTGCCACGGCTGCGGCCGTGCCGCCGGCCAGGGCGCCGACGCCCGCCGCGGCCGGGATGCCGACCTTGGCCGCCTTGCGGCCGGTGCGGTAGTCGCGCAGCCGCCAGTCGCGGGCGCGGGCGTACTTGCGCAGCTTGGCGTCCGGGTTGATCGCGTACGGGTGGCCGACCAGGGAGAGCATCGGGATGTCGTTGTGCGAGTCGCTGTACGCCGCGCAGCGCTCCAGCTCCAGGCCCTCGGCCGCCGCCAGCGCGCGCACCGCCTCGGCCTTCGCCGGGCCGTGCAGGGGTTCGCCGACCAGCCGGCCGGTGTAGACGCCGTCCACCGATTCGGCGACCGTGCCCAGGGCGCCGGTGAGGCCGAGGCGGCGGGCGATGATCGTGGCGGTCTCCACCGGGGCGGCGGTGACCAGCCAGACCCTCTGGCCCGCGTCGAGGTGGGCCTGCGCGAGGGCGCGGGTGCCGGGCCAGATGCGGTCGGCCATGTACTCGTCGTAGATCTCCTCGCCGATGGACATCAGCTCCGAGACGCGGTGGCCCTTGACGATGGACAGGGCGCTGTCGCGGGCGTCCTGCATGTGCTCGGGGTCCTCGACCCCGGCCAGCCTGAACCAGGCCTGCTGCCAGGCGAACCGGGTCAGCTCGCGGCGCTGGAAGAACTTCCGCTTGTACAGGCCGCGGCCGAAGTGGAAGATCGCGGCGCCCTGCATGACGGTGTTGTCCAGGTCGAAGAAGGCGGCGGCCCGCTCGTCCCCGGCGACGGGGAAGGCGGGTTCCCGCTCCTCCTCGGCGGCCGGCAGCTCGTCGGCCGTGAGCGCCGACTTCCGTGCTGCCTCGGCTGCGGCCTCGCCTGCGAGCACGCTGCGTGCTGTGGCGGGGCGCCTGCGGGGTGTGAGCCATCCAAGAGCGGCCATGTCGTGAGCATAGCCATTCTGTTCCGCAGTTCCCGACCCGGCGGGATGCGACGGTGTGAACTCTCCGGGGCCGGGGTGTTAAACGGGTGATTCCGCGCAACCGGAGGGCCTCTGCGGGGGCTCGCGGAGGCGCAGAATGAAGGTATGAGTGCTCTGCTGCGTCGTACGAAGAAGAAGCCCGCGGACCGGGTGGTGACCCTCGTCGGGAAGCCCGGGTGTCACCTGTGCGACGACGCCCGGCTGGTGGTGAGCGAGGTGTGCGAGGAGACGGGCGCGTCCTGGGTGGAGAAGGACATCACGCGGGACGAGGCGCTGTACAAGGAGTACTGGGAGCAGATCCCGGTGGTCCTGATCGACGGCGAACAGCACACCTTCTGGCGGGTCGACCCGGCGAGGCTGCGCACGGCGCTGGGAACGTAAGGGGGACTCCTTGGCGAAACCCGGTTAACATCATGGGCGTTTTGAGTGGTCTCGGGGGCGTGGACATGAGGAGTGTGTACCGTCTTGCCCCCTTCGGGCCTGCAACGGGCTGATGTCGTCCCTAGTTCCGGGACCACGCTGGGAATATGCGTGACCCCGGTCACTTTGACCAGACAAAACGGACACTATCTTTGTGCACGCGTTCACAAAGACATAGCCTGCTGTCGACGGGGCGGTCATAGGACATACGGCCGCCTGCAGCCCCGCTCATCCCGCAGGAGCACCGTGGCAACTGGCCGAACTCACCGACCGGCGACCCGTAGCCGAGGAATTCCCGAGGCCACCGTCGCCCGGCTTCCGCTGTATCTCCGCGCACTGACGGCGCTCTCCGAGCGCTCGGTTCCCACGGTCTCCTCCGAGGAACTCGCCGCGGCGGCGGGGGTCAACTCCGCGAAGCTGCGCAAGGACTTCAGCTACCTGGGTTCCTACGGCACGCGTGGTGTCGGGTACGACGTCGAGTACCTCGTCTACCAGATCTCCCGTGAGCTCGGGCTCACCCAGGACTGGCCCGTGGCGATCGTCGGTATCGGTAACCTCGGCGCCGCGCTCGCCAACTACGGCGGGTTCGCCTCCAGGGGCTTCCGGGTCGCCGCCCTCATCGACGCGGACCCCGCCATGGCGGGTACGCCCGTGGCCGGGATCGCCGTCCAGCACACCGATGACCTGGACCGGATCATCAGCGACAACGGTGTGTCCATCGGCGTCATCACCACCCCGCCCGGCGCGGCCCAGCAGGTCTGCGACCGTCTCGTGGCCGCCGGGGTGACCTCCATCCTGAACTTCGCGCCGACGGTGCTCTCCGTGCCCGAAGGCGTCGACGTGCGCAAGGTCGACCTCTCGATCGAGCTGCAGATCCTCGCCTTCCACGAGCAGCGCAAGGCCGGCGAGGAGGCCGCTGCCGACGGCAGGGCGCCCGTCGCCGACGCCGACGCGGACGAGGCCCCGCCGATGCGCGCCACCCCCACCGGCCGGAAGGGACCTGACGGGGACATGACCGCCGTGATGCCGGCATGAGTCTCCTGGTCGTAGGACTGAGTCACCGCAGTGCCCCCGTCTCCGTGCTGGAGCGGGCGTCGCTGGCCGCCGATTCCCAGATCAAGCTGCTTCAGGACACCCTCGCCGCGGAGCCCGCGGCCGAGGCCGCCGTCCTGGCCACCTGCAACCGCATCGAGCTCTACGCGGACGTGGACAAGTTCCACGCGGGTGTCGCCGAGCTGTCCACGCTTCTCGCGCAGCACAGCGGCGTGGGTCTGGACGAGCTCACTCCCTATCTCTATGTGCACTACGAGGACCGCGCCGTCCACCACCTCTTCTCGGTGGCGTGCGGGCTGGACTCGATGGTCGTGGGCGAGGGTCAGATCCTCGGCCAGATCAAGGACGCGCTCGCGCGGGGCCAGGAGCTCCACACCGCGGGCCGTCTCCTGAACGACCTCTTCCAGCAGGCTCTGCGGGTCGGCAAGCGCGCCCACAGCGAGACCGGGATCGACCGGGCCGGGCAGTCGCTCGTCACCTTCGGCCTGGAGCAGCTGGCCGACGGCTCCGAGGTCACCGAGTGGGCCGCCGGCAAGCGCGCCCTGGTGATAGGGGCGGGCTCGATGTCCTCGCTCGCCGCCGCCACCCTGGCCCGGGCCGGCGTCGAGGAGATCGTCGTCGCCAACCGGACCCGCGCCCGTGCCGACCGGCTCGTCGAGATCCTCGGCCAGGCCGGGGTGCCGACGGCCCGCGCCGTCGCGATGGACGGGGTCGCGGACGAACTGACACGTGCCGACGTGGTCGTCTCCTGTACCGGGGCGACGGGCCTCGTCCTGACCGCCGAGGCCGTCGCCACCGCACTCGGTGTCGCGTACGAGAGTGCCGCGCAGGCCCCCGAGGCCCCCGCCGCGGCAGCGCCCGACGAGCTGGACCAGCATGCCGCGTGGGTGGAGAACGGTTCCGCCGCCGCGCAGGACCGGGCCGTGCGCCGGGCGTCCGCGTACCCCGCCGGTACCGGCCCCGTCCGGCTGCACCTGCTCGACCTCGCGATGCCGCGCGACATCGACGGAGCGGCCCACCGCGTCGCCGGTGTGCGCCTCGTCGACATCGAGTCGCTCGCCGAGGCGTCCGCGGACGCCCCGATGGCCGCCGATGTGGACCAGGTGCGCACCATCGTCGCCGACGAGGTCGCCGCCTTCGGTGCCGCCCAGCGCGCCGCCCACATCACCCCGACCGTCGTCGCCCTGCGCACCATGGCCGCCGATGTGGTGGCCGCCGAGATCGCGCGGCTCGACGGACGCCTCCCCGACCTGGACGAGAAGCAGCGCGCCGAGATCACGCAGACCGTGCGCCGCGTCGTCGACAAGCTCCTGCACGCGCCCACCGTGCGGGTCAAGCAGCTCGCGAGCGAGCCCGGCGGCGCCGGGTACGCCGATGCGCTGCGGGAACTCTTCGACCTCGACCCGCAGACGGTGGCCGCCGTCTCACGGGCAGACCTGAACGACCCGAATAGAGGGCGGTCATGACCGACAACTCACCCCTGGGCGGGGAGACCAAACCACCCCTCCGGCTAGGCACCCGGCGCAGCAAGCTCGCCATGGCGCAGTCCGGCATGGTCGCTGATGCGGTCCGTGAGGTGACCGGGCGTGCCGTCGAGCTCGTCGAGATCACCACGTACGGAGACACCTCCCGTGAGCACCTGGCGCAGATCGGCGGGACCGGTGTGTTCGTCGCGGCCCTGCGTGAGGCGCTGCTGAGCGGTGAGGTGGACTTCGCCGTCCACTCGCTCAAGGACCTGCCGACCACGCAGCCCGAGGGTCTCGTCCTGGCCGCCGTGCCGGAGCGCGAGGACCCGCGTGACGCGCTGGTCGCCCGGGACGGGCTGAGCTTCGAGGAGCTGCCGCCCGGCGCCCGCATCGGCACCGGTTCGCCGCGCCGCATGGCGCAGCTCAACGCGTACGCCCGCTCGCACGGTCTGGAGATAGAGACCGTCGCGATCCGCGGGAACGTCGATACGCGCATCGGATTTGTACGAAGCGGGGAGCTGGACGCGGTGGTACTCGCCGCCGCCGGGCTCAGCCGCCTCGGACGCACGGACGAGGTGACCGGCTTCCTGCCGGTCGACACCGTTCTGCCCGCTCCCGGCCAGGGAGCACTGGCGATCGAATGTGCTGAAAGCAGCACGGACCTCGCCGCAGCTCTCGCCGAGCTCGACGACCCGTACACCCGGGTCGCCGTGACCGCCGAGCGCGCCCTGCTCAACGCCCTGGAGGCCGGCTGTTCCGCACCTGTGGGTGCGCTGGCCGATCTCCTGGCCGACGGGCAGGTTGTCAACGAACTGCGCCTGCGCGGTGTTGTCGGTTCGACCGACGGCACTTCCCTGGTGCAGCTGTCCATCACCGGTCCCGTCCCCACGTCGCACGACGACGCGGCGGCCCTCGGTCGCGAGCTCGCGGCCGAGATGCTTGCCAAGGGTGCGGCCGGTCTTATGGGGGAGCGAGCACTTTGAGCCCCACCGGCCCTGTCGTATCCGACTTCCCTGTCCTGTCCTCAGGGCATGTCACCTTCCTCGGCGCCGGTCCCGGCGACCCGGGACT
Organism: Streptomyces sp. NPDC002125; assembly: GCF_053593715.1. NCBI lineage: Bacteria > Bacillati > Actinomycetota > Actinomycetes > Kitasatosporales > Streptomycetaceae > Streptomyces > Streptomyces sp. NPDC002125. The sequence continues at coordinate 381,711 of NZ_JBSFDD010000005.1, read as the reverse complement.
GCTGACACTGCGCGCCGTCGAGGCGCTTGCGAGCGCGGACGTCCTTGTCGCCGAACCCGAGGTTCTCGACGTCGTCCGCTGCCATGCGCGGGCAGGGGTAAGCACGCCTGAGCTGACGGTTGTTGACATGTCGTCAACACCCGTCGGAGTACCCGTTCTCAGGGATGCCGCCAATCTTGTCATGGAGGCAGCGAAGGGCGGCAGGCGGGTCGTCCGTGCCGTCACCGGTGACCCGGGCATGGACGGGAACACGGGCGCAGAGATGCTCGCCTGCGCTGCCGCAGGTGTGCCTTTCGAGGTCGTGCCCGGTATCGCGAACGCCGTGGGCGTGCCCGCGTACGCCGGTGTGCCGCTGCGTGACGCGCAGGGTGCCGATGTGCGCTTCGTCGACGCGCGTACCGCTTCGGACCGCTGCTGGTCCGAGGTCGGCGCGAGCGACGCGACCGCGGTCGTGTCGACGTCGCTGGACTCGGTGGCCGCGGCCGCCGGTGAGCTGGTCTCCGCGGGCCGCAAGCCCGACACCCCGCTCACTGTCACGATCGCGGGTACGACGACCCGCCAGCGCACCTGGACGGCCACGCTGGGCACCATCGCCCAGGTCCTCAAGCAGGCCAAGGTCCTTCCCTCGCCGGAGGGGCACCTGCCGGTCATAGCCGTGGTCGGGGAGCGCAGCTCCGCCGCCCAGCGCGACCAGCTCGCGTGGTTCGAGTCCAAGCCGCTGTTCGGCTGGAAGGTGCTCGTGCCGCGCACGAAGGAGCAGGCGGCGTCGCTCTCCGACCAACTGCGTTCCTACGGTGCCGTGCCGCACGAGGTCCCGACGATCGCCGTCGAGCCGCCGCGTACGCCCCAGCAGATGGAGCGGGCGGTCAAGGGCCTGGTCACCGGCCGATACGAGTGGATCGCCTTCACCTCGGTGAACGCGGTGAAGGCCGTACGGGAGAAGTTCGAGGAGTACGGGCTCGACGCCCGTGCCTTCGCCGGGATCAAGGTCGCGGCCGTCGGTGAGCAGACCGCCGCCGCGCTCGTCGACTTCGGTGTGAAGCCGGACCTGGTGCCGTCGGGCGAGCAGTCGGCCGCCGGTCTGCTGGAGGACTGGCCGCCCTACGACCCGGTCTTCGACCCGATCGACCGGGTGTTCCTGCCGCGGGCGGACATCGCCACGGAGACCCTGGTGGCCGGGCTCATCGAGCTGGGCTGGGAGGTCGACGACGTGACCGCGTACCGCACGGTCCGCGCGTCGCCGCCGCCGGCGGACACCCGTGAGGCGATCAAGGGCGGCGGCTTCGACGCGGTGCTCTTCACCTCGTCTTCGACCGTCCGCAACCTGGTCGGTATCGCGGGCAAGCCGCACAACGTGACGGTGATCGCGTGCATCGGCCCCGCGACGGCGAAGACGGCGGAGGAGCACGGCCTGCGGGTCGACGTCCTGTCCCCGGAGCCCTCGGTCCACAAGCTGGCCCAGGCGCTGGCGGACTTCGGCGCGCAGCGCCGGGACGCGGCCAAGGAGGCCGGTGACCCGGTGACCCGCCCGAGCGAGCGGCGCCCCGGCGCACGGCGTCGCCGGACGACCACCTGAGCGCGGACCACGGCACCACGTGAGGGCCGGCCACTTCCCCCGGGAAGTGGCCGGCCCTCACGTGTTCCCGCGCCTCGGAGCGCCTCAGACGGGCTTGCGCCACACGGAGATGTGCTGCGTGGAGTCCTGGGTGAACGGCGTCCCGTCCCAGGCCGCGACCCGGCGTTCCAGTTCGAGCCCGGCGATCCGTGCCATGAGGTCGAGTTCCGCGGGCCAGGCGTAGCGGTGCCGGGAGGCGCCTCGGCGGTAGCGCCCGTCCTCTCCGTCGCGGGTGAAGTGGTGCGAGACGAGATGCTGCTCGACCAGGTCGAAGGTGTCGAAGCCGAGATGCCGGTCGGAGACGTCGAAGGGCACGGCGGCCTGCGTCGGGGGCAGGAGCCTCAGAGGCGGCACACCGAGCTCGATGACGAACCGGCCGCCGGGGCTCAGATGGCGTGCGGCGTTACGGAAGCACTCGACCTGCTCGTCCTGGGTGAGGAGGTTCGAGATGGTGTTGTAGACGAGGTAGACCAGGGCGAACTCACCGGGCACGGTGGTGGTGGCCATGTCCCCGATGACCACCGGAAGCCTGTCCTCGTCGATCTTGCCGCGGAGTACCGCCGCCATGGGCTCGGAGAGTTCGATGCCGGCGACCGGTACGCCGCGTTCACGGAGCGGGATGCCCACGCGGCCGGTGCCGATGGCGAACTCCAGGGCCCGGCCGTCCCCGGCGAGGCCGGAGAGGAAGTCGAGGGTCGGTCCGAGGAAGCGGGCGGTTGATCTGGGCGCCTCCTCGGCGTCGTAGCGGTCGGCGGTCGCGTGGTCCCACAGGTCGCTGCTCGTCACGGACGGGCACTCTGCCGGGTGCCCGGGGGGTTTGTCGACGCATTTGTTCGCTTCCAGGGGTGGCGGGTCCTGGCCGCTTTTCCGGCTCGGCTGTCGGCAAGTGGCCCCCTCGCGCGGGTCTAGTCTCGAAGGATGACCGATTACGGAAATTTCCCCGGCTCGCGGCCCCGCCGGCTGCGGACGACCCCCGTCATGCGGCGCATGGTCGCCGAGACCCGGCTCGACCCGGCGAATCTGATCCTGCCCGCGTTCGTACGCGAGGGCATCGACGCCCCGGTCGCCATCTCGGCCATGCCCGGCGTCCAGCAGCACACCCTGGACACGCTGCGGAAGGCCGCCGTCGACGCGGTCTCGGCGGGTGTCTCGGGGATCATGCTCTTCGGGGTCCCGCTGGACGAGAAGAAGGACGGCCGGGGCACGGCGGGGACCGACCCGGACGGCATCCTCCAGGTCGGTCTGCGGGCGGTGCGGGAAGAGGTCGGCGATGATCTGGTGATCATGTCCGACCTCTGTCTGGACGAGTACACCGACCACGGCCACTGCGGGGTGCTGACCGAGGACGGCCGCGTCGACAATGACGCCACGCTGGAGCGGTACGCCGAGATGGCCCAGGTCCAGGCGGACGCGGGCGCCCATGTGGTGGGTCCCAGCGGCATGATGGACGGCCAGGTCGGCGTGATCCGTGACGCGCTCGACCAGACGGGCCACGAGGACGTGTCGATCCTCGCCTACACCGCGAAGTACTCCTCGGCCTTCTACGGCCCCTTCCGCGAGGCCGTGGGCTCCTCGCTCCGGGGCGACCGCAAGACGTACCAGCAGGACCCGGCGAACATCCGCGAGTCGCTGCGGGAGCTGGCGCTGGACCTGGAGGAGGGCGCCGACATGGTCATGGTGAAGCCGGCCGGCCCCTACCTCGACATCCTCGCCAAGGTCGCCGACGCGGTGGACGTGCCGGTCGCGGCGTACCAGATCAGCGGCGAGTACGCGATGATCGAGGCCGCAGCCGAGAAGGGCTGGATCGACCGGGACGCGGCGATCCTGGAGAGCCTGACGGGCATCCGGCGCGCGGGCGCGCGGATGATCCTGACCTACTGGGCGACGGAGGTCGCGCAGAAGCTCGGGCGCTGACCCCCGTCGGCCGGTCCGGTCCGGCTCAGTCCCACCAGAACGTCCAGACCTCCTGTCCCAGCAGGTGCTTCGCGGCGTAGTCGCGCAGCGCGTGCGGGGGCGGGCCGTCGATGTTGTCCGGGCAGAACGCGAAATGCTCGGCGGCCAGGGCGCGTGCCTCCGCCTCGGTGGTGGGAGGCCGTCCCACGGACACCTTCAGGGTGTCGAAGCCGAGCTCCACGACCCTGATGTCGAAGCGGTCCTCCCAGGAGCGCAGCACCGCGCAGAGCCTGGCCACGTCGTTCTCGTGGTTGAGCGGGCCGGACCAGCCGATCGCCGCAGGGATGTCCGCGCTGCGCCGTGCGGGCACGAGGGCGAGCCTGGACGTGCCGGTGATCATGTCGGCTATCCCCGCGGCCAGTTCGTCCGGGGTCTCCAGAGTGCTTGCGGCGGGGACCGGGGCCGGTCCCGGCCACTCGGCGGCCTCCTCCAGCTCGTCGTCGGCGTACGCCTCCCAGGACTCGATGAGGACCTCCTCGGCGTCGTGGTCGCCGGGGTAGGACGTGTCGGCCGGGCGGAGCTCCCAGTCCTGGGGGCCTTCGTCGCGCCGGCCGCGGTCCATCAGGACCGGGAGCAGACCGAGCGGGCGTCCGACGGCCCGCAGCCGGGCCCAGTCGCCCGGCCGCGCGGGCTCGTCGGCGTACCAGAGGAGAGGTTCGTGCCACGGTCCGTCGGCCGTGGTGTCCACGAGGGTGCCCGCCGGCAGCGGGAGCCGGTACAGCTGGTTCGGGAGCGTCGCCATGCCGGTCACCCTAGGCTCTGCCACTGACAGAGCCCCTGGGAGTGACCGGCCGTCAGGTCGGGCCGGGCGACGAGCGGTACGTCGTCAGCTCCGCGCGGCGTACGCGGCGAAGGCCGACCAGGCGGTGGGGGCGACGGTGAAGGTGGGGCCTTCGGGGTTCTTGGAGTCGCGGACGTGGATGGCGGTGGGGTGGGCGGCGACTTCGAGGCACTCGCCGCCGTCGCTGCCGCTGTAGCTCGACTTGCGCCAGTCGTAGGCTACTTCGAGGCAGTTGCCGCCGTCGCTACCGCTGTAACTGGATTTGAACCAACTCAGTGCCGTGCTCATCGGTCTCCTAGCATCCGATCCAACAAAGCCCTGGTGTCCTCCGCGTTCAGGGCTTGCGTCCGCAGCATCGCATACCTCTGAGCCAGGATGCTGACCTCACTGGGGTCGGAGATGAGCTGGCTGCCACGTTGGGTCTCGGCATACGCAAGATGCTGGTGGTCCGGGGTTTCCAGGAGGACGAAGGGACCGTCGAGCGCAGCGTGAGTTTGGCGTCCGATCGGCATGATCTGGAGAGTGATTCCCGGCAGGGTCGAGCACTCTCGCAAGTGCTCCACTGCGCGTCTGTGAACCGCTTCACCTCCGAGGTGGTCGAGAAAGACTGCTTCGGCCACGATGAAACTGACGGTCGGCGGGATCTGGCTGCGGAGGATGCTCTGCCGGTCGAGCCTCGTGGTGACTTGAGCGCTGATCTCTTCCTCTGAGAAAGCAGGCACCCGACTGCTGAAAACGGCGCGGGCGTAGTCCTCCGTCTGGAGCAGGCCCGGCAGCACCTGGTTCTCGTAGAAGGACAGGGCACGGGCCTCCCGTTCTAGGTCGATGAACGTCTCCGCCCACGCCGGGATCAGGTCCACCTCCGGCATGTTGTCCACCGCCGTCTCCAGCGCCCCCTTCGTGCTCAGGAGCTGGTCCAGCCGGCGGGCCAGGTCGGGGAGGAGTGCGCGGCGGCCCTGTTCGATCGAGGCGATCGTCTCGACCTGGACGGAGGCGCGGTCCGCGAGCTGGGCCTGGGTGAGGTCCGCCGTGATGCGGAACAGGCCGACCAGCTTGCCGACGAGCTTCATGGCGGACGCGTTCTTGCGCTGCCGTTTCCTGGGGTGCATACGGTCGGACTCCCCGCCCTCGTGCGTGCTTCACGCATGGTCGACCCGTACAAGAAATCTGTACGGGTCGACGCATTGCCCGAGGGTATGCACGCGGAGTGACCGTCGTCCGGCGATCGGGGCGACGCCACCCTCCCGGTCAGTACATGAGGGCGTCATCCATCTCGGTCTGCCAGTAGGTGACGGCCAGGGTGCTGTCGACGTAGACCTCTTTGCCGAGCGGGACGCTCACCTCGCCGCCCGTGGAGGCGCCTTCCTTCGCCCCCTGGAAGCTGACGGAGAGGTCGTTGGTGGAGTAGCCGCCCGTGCCGCTGCCGTCGGCGGAGGCGGTCATGACGCCCGCGTAGGCGGACTGGCCGGGGGTGAGGGTGACGACGGCCTGCGGCTTGCTGTCCTCGACGGTCCGCGGGACGGACTGCGCCTCGCCGAACCGGAGGAAGGGGTAGTAGTAGGCGTTGCAGGACTTCGAGCCGGTGTTGGTCACCGTGAGCAGCATGTGGTTGATGGGGCGCTTGACGCTCGTCATCGTGAGCTTGGTGTTCGCGCCGGTGCAGGTGGGCAGGGCGCCGCCGGTGTCGCCGCCGCCGCTGTTGCCGGCCTGCTCCGCGGGCTTCGCTGCGGGCTTCGCGCCGGAGGAACCGGAATCCTTCTCGGTGCCGGAAACGGAACCGGTGGAGCCCGAGTCCCCGGCCGGCTTCTTGTCCGTGTCCGTGTTCGCCGCCGGGGCCGCGGACTTGCCGTCGGCCGGCTGCTGGGAAGCCGTGGCCAGGGCGTCGTACGGCTCCGGGCTGTCGCTCTGGCAGGCGGTGAGGGACAGCGCCGCGACCAGTGCGGCGGTGCCGAGGGCGGAGGTGCGGGCAGCGCGGCGGAAGCGAAGGTTACGCATGGGTGGTTCTCCCCGTTCGAAGGTGATGTGTGCCCGGGGCGCCGACTTGGCGCCCTGAGGTGCGGGCGGGTGTACTGAGCGGTGACGCATGATCAGAGGCGTTACAGGAGTGCGATGACGACCGCGATGCAGGCGATCAGCACTCCCGTGGCGACCGCGTCGGTCAGGCTGATTTCAGGTCGAGTACGCAACGAGGCTCCCGGGACGGGTGAGGGTGGGATGTGCAGGTCGCGGGGAACGCCGCGGTGTGTCCACATCCTTTCCAGCCCCGGAATCCGGTCGCAACGGTTGCCGGGGCATGCGGGACGCTGGAACGTTCGTACACACTCTGACCTGCGCGAACATCACCTCCCTGGAACGCCTTTCCGGGAAGGAACGGAAGGGGAACGGTCGGGGTGGGCACAGAGATCCAGGACTTCGCGGAGCTGCTCAGGGGGTTGAAGGAGCGGTCCGGGCTCAGTTACGGGACGCTCGCGCAGAAGCTCCACATGAGCACGTCGACCGTTCACCGGTACTGCAACGGTGACGCGGTCCCTCATGAGTACGCACCCGTCGAGCGCTTCGCGCGGGTGTGCCGGGCCTCGTCCGAGGAACTGGTGGCGCTGCACCGGAAGTGGATTCTGGCCGACGAGGCCAAGCGGCGGGGTGTGCGGCGGCCCGAGGCGGCTGCGGCCTCTCCGGAGGCGGAGACCGCGGCGGTGGCCCAGGCGCGTCCCGAGGCGGTGGCCGAACCGGTGGCGGCGGCAGAAACGGAACCGGTTGCGCGGCCCGAAGCGGAGGCCGATTCGGAGCCCCGGACGAAGCCCGGAGCAGAGGTCGAATCCGGGCCCGGAGCGGAGTCGTTCCCGCAGGACGTGACGCCCGGGGCGCCCCATCCCGGCGACCGCGAGCCCGGCCGCCGGCGGCCGACGAGGAGGACGCGTGTCCTGCTCACCGCGGTCGCCGTCGTGGCGCTCACCGTGCCCGCCGCCCTTGCCGTCCGGGGCCTCGCGGGTGACGGGCCGTCCGACGACGGGCGTACGCAGGCGGAGCCCAGCGTCGCGCAAATCGTACCCAGCGGTCGGGTCAGCGGCAGCGCGAAGCCTGGCAAGGGGATCGGCACATCGGCGAAGCCCAGCGAGGACACCACCGCACCGGACGGTGGGAGCAGCTCGTCGGCGACCCCTTCGGCGAGCTCCGGCGCCACTGCCGGGAGCGGCGTCCCCGTCAACGCCACGATCAGTTCGTACAACTGGGAGTCGCCCTGCGGGCAGTACTACCTGCTCGACCAGGATCCCGACGATGTGCCGCCGAACCCCCCGTCCCAGGACTCCCGCAGCTGGGCGCGGGCTCTCGGGGGCGTGGACGGCGGCGATATGAAGCTCGAACTCACGCTCCAGGGGAAGTCGGAGGAGGCGGTCGTGCTGAACGCCCTGCACGTGCGGGTGCTGGGGCGCGAGGCGGCGCTCCCCTGGAACGCGTACTCCATGGGGAACGGCTGCGGGGGTGGCATCACCCCTCAGACGTTCGACATCGACCTGGACGACAGCCGGCCGCGTTCCAAGCCGGTCGCGGGGGAGGACGCCGGGGTGGTCGTGCCCGCGAAGGACTTCCCGTACCGGGTGAGCTCCACCGATGTCGAGGTGTTCCACCTGGACGCGCATGTGGAGGGCCACGACGTGACCTGGTACCTGGAGCTGGAGTGGACCAGCGGGGGCAGGAGCGGGAAGCTGCGCATCGACGACCAGGGCAAGCCGTTCCGTACGAGCAGCATCGCGACGCGGCCGGAGTACTACTACCGCCCGGACACGGCGCAGTGGGTGCCCGCGGAGGACTGACGGCTCCCGGAACGGCGACGGCCCCGCACACCGCGAGGTGTACGGGGCCGTCGGGCTGTCGTGGGGTGCTCAGAGGCGCTCGGGCGTCCTGATGCCGAGCAGCTTCATGCCCTGGTGCAGGGTCCGGGCGGTGAGCTCGACGAGGAAGAGCCTGTTCTCGACGACCTCCGGTGCGTTCTCGTCGCTGAGCACCTGGCACTGGTCGTAGAACGTGGTGAGGTGCGAGGCCAGCTGGTAGAGATACGCGGCCAGCTTGTGCGGCTCGTACCCCTCGGCGACCTCGTCCAGGACCGCGCCGAACTGGTCCAGGTGCAGGCCGAGCGCGCGCTCGGCCGGGGCGAGGTCCAGCTCGGGGTGGGCGGCCGGCTTCGCGTCGCCCGCCTTGCGCAGGATGGAGCGGATACGGGCGTAGGCGTACTGGAGGTACACCGACGTGTCGCCGTTCAGCGAGACCATCTGGTCCAGGTCGAACTTGTAGTCCCGGACGGCGGAGGTCGACAGGTCCGCGTACTTCACGGCGCCGACACCGACGAACCGGCCGTTCTCGACGATCTCGTCCTCGGTCAGGCCCACCTTCCCGGCCTTCTCCCGGACCACGGCGGTGGCCCGCTCGACGGCCTCGTCGAGGAGGTCCTGGAGCCGGACGGTGACGCCCTCACGGGTCTTGAAGGGCTTGCCGTCCTTGCCGAGGACCGTGCCGAAGGCCAGCTGGTGCGCCTTGACGTCCTCGTTGAGCCAGCCGGCGCGGCGGGCCGTCTCGAAGACCATCTTGAAGTGCAGGGACTGCCGGGCGTCCACCACGTAGAGCAGGGTGTCGGCCTTGAGGTTCTGGACCCGGTCGCGGATCGCGGAGAGGTCGGTGGCCGCGTAGCCGTAGCCGCCGTTGGTCTTCTTGACGATCAGCGGGACCGGGTTGCCGTCCGGGCCCTTCACGTCGTCGAAGAACACGCAGAGCGCACCCTCGGAGCGGACGGCGACGCCCGTCTCCTCCAGGATGCGGCAGGTCTCCTCCAGCATGTCGTTGTAGCCGGACTCGCCGACGATGTCGGTGTCGTCGATCTTCATGTCGAGCTTGTCGAAGACGGAGTAGAAGTAGATCTTCGACTCGTCGACGAAGCGCTGCCAGTGCGCCAGCGTCTCCGGGTCACCGGCCTGGAGGGCCACCACCCGGTCACGGGAGCGGGCCTTGAACTCCTCGTCGGAGTCGAAGAGGACCCGCGAGGCCTTGTAGACGCGGTTCAGCGAGGACATGGCCGCTTCGCCGTCCGCCTCGTCGCTCTCGTGCTTCAGCTCGTCCGGGTGCTCGAACAGATACTGGATGAGCATGCCGAACTGGGTGCCCCAGTCACCGATGTGGTGCCGCCGGACGACGTTCTCGCCGGTGAACTCCAGGATCTGGACCATGGCGTCACCGATGACCGCCGACCGCAGGTGGCCGACGTGCATCTCCTTCGCGACGTTCGGCTGGGCGTAGTCGATCACGGTGGTGCCGGGGGCGGCCTTCGGCGGGACGCCGAGCCGGTCGCCGTCGGCGGCCCGCGCGGCGAGGGTCTCGACGATCGCCCGGTCGGTGAGGGTGATGTTCAGGAAGCCGGGGCCGGAGACCTCGATGTCCTTGATCAGCGCACCGGCCGGAAGGGCCGCCGTGACCTGGGCCGCCAGCTCGCGGGGGTTGCCCTTGAGCTTCTTGGCGAGCGCGAGGATGCCGTTGGCCTGGAAGTCGGCCCGGTCGCTTCGGCGCAGCAGCGGGTCCGCGGTGCCGGCATCCGGCAGTGCTGCCGTCAGGGCGTCCGCGAGCTGCTGCTGGAGCGTGGAAGCGAGGGAAGGGACCGAAGCCATGAGACGGCTGCCGTTTCCGTAGGAGACAAAGGATCACCCCAGTATCCCACGGGGCGTAAAGCCGTTTTCGCGCTACGGGCGGCACCTGGGAGAATGGGGGTGCCCTTCGTGGGCGTCCCCTACGAGTCCTACACGAGAGAAGGACGTGCCGACCGTGGCTTCGAGTCAGAGCAGCACCGAGACCGACTGGGTCTCCCGCTTCGCGGACGATGTCATCGCCGAATCGGAGCGACGTGCGCCTGGCAAACCGGTCGTCGTCGCCTCCGGCCTCTCCCCGTCGGGCCCGATCCACCTGGGGAACCTCCGAGAGGTCATGACCCCGCACCTGGTCGCCGACGAGATCCGGCGCCGCGGGTACACCGTGCGCCACCTGATCTCCTGGGACGACTACGACCGCTACCGCAAGGTGCCGAACGGCGTCGAGGGTGTCGACGACTCCTGGCAGGCGCACATCGGCAAGCCCCTGACCTCGGTGCCCGCCCCGGCCGGGTCGGCGTACCCGAACTGGGCCGAGCACTTCAAGGCCGCCATGGTGCAGGCGCTGGAGGAGCTCGGCGTCGAATACGACCCGATCAGCCAGACCGAGCAGTACACGGCGGGCACCTATCGCGAGCAGATCCTGCACGCGATGAGGCACAGCGCCGACATCGACGCCGTCCTGGACCGCTACCGCACCAAGAAGGACGGCGCGGCGGGGGCCAAGGGCGGCAAGAAGCCGCAGCAGAAGAAGGTCGACGAGGCCGAGCTGGAGGCCGCCGAGGGCTCCGGCGCGGCCGACGAGGACGACGGCAGCTCCAACACCGCGGGCTACTTCCCGTACAAGCCGTACTGCGGCAACTGCGAGAAGGACCTCACGGTCGTCACGTCCTACGACGACGACACGACCGAGCTGAACTACACCTGCTCGGCCTGCGGCTTCGCCGAGACGGTCCGGCTCAACGAGTTCAACCGCGGCAAGCTGGTCTGGAAGGTCGACTGGCCGATGCGCTGGGCGTACGAGGGCGTGATCTTCGAGCCCAGCGGCGTGGACCACTCCTCGCCGGGCTCCTCCTTCGTCGTCGGCGGCCAGATCGTGCGCGAGGTGTTCGACGGCGTCCAGCCGATCGGCCCGATGTACGCGTTCGTCGGGATCTCCGGCATGGCGAAGATGTCCTCCAGCAAGGGCGGCGTGCCGACCCCGGCCGACGCGCTGAAGATCATGGAGGCGCCGCTGCTGCGCTGGCTGTACGCGCGCCGCAAGCCGAACCAGTCCTTCAAGATCGCCTTCGACCAGGAGATCCAGCGGCTCTACGACGAGTGGGACTCGCTGGTCCGCAAGGTGGCCGACGGCACGGTGCTGCCCGCCGACGCCGCCGCCTACGCCCGGGCCGTCGGCACGGCCGCCGGGGAGCTGCCCGGCACCCCGCGCCCGCTGCCCTACCGCACGCTGGCGTCCGTCGCCGACATCACCGCCGGTGCCGAGGACCAGACGCTGCGCATCCTCAGCGAGCTCGACCCGGAGAACCCGCTGACCTCGCTCGACGAGGCCAGGCCCCGGCTCGACCGCGCCGAGAACTGGATCACCACCCAGGTCCCGGCCGACGCCCGCACCATCGTCCGCGACGAGCCGGACAAGGAGCTGCTCGGCTCCCTGGACGAGCAGGGTCGCGAGTCGCTGCGGCTGCTGCTGGAAGGGCTCGACTCGCACTGGTCGCTGGACGGGCTGACCACGCTCGTCTACGGCGTACCGAAGGTGATGGAGGGCCTGGAGCCCGACGCGAAGCCGACGCCCGAGCTGAAGGTCGCCCAGCGTTCCTTCTTCGCCCTGCTGTACCGGCTGCTCGTCGGCCGGGACACCGGGCCGCGTCTGCCCACGCTGCTGCTCGCGGTGGGGGCGGACCGGGTGCGGACGCTGCTGGGCGCGTGACACCCCGGGTGTGAGAACGGGCGGGCCGCTCTGTGCGGCCCGCCCGTTTTCTCGTGTCCGATCCGGCTGCTACGCGATGTGGTCTCGCTCGGTTACGCGATGTGGTCCGCGGCCATCTCGTTGTCGAAGCGCTGCTTGAAGCCGGGCAGCAGCCGGCGGAGCAGCGCGGCGCTGCGCGGGTGGCGGACGTTGTGGCCGTCCGAGAGGTGTATGTCGAGCACCTCGGCGCTCGGGTAGTCCTGGTGCTGGTGCGTGTACGCGGTGAACACCTCGTACGCGATCTCGCTGAACTCGATCTCGGCCTCGGCCCATTCGGCGGGGTCGTCCTGCTGGGCCTGGTCCTCGCGCTGCGGGTCCTGGGGTCCTGCCTGCTCCTGCTGCTCGTGCTGCCGGCCGGGCTCGGGTTCGGCGGCGCGGGGGTGCGGGAACGCGCCGATCGTGCCCACGTTGCCGAGCGGACGGGTGCGGCCGCCGGGGCCCGAGGGGATCATCACCGGGGTCGGCTCCAGGCCTTCGACGTACGTCGGGTTGTACGCGCTCTCGTACGCGTCCTCCGGCACCTGGGGGGCCGCGAACCACGGGCTGTCGTGCGAGCCGGGGCCCTGGTGGGGGTGCTGCTGGGGGTGCTGGGCGGCCTGTTGCTGCTGGTGCGGCAGCTGCTGCTGCGAGGGGTCCAGCTCTTCCAGCAGTTCCTGCTGCGGGTCCTGCGACTGCGGGTTCTGGGACTGCGGGATCTGCGGCTGCTGGGTTTGCGTCTGCTGGTTCTGCGGGGCGTACGGCAGCTGGGGCTGCTGCTCGGCTTCGAGCTCTGCCGGGGCGGGCGGCAGCAGGGCCGGTTCGATGCCCGCTGCGGCGAGGCCGGCCGGGGCGGTCTCGGCGAGCGGGACGCCGTACTTGGCGAGGCGCAGCGGCATCATCGACTCGATGGGGGCCTTGCGCCGCCAGTTGCGGCCGAAGCGGGCCTGGAGACGCGCCTGGTAGATCAGCCGGTCCTGTTCGAGCTTGATGACCTGCTCGTAACTGCGCAGCTCCCACAGCTTCATCCGGCGCCACAGCTTGAAGGTGGGGACGGGGGAGAGCAGCCAGCGGGTGAGGCGGACGCCCTCCATGTGCTTGTCCGCCGTGATGTCCGCGATCCGGCCGACCGCGTGCCGCGCGGCTTCGACGGCGACGACGAACAGGATCGGGATCACCGCGTGCATGCCGGTGCCGAGCGGATCGGGCCAGGCGGCGGCGCCGTTGAAGGCGATCGTCGCCGCGGTGAGCAGCCAGGCGGTCTGACGCAGCAGCGGGAACGGGATGCGCATCCACGTCAGCAGCAGGTCCAGCGCGAGCAGTACGCAGATACCGGCGTCGATGCCGATCGGGAAGACCAGCGAGAACTGGCCGAAGCCCTTCTCCTCCGCGAGTTCGCGTACCGCGGCGTACGAGCCCGCGAAACCGATCGCGGCGATGAGCACGGCGCCGGCGACGACGACCCCGATGAGCACGCGGTGTGTGCGTGTCAGCTGCATTGCGGCCACCCGCGATCCCCTCCCGACTTCGATGAACCGGCTCCACTTTCGGCATCCGGCGCGGGCACAGCCTGGCACATGCCGGCCGGGGATGTTGCGCGGGGAGGGGGCGAAGCCCGGTACTCGCGGGAGTACCGGGCTTCGTGAAATGCCCTCTGGTCAGGGGAGTTCGGGCCCCTGCCGGGCGTTGGTCACGACTTGGCGGCCGCCTTCGACGTCGTCTTCGCGGTCGCCTTGGATGTCGTCTTGGCGGTCGCCTTCGCGGTCGCCTTCGACGTCGCCTTCGCGGAGGACGAGGCCTTGGCGGACGGGGAGGCCGCAGGCTTCTCGACCGCGGCGACGGCCTCGGCGGCGGCCTTCTGGGCGTCCTTGACGATGTCGGCGGCGGAGGGCGTCTTGGCGCCGGCGAAACCGGCACCGTTGTAGGTGACGCTGACGACGACGTTGCCCGTGCGGGCGATGACCGTCGCGTACTCGAAGTCCTCCTTGGACTTCGTCAGGCTGTACGTGACGGAAGTGGCCTGCTCGCCGATGCCGGAGGCGGGCTTGGCCGCGGCCCCCTTCGCACCCTCGGTCGCCTGGGCCTTGGAGACCTGCTTCGTGTACTCGTCCGTGGCCCGCTTGGCACCGCTGCCCAGGGACTGGTCCGAATCGAAGCGGGTGAAGCCGACGTCGAGCCAGCGGTACTGCGAGCCCTTGACGCCGTTGTCGTCCAGGCCGTTCCAGGAGCAGCCGCCGCGGGTGGCGGTGTCGCTGGACTTGCCGGGTGTGCCGCCCTTGCTCTTGGCCTTGGGAACCAGGTCCTCGATGGTTTTCTTGGGGATCGAGGAGCAGGCGTCGGGCAGCGTCGCGAACTTCGCGGGCTCGACGGTCGGCTCCGTCTTCTTCGCGCTCGGAGCGGTCGAGGAGCCCGAGTCCTTCGAGTCGCCGGAGTCCGACGAGCAGCCGGCGACGACGAGCATCACCGGAACGGCGGCGCAGGCGAGTATGCGGGACAGTCGCGGGGCTGATCGGTGCATGGTTCCTTCACTCGGACGGCACGGCGGGTCTCGGTCGTGCGGGCGGTCGGGCGGTACGTCACATCGGTCGGCAGGGCGGTCGTCACGGCCGGGTGGGCCGTGACATCGGCCGGTCGTCGCGTCGGCCGGTCCGTCACGGCCCTGCGGGGCGTCACGGCGGCCGGTTCGTCACACCGGTCGGGGGCCACGGTACGACGGACGGCGACCGGATGCCGCCTTCGGCCGGAGGCCGCAGGGAGCGCGACGGACCCCGGCCGGTGGTTGTCGGGGGCGGGTCAGTCGCTGAGGGTCTCGTCCAGCTTCCGCGCCAGGGCCTGGGTCTTCTCCTGCAGTTCGCGGCTGTCGGGTACCCCGGTGACGTCGGCGGGCTGCTCCGTGTAATGGACGGTCACGATGACGTTCGATGTGCGGAATACCACGCTCACGGTGCGGTGCTGTGCGGTGGAACCCGCACGGGTGAGCTCATCGTTCAGAAATGCGGCATCCCCGAGCTCGTCGAGGAGCCGCGGCCGGAGGTCCTCATCGGGGTCCGTGCCGGTGGTGCTGCCGGACGGGTCGGCGGAGGGGGAGGCGGAGGACGTGCCGCCCGGGGAGCCGGACGCCGTGCTGCTGGGAGAGCCGGAGGCCGACCCGCTGGGGGTCTCGCTGGGGGTGACACCGTCGGAGGCGGGGAGGGCGGCGGCGTCCTGCTTCTTGGCGTACACCTCGCGGGCGCGGTCGTCGTCGCTCACGGCGGGGTCGTAGGACACGACGCGCTCGAAGTCGATGGAGAGGTTCCGGGAGGCGTCCGGGGCGTCCGACTTCCAGCGGCAGCCGACCTTGCGGTCGGTGTCGTAGGTGACGGTGGCCGTGCCTTCGTAAACCTTGTCCTGCTGCTCCTCCGACAGGTCGGCGGCGCCCGGCAGCAGGTCCTTGAGGGTGGAACGCGGCACGGCACGGCAGGATTCGGGCAGCGTCCGGTACTTCCCGGGGGGCGCGGCCGTGACCGTCGGGCTGCCGGGCTTGCTGTCGGCGTCGGGGTCGTCGGCGTCGGAGCCGGCGCTGCAGCCGGCGACGAGCGCTACGAGAAGCGCGACGCCGGGTACGTACGCCATGTTTCGCACGGTCCCAGGCTCCCTTCGGTACGAAAACGGGTTGCCGCTCGATGGCGGCCGATGGACACAATGTGTATCGCACGCGCCGCTGTGCATGCCGGTCGGCCGACCTTTATGGCGACCTTGGCGCCAGTTTTGCGCTTTCAGTCTTTTTCGGGGGAATCGAGGAGTTATGTCGTATGTAGAGGTACCGGGTGCGCAGGTTCCCATCCGTATGTGGGCGGATCCCGCGTCGGTCGAGGACGTCGCGATGCAGCAGTTGCGGAACGTGTCCACGCTGCCCTGGATCAAGGGTCTCGCCGTCATGCCGGACGTCCACTTCGGCAAGGGGGCGACGGTCGGTTCCGTGATCGCGATGCACGGTGCGGTCTGTCCGGCCGCGGTGGGCGTGGACATCGGCTGCGGGATGTCCGCGGTGAAGACGTCGCTCACGGCCAACGACCTGCCCGGCGATCTCTCGCGGCTCCGCTCGAAGATCGAGCAGGCCATTCCGGTGGGCCGGGGGATGCACGACCACATGGTCGAGCCGGGGAGGCTGCACGGCTTCCCGACGGCGGGCTGGGACGACTTCTGGTCGCGTTTCGACGGGATCGCCGATTCCGTCAAATTCCGCCAGGAACGTGCCACGAAGCAGATGGGAACGCTCGGATCGGGGAATCACTTCATCGAGTTCTGCCTCGACGAGGCGGGGTCGGTGTGGCTGATGCTGCACTCGGGGTCCCGGAACATCGGCAAGGAGCTCGCCGATTTCCACATCGGGCAGGCCCAGAAGCTTCCGCACAACCAGGGTCTCGTCGACCGTGACCTGGCGGTATTCATCGCCGACACCCCGCAGATGGCGGCGTACCGCAACGACCTGTTCTGGGCGCAGGAGTACGCCAAGTACAACCGCTCGATCATGATGGGTCTCTTCCAGGACGTGGTCCGGAAGGAATTCAAGAAGGCCGGGGTCACTTTCGAACCGGTCATCTCCTGCCACCACAACTACGTGGCGGAGGAGCGGTACGAGGGCATGGATCTGCTGGTCACCAGGAAGGGTGCGATTCGCGCGGGCTCCGGGGAGTTCGGGATCATTCCCGGGTCCATGGGGACCGGCTCCTACATCGTGAAGGGCCTCGGGAACGCGAAGTCGTTCAACTCCGCGTCGCACGGCGCGGGGCGGCGGATGAGCAGGAACGCGGCGAAGCGGAGGTTCTCCACGAAGGACCTGGAGGACCAGACGCGTGGGGTGGAGTGCCGCAAGGACTCCGGTGTGGTGGACGAGATCCCGGCCGCGTACAAGCCGATCGAGCAGGTCATCGACCAGCAGCGCGATCTGGTCGAGGTCGTCGCGAAGCTCAAGCAGGTCGTGTGCGTGAAGGGCTGAGCCCGGAGCGCCCGTGAACGACCCGGCCGGAGTGTCGGCCGAGGTGGCAGGCAGGGCCCCGGGTCCGCTCATGAGGGGCGGCCCGGGGCTCTCGTGTACCGAGTGTGCCGGCGGGTGCCGTCTCAGAGGGTGCGGTGGACCTTGGAGTTGGAGGCCTGGGCGCGGGGTCGGACCACCAGGAGGTCGATGTTGACGTGGCTGGGGCGGGTGACCGCCCAGGTGATGGTGTCGGCCACGTCGTCGGCGGAGAGCGGGGCGTCGACACCGGCGTAGACCTTGGCGGCCTTCTCGGTGTCGCCGCGGAAGCGGGTGGTGGCGAACTCCTCGGTCTTGACCATGCCGGGCGCGACCTCGATCACGCGGACCGGGGTGCCGACGATCTCCAGGCGCAGGGTCTCCGCCAAGACGTGCTCGCCGTGCTTGGCGGCCACATAACCACCACCGCCCTCGTAGGTGGAGAGGCCCGCCGTCGAGGAGAGGACCACGATCGTGCCGTCGCCGCTCGCGGTGAGGGCGGGCAGCAGCGCCTGGGTGACGTTGAGCGTGCCGATCACATTGGTCTCGTACATCTGGCGCCAGTCGGCGGGGTCGCCGGTCGCGACCGGGTCGGCCCCCAGCGCGCCACCCGCGTTGTTGACCAGTACGGCCAGGGAGCGGAACGCGGTGGCGAACTCGTCGACCGCCGCCCGGTCCGTGACGTCCAGGGCGTACGCCGTCGCCTGGTGGCCGGCGTCGGTGAGCTCGGCGGCGAGCGTCTCGATGCGGTCCTTGCGTCGGGCGGTGAGCACCACGCGGTATCCGGCGGCGGCCAGCTGCCTGGCGGTCGCGGCACCGATGCCGCTGCTCGCGCCGGTGATGACGGCGATGGGGGTGGCGGCCATGCGAACTCCTCGGACAGCTGATCGGTACGGGGCCAGGATAGGCGGGCGCTCCGGGGGCCCGTTCAGTGGTCGCGGGTGTCGTGCACGGCCCGCGGGGGTCGTGCACGGCCCGCGGGGGTCGTGCACGGCCCGTGGGGGGCGTGCACGGTCTGCGGGGTCGTGCACGGCCACAGCCGTGCCGGCCCGGCGGGATCGGTGATCCGGTCATGTCCTGGCGGGCCCGGGCGACGGAGCGGGGTGGGCGCGCGGCCGGTGCGCAGGTGCCGTGCGGGAGCCGTCGGGCTCGGTGCGGGGGTGGGCCGTGCGGGTGGGGGAGGCGCGGCGAACCGGTCTTTAAATAAGGAGGATTGGGAGCTATCGGTATGTTCTGCGCATGGGAGTGACGCGTAGAGCAGTGCTGAAGATGTCTGTCGCGACGGCGCTGACGGCCGCCGTGGTGCTCGGCGGCCCCGGGCTGTCCGCCGTCGCCGAACCGGCGCCCCGGGGGATCGCTCCGGAGGCGGACACGGCCCACCACGGCCGGGTCTCGCTCTGGGGCGACCGGCTCGGCGTCCTGCTGAGGACCGGGAACCGGGGGCCGTCCCCGCTCGCGGACGTGACGGTCAGGCTGCGCTTCTCCGTGCCGCTCGCGGCCGCACAGCAACTGCCCCCGGGCTGCCTGCGCGGCGACAGCCGGACCGTGCTCTGCGCGACCGGACCGCTGCCGGCGGCCGGTGAGGCGCGGCGCACCACCGTCGGCCTCCGCCTCGCGGGCCGCCCGGCCGAGGTGGTCGTGCGGGTGGACACGCTGTGGAACGGCGGTGCGAGCGACCGGAACCGGCGGAACGACACCCACGAGGTACTGGCCCCCGCCACGGGCGACAGATACGCGTTCTGAACCGGTGGGCCCGGGAGGCCGGTCATCGGGGAGCCCCGGCGGGTCCGCGAGGGCGGTCATCGGCTCAGGGTGAGGGCCTGCTCCAGGGCCTCGGGGTCGGGGCGCTCGCTCGCCCAGGCGACGTATCCGTCGGGGCGGACGAGCAGGGTGGTGGTGCGGTCGCTCGTCCAGTGCGTGTGGACGAGGGGCGCCGCACCGGCCGGGGCGGGCGTGTCCGGAGGTGTGATCAGCACGAACCCGCCCTTGCGCAGCAGCTCCAGCAGACGGCCCTCGGCGAGCTGGACATCGGGCGCACGGGTGCCCGCGAGACGGTGGCTGCCCTTCGGCGCTCCGTACGCGATGCCGATGCCGGAGATCCGGCCCATGGCCTTGTCCGAGGCCGGTCGCACGACGGACAGCAGGCGGGTGACGGCCCAGCGGACGGACCGCTGCAGCGGTGTGCGTGCCATCGCGAGGCGCACGATCGCGCCACTGGCGCGCAGGACCTGGGAGCCGACCGGGTGCCTCTCGGCGTGATAGCTGTCGAGCAGGGCCTCGGGGTCGGCGGCCTGCCCGCGCAGCACGGCCGCGAGCTTCCAGGAGAGGTTCGCCGCGTCCTGGAGGCCGGTGTTCATGCCCTGGCCGCCCGCCGGTGAGTGGACATGGGCGGCGTCTCCGGCCAGGAAGACCCGGCCCACGCGATAGGCGGGCACCTGGCGTTCGTCGCTGTGGAAGCGTGAGAGCCAGCGGGCGTCGTGCATCCCGTAGTCGGAGCCGAGGGCGCGACGGGCGATCTCGCGCAGCTCTTCGAGCTCGACGGGCTCGCTGTCGTCGACATGGCGGGTGCGGTTCCAGCCCATGACGCGGTACCAGCCGTCGCCGAAGGGGGCGATGAAGGCGAAGGCGTCACCCACGCCGTTGACCGTGAGCAGTCCGGGAGGCGTCTCGGCGAGCTGTACGTCGGCCAGGACGATGGACCGGATCACCGATTCGCCGGGGAACGGGAGCCCGAGGGCCTTGCGGACGGAGCTGTGCACGCCGTCGGTGCCCACGAGGTATCCGGCCTCGACGGTGGAACGGACCCCTTCGGCGTCGCGTATCTCCGCGGTGACCGTGCCGGTGTCCGCTGACTGGCTCAGGCCGAGCAGCTCCGTCCCGTAACGGAAATCCACGCCCGCTTCGAGCGCGCGCTCCCGCAGGAGGTTCTCCACCTCGTACTGCGGGGTGATGAGCAGGAACGGGAAGCGGGTCCGGAGCCGGGAGAGGTCGAGCGAGAGCCGGCCGAAGAGCCGCAGCTCGTCGAGGGTGGTGCCGGTCGCGACCAGCGCGTCGGCGAGGCCCCGGGAGTCGAGCAGCTCCAGCGTGCGGGCGTGCACGCCGAAGGCGCGGGTCAGGGTGCCGGCCTCGCGCCGGCGGCGCTCGACGACGGTGACCGAGAGGCCCTGGGCGGCGAGGTCGCCCGCCAGGAGCATGCCGGTGGGGCCGGCGCCCACGACGACGATGTCGATGGCGGTGGAGCTGGATTCCGAGCTGGATGTGCCGGTCATGGCGGTCTCCCGAGCGAATACCAACGACTGTTGGCCAACGTTTGTTGGTCAACGCTTGTTGGCAACTGTAAGGCGGGAGGATGTGGCGTGTCAACGGTTGTTGGCCTACGATCGTTGGCATGACAGCGCGCACCCCTTCTCCCGCTCCACGCCGCTCCGACGCCACCAAGGCGGCGATCCTCGAAGCCGCCCGTGAGCGGTTTGCCTCCGACGGGTACGAGCGCGCCACGATCCGGGCCATCGCCCGTGACGCCCGGATCGATCCGTCGATGGTGATGCGCTACTACGGCTCCAAGGAAGGGCTCTTCGCCGCCGCGTCCGCGATCGAGCTGCGGCTGCCCGGCCTCGGCGCCCTTCCCGGCAAGCACATCGGTGCGGTGCTCGTCGGGCACTTCCTGGACCGCTGGGAGCAGGACGACGTGCTGACGGGCCTGCTGAGGGTCGGGGTCACCAATGAAGCGGGAGCCGAGCGGATGCGGGCCGTCTTCGCCGAGCAGCTCGGTCCCGTGGCCGCCGGTGTCTGCCCCGATCCGGCCGACGCGCCCCGCCGGGCGGCGCTTGTCGCCTCGCAGATCCTGGGCATGGCGCTCGCGCGGTACGTCCTGCGCATCGAGCCCGCCGCCGCGATGTCCCGGGACGAGGTCATCAGCTGGCTCGCCCCCACGGTCCAGCGCTATCTGACGGCCGAACAGCCGTAGAGCACGGGCCGGCAGCCGTGGAGCGCGGCCCGGCAGCCGTAGAGCACGGGGGTGCAGCAGCCGTGGATCACGGCCGAGCAGCCCTGGAGCGCGGGGGAGCAGACGCCAAGCCCGGCCGGGCCGTGTGAAGTCCCACCGGGCGCCGGCCGAAGCGAGGGGGAGTGGAGCGTCTCAGGCCGTGGGGGCTTCGCTGCCCGCGCCGCCGAACTCGGCCACGGCGTCCGCCACGACGGCCTCCAGATGGGAGTGGTGGGCACCCCGCCAGTACACCCGGTCGCAGGCCGTGCACTGCGCGAACACGTCGTAGGACGCCTGCGTGCCCTGCTCCAGGCGGGCGCTCACGGAGTCCTTGTCCGCCTCGGCCAGCTCCCCGTTGCACGCGGTGCAGCGGGTCCATGGCGCGAGCACGGGCGCGAACCGGCCCAGGACGTCGCGCAGCTGCTCCCCGGGGCGGTCGCTGTAGATGTACGCCCCCGCCCAGATCTCCCTGCGCCGCAGCAGCCCCCGGTCACGGGAGAGCAGGACGCGCCGCTCCTTCGCGGAGAGGGCGGCCAGCGCGGGGTCGCCTATGTCCTCGCTCTCGTACGCCGCGTCCACGCCCAGCAGCCGCAGCCGTCGCGCGAGCGTGCCCAGATGTACGTCGAGCAGGAAGCGCAGGGGCGCGCCCGGCACCGGCTGCGGACGGCGCACGGCCCGCACCTCGACCAGCTCGCCCGCGCCGGGGATGTGGGACGCGGGGACGGGGTGGCCGTCGACGAGGAGCTGTCCGGCCTCGGTGAGCGGGACGCCGAGCGACTCCACGACATGGCCGAGGGTCGACGAGCCGTCGGTGGTGACGGCGGTGCGTCCCACGCGGCGGTCGTGGGCGACGAAGAGCCGCAGTTCCGGGGCTACTTCGAGGGTGATCTCGGGTCCGTTCACCTGGTCAGGATGCCATCCGGGGGGCAGCGCGGCGACGGGTTTCCGGCGTCCCGGTCAGGGGGTGGCGAGGTCCAGCCGCCAGTCGTTCACCCGCATGGGGTTGCCGGGCGGGTATTCGAAGTCGCAGTCGCCGAGCAGGACGAAGCCGCTCTTGCGGCACACCGCGTTCGACGCGCCGTTGTCGACGGACGGATAGGCGTGCAGATAGCGGTGCCTGCCCGCCTCCCGTGCGTGCTCCACCACTGCGGCGGTGGCCGACGAGGCGATGCCGAGCCCGTGGAAGCCGGCCAGGACCGCCCACCCCGTCTCGTAGATCTGCTCGTCCTGCCGGGTCTGCTCCCAGTAACCGATCGTGCCCACCGGCTCGCCGGTCGCGGCCAGGCTGATCCGGAACATCCTGCCCCGGCCCGTCCGGTCCGCGCTCAGTGCCACATAGCGTTCGTGGCGGACCATCAGCTGCTCCTCGGTCTCCGGGCCACCGAGGTGGGCCATCAGCTCCGGGGCATTGGCCAGCCGGAGCAGCCCGAGATCGCCCGCCGCCCAGGGCACGATCTCCACGAGGGCCGGGGCGGACCGGCGCGCACTGGTTTCCATGGGCCGAGTCTCGCACCCGGCACTGACAACGGACGGGCTTCAGTGCGGTGCGAAGGCCGTCGGAGGGACTCCCACCGTGGCCGTGAAGTCCCTGACCAGGTGCGCCTGGTCGCTGTAGCCGAGATCGGCGGCGAGTCGCGCCCAGTCGGGTTCGGGGTCCTTCTCGGCGCGTTGCAGCGCCTCGTGGATGCGGTGGCGCAGGATGACCCACTTGGGTCCGACTCCCACATAGCCGGAGAAGAGCCGCTGCAGCGAGCGCACCGACAGGTCTCCCGCCCGGGCGAGGGCGTCGACCCGGAGGAGGGAGCGGTCCGTGCGGGCACGTTCGGCGAGCGACGTCGCGAGTTCCGCCTGCGGGTCCGGCGTGGGCAGGAGCGGCAGCAGATACGCGTCGAGTGCCGCGACCCGGGCGTCCTCGTCCGGGGGGCCCAGCACGTCCGGCGCGATCACGGAGGCCGGTGGTCCGCCCTCGGGGGCCGCCAGTGCCTCGTCGGCGGGGACCCTGCGTCCCGTCCAGTCCGACACCGGCCGGCCCGGGGCGAACGGCCGGAAGGTGCCGGGCCTGAACTTCACGCCGCAGACCCGTCCCCTGCCCTCCAGCCGCTGGCTGAACAGCCCCTGGACGACGCCGTAGACCTCGGCCGTGCCCGCGCGCTCGGCCGCGCTGCCGGAATCGGAGCGCTGGAAGACCAGGTGGACGCAGGGGTGCGGCACCACCTGCGAGGTGTACGGCTCTTCGAGGTCCCAGTCGATCAGCCAGTAGTGCTCCACATGGGGCCGCAGCTCAGGGGCCGGATCGCGGAGGCGGAAGCGGACGCGGGTGAACAGGTCAGGGGCATGCACGATGCCCCGTGTCTCGCGTCCGGGTCCGGCCATGTACGGATCGTAGAACGGCTGCCACCGTGCCGCTGTCGCGTTTCTTCAAGACACCGGGTCTGCCGGGGTGCATCGTCGGAAGCATGAAGACGATCAGTGAACTACTGGAGGGAGCCGCCGCGAAGGCGGGTCCCGTCGTACGGGGAATCGGTGACGACCAGCTGTCCCGCGCCACGCCGTGCAGCGAGTACGACGTACGCGCCCTGCTCAACCATCTCTTCGGGGTGGTCGCGAACTTCCAGGTCCTGGCGGCCAAGGAGCCCGTCGACTTCAGCCGGACACCGGAGTTCGTCACCGGGGACTGGCGAGGCCGCTTCGGTGACGAGACGGCACTGCTGGTGAAGGCATGGGCGGAGCCGGGCACGGAGGAAGGGGTGAGCGGAGGCATGGGGCTGCCCGCCAGGACGGTGGGGCTCATGGTGCTGGGCGATCTGACCGTCCACGCCTGGGACCTGGCCCGCGCGACGGGCCAGGACTTCACGCCCGACCCGGACTCGGTGGCCGAGATGGAACCCGCGTTCGCCGAAATGGCTCCTCAGGCCCGGAAGATGGGGGTGTTCGGCGAGGCGTTCCCGCCGCCGCCCGGGGCTACGGCCTTCGAGCGGATGCTGGCCGGAACGGGCCGCGATCCCGGCTGGAGCCCGCCCCGCCCCTGACGGTGGGGGAGCCGTCCGCCGGGTGGGGGGTGGCCGGGTCGGCGTAGAGCCTGCCGAGAGCGGCGTACGCCCGGTCGACGACCGCCTCGGCCCGGTCCACCGTTTCGCGTGCGGCCAGGACGGCTGCCCGGCGGGCGTACGGCGGGGGCTTCCGGCGTTGGCGCCGGCAGTCGCAGACCGCGTACACCCCACTGGCGAGGACCACGGCCGGGACGGCCAGGGTCAGCAGCAGGTCATCCATGCCGGGCGGCCTCCTCGGAAGTCGGTGCTCCTTGCATCGGCAGGGTGGCCCGTTCGGCTGAAGATCATTCTTCGGCCAATGAATGGCCGAAGAGCGACCTCGAAACCGTGTCCCGGCGTCGTACGGCCCGCGTTGCGGCTCCGCTGTCACAGGTGGCGTGTCTCTCCGTGTCGCGCCTCCGAGGTGTCTCCCGCCGCACGCCTCACGTCATCGGCGTCGTACGGCCCACTCCACGGCTCCGGTGTCACTGGTCCGGCGGGCCCGTGCGCTCCAGGTCGTCCGGCGAACCGTCCCGGACCCCGTCCGGCCGGCCGCTCGGCTCCAGCCGGGTGCGCAGGGTCAGTGCGAACTCCTCGGCCCGTGCCAGCTGGGTCCGCAGCTTCGCCACCTGCTCGGCCGCCGCCCGCTCGTACGCCCGGACCCGCTCCAGGAGCGCGTCGTGCTCGTCCCCGCCGGCTTCGTCGCCGGCGTCGAGGCGGTCGACCGCCTCCAGGAGGTCCCGCATCTCTTCCAGCGTGAAGCCCAGCGGCTTCATCCGGCGGATGACCATCAGCCGGGCCACATCGCCCTCGGTGTACAGCCGGAACCCGCCACGCGACCTGGCCGAGGGGACCACGAGCCCGGACTCCTCGTAGTGCCGGATCGTGCGCAGGGACAGCTCGGTGCGCCGTGCGACCTCGCCGATCTGCATGTGCTGGCTGTTCACTGTGCCCTTTCGACTCCCGCCGTGACCACGGGAGGACGGCGTTTCCATCCCTACTCTAACGTTAGGGTAGAGTTGTTCGTCGCCCGGATACCGGGGCCGACGATGCCTCCGGCCGATTCCGGTGCCCCGTGGAGCGCGCGTCTCTCGCAGCCGCTCACCGATCCGATCCGCATGTCACACATGCCCCCGGTCGACCGGGTGCGCCCGAGCAACGACAGGTCACGCTTCTCTTGCCCTCATCCGTACTGCCCCTGGCAGGTCCGCTCCGCTTCTCCCGGCCGCCCTGGCTGTCCCCGAAGGTCTTCCGCAGGGAGACCCTGGCCGGTCTCGTCGTGGGTCTGGCGCTGATCCCCGAGGCGATCTCCTTCTCGATCATCGCCGGTGTCGATCCCGCCGTGGGCCTGTTCGCCGCGTTCACGATGGCCGTCGTCATCTCCTTCGTCGGCGGCAGGCCCGCGATGATCTCCGCCGCGACGGGCGCCGTCGCGCTCGTCATCGCCCCCCTCAACCGGGAGCACGGCTTCGGCTATCTGGTGGCGGGCGTCATCCTGGGCGGCGTCTTCCAGATCGTGCTCGGCGCCCTGGGCGTCGCCCGGCTGATGCGGTTCGTGCCGCGCAGCGTGATGGTCGGCTTCGTCAACGCGCTGGCGATCCTGGTCTTCATGGGCCAGGTCTCCGAGATCAGCGACGTCCCCTGGCCCGTGTATCCGCTGGTCCTGGGCGGTATGGCCCTGATGGTGTTCTTCCCGCGGATCACCAGGGCGGTCCCCGCCCCGCTGGTCTCCGTCGTCATCCTGACCTCGATCACCGTGGCCGCGGGCATCGCCGTACCGACGGTCGGTGACAAGGGGCAGCTGCCCTCGTCCCTGCCGGTGCCCGGCCTGCCGGACGTGCCCTTCACCCTGGAGACACTGACCACCATCGCGCCCTACGCCCTGGCCATGGCCATGGTCGGCCTGATGGAGTCGCTGATGACGGCCAAGCTGGTCGACGAGATCACCGACACGCACTCCAGCAAGACCCGGGAGTCGATCGGCCAGGGGATCGCCAACATCGTGACCGGCTTCCTCGGCGGCATGGGCGGCTGCGCGATGATCGGCCAGACCATGATCAACGTGAAGGTCTCCGGTGCCCGCACCCGGCTCTCGACCTTCATGGCGGGTGTCTTCCTGATGGTGCTCTGCATCGCGTTCGGGCCGCTCGTCTCCCGTATCCCGATGGCGGCCCTCGTCGCCGTCATGATCATGGTGTGCTTCGCGACCTTCGACTGGCACTCCATCGCGCCCAGGACCCTCAAGCGGATGCCGGCCGGTGAGATCACGGTCATGGTGATCACGGTGGTCTGTGTCGTCGCCACCGAGAACCTCGCCGTCGGTGTCGTCGTCGGCTCGATCACCGCGATGGTCATCTTCGCCAGGCGGGTCGCCCACCTCGCCGATGTCACCACCGCCATCGACCAGGACGGCGGCCGGATCACCTACTCGGTGACCGGCGAACTCTTCTTCGCCTCGTCCAACGACCTGGTCGGGCGGTTCGACTACACCGCCGATCCCGGCCGGGTCGTGATCGACCTGACCGCCGCGCACATCTGGGACGCCTCGGCCGTCGCGAGCCTGGACGCCATCACCACGAAGTACGAGCAGCGCGGGAAGAGCGTGGAGATCGTCGGGCTCAACGAGCGGAGCGCCCGCCTCCACAGCTCCCTGAGCGGTGAACTCACCGGCAGCACCTGACAGGCACCGCCCGCGCGGTGCCGACGGGTTCCTCCGCGCCGCCTGGACGCCCGGCCGACGGGGCTCCTCCGCCGCGCACCGGCGGGGCCGCCTGCACGCCCGACCTCGGTGCGGGCCCCTGCCGTGCGGCCGGCTACGCGCTACGCCGACGTTCGTGCGGCTGGCCGCTCGCCGTCCGGGGCGATCGGCCGGACGCCTCGCAGAAAGCCCTGAGACCGGCGGTCAGCGCATGGCGTGCGGCCGGTGGCATGCCGTCCATGGTCTGCCGGAGGTACTGCTCGCGCCGGTGCCGGAGGGCGCGCAGGTGCGCCTGGCCGACATCGGTGAGCCGCAGCTGTATCTCGCGGCGGTCCTCCACCCGGGGTGTCCTGCGGAGGAACCCGGCGGCCTGGAGCCGGTCGCAGAGGCGGCTCACCGAGGGGGCCGCCATCGCGAGGTGCCGCCCCAGGTCGCGCATGTTGATGCCCGGCTCCCGCTCGACGACGTACAGCACCCGGGTCTGGGTGGGCGAGACCGGTGCCGTGTCGAAGGCCTCCCGGCCGCGTTCCCACGCGTTCTCGAGGAGTTCCCGCAAGTGCCCGGCATCGAGGGAGGTGTCCGGTACGTCCTGGGGGTCCGGGACGGGATCCTCGCTCATGTGACACTCCGAGTGGGCTCTGTGGGCCGGGCCGGCTGGCCGGTGTGAGCAACCGTGCAATCGAAGATATGTCAACGAAAGCGAGACCTGTACAAGTGGACAGACCCAGCGCGGTCGAACGCCTGTTGCGTGAGGCCGCGCCCCACCGGATCGTCGAGGTGCTGCGCACCCGGATCGAGCTGCGACACCATGCCCTGGGGGTGGAGCTGCTGCTCGCGGACTACGCGACATCCTGGCTCCAGCCCGTAGGTGAGATGCATCACTCCAGTGGGCCGATACCGGTTCACGACGGCGGTGCCGGAAGGGCGTTCGGTGCGCAGGAGCCGCACTGCGTCCACGACCCGGTGGCCTCGACCACGACCGTGCACCTGCCCGTCACCGTGCGGGGTGACCGGCTGGGAGTGCTGAGTGTCACCCTGCCCGACAGCGAGGGTGCGGGCCCCGGCGGTGACGCGCTGGACGATCTGAGCGCCTGCGCGCAGGCGCTGGCCCACGAGGTCGTCGTCGCGGAACGGGACACCGACCTGTTCCTCCGGGCCCGCAGGGCGGAGCGTCTGACCCTGGCCGCGGAGATGCAGTGGCAGCTCCTGCCGGGGCGGTCCTGCGCCCGCGAGGAGTACAGCATCGGTGCCCAGCTCCAGCCCGCCTACGCCGTTCACGGTGACAGCTACGACTGGTCCGCGTCGGCCGACGATCTCGTACTGACCGTCAACAACGGGATGGGCGAGGGCATCGACGCGGCGCTGCTCACCAATCTGGCGGTCAACGCCCTGCGCAACGCCCGGCGGGCCGGCCTGGATCTCGTCGATCAGGCGTACCTGGCCGATCAGGCCGTGTTCGGCCAGCACCACGGGAGCCGCCACCTGGCGGCCCTGCTGCTCCGCTTCCATCTGCCCACCGGGCGCGTTCAGATCATCGACGCGGGGTCGCCCCGTATCTGGCGGCTGCGGGGAGGGGCCGTCGAAGCGGTCGAACTGGAGGCCCAGATGCCGCTGGGCATGTTCCAGGACACGGTCTACACGGTGCAGGACTTCGAGGTGGAGCCGGGTGACCGGCTGTTCTTCCTGAGCGACGGCGTGTACGACGTCCTGTCGCCATCAGGGGAGAAGTACGGCCTGCGGGCACTCTCCAGGGCGATCACCGACACGCGGCTCCTGCCGGCGTCCCAGGTGCCGCGGGCCGTACTGGAGGCGCTGCTGGGGCACCGGGGCAGCGGTCCGGTCGTGGACGACGCGCTGGTCGTGTGCCTCGACTGGCACGGGCGCCCCGGGGCAGGCTGAGAGGCCGCCCCGCTCTCGCCCGTGGGCACGGGACGTCCTGGAACGTGTGTGCCCGGTGAAGAATTCCGGCAGGTCTGATGTGCGGGGCCTTCCAGGGGCCGGGCCGCGCCTGCCTCCTGCGCCGCCGAGGGGCCCGGCGGCGCAGGGGGTGGCTTGCCATCCGCAGGGCGCATGGGCAATGGTTGCCGAAGGGAAAGTAATTTTCGTCCAGTTGGAAGGTGGTGCGACTCGCCCCTGGCGGGTCCCCCCTCATGGCTCCTCCGAAGGAACACATCGCCACGAAGACTCACCAACGGTCCGCATCCGGCGTCTGGGGCACCGCCCCGTACCCGGTGATCGTCGCCGACAGCTCCGGAGTCGTCGTCGACTTCAACCCGATCGCCGCCTCGTTGCTCGAAGGCGCGGCCCTCGGCATCACGCTGTCGCAGGCGGTGCCGTACTGGCTGGCCCGTGCTCATGACGAGACGGTGGCTCCCGCCGGATCTCCGGCGGCCGAACCGCACCGGCCCGTGTACCGGGGCGAGATCGGAGCCCAGAGCTTCGAGGCGCATCCGACCCCCGGCGTGGACGGGAACGTGGTGTGGTGGCTGGTCGACGACACCGACCGACGGCTCGCCGAGCAGGCGCTCGCCACGGAACGGGAGCGCACCACCTTCCTGGCCGAGGCCTCGAACGTCCTGCTGGCGTCGCTGAACACGGACCGCTGCATGCGCGCCACCGCCCAACTCGCCTCCCAGCACCTCGCCGACGCCGCCGTGGTCGTCGCTCCCGCCGCGGGCCGGAAGCTGCCCATGGCGTACGCGGTCAGGGGCCGGGCCGCGGTCCGCGCGACGGTGGCGGCCGATCCCTCCCAGGTGCCCGGCCTGAGCGAGGCCCTTCAAGGCTTCCCGCCGGTACCCTCCCGGTGGATCGACCCCGGGGCGCTTCCCGACTGGCTCATCCCGGACGACTTCACCGGCTCCGTGGGGTCGGCCGCCGTCACCCCCCTTCCCGGCCACGGCGTCCCGGCCGGGGTCCTGGTGCTGCTGCGCAGCGCCGACTCCGCCCAGTTCAACGCGAACGAGGAGGTCTTCGCCCGGCTGTTCGCCGCCCGGGCGGGCGCCGCCCTCTCCGCCGCGCGGCTGTACGCGGAGCAGAGCGACATCACCCGGACCCTCATGCGGGACCTGCTGCCCCCTCAGCTGCACTGCGTGAACGGCGTCGAGTTCGCCGGCGGCTACCAGCCCGCCTCCGCACGGGACCGGGTGGGCGGCGACTTCTACGACGTGCATCCGGGCAGTACGCAGGAGGAGGCCTCGCTCGCCGTCCTCGGCGACGTCTGCGGCAAGGGCCTCGACGCGGCCGTGCTCACCGGCAAGATCCGTAACACCCTGCAGGCGCTGACACCGATGGCGGGCGACCACGAGCGGATGCTGCGGCTGCTCAACGGAGCGCTCCTCAACTCGCACCACACCCGCTTCGCGACCCTGGTGCTGGCCTCGGTCCAGCGCGTGGAGAACAGGGTGCGGCTCCGCCTCACCTCCGCCGGCCACCCCTCCCCCCTGGTGGTCCGCAACGACGGCCGGGTCGAAGAGATCGACACCCGCGGCACCCTGGTCGGGGCGCTGCCCCACATCGAGGCCCGCACCGTGGAGATCCACCTCGATCCCGGCGAGACCTGCCTGCTCTACACCGACGGAGTCACGGAGGCGCGCGGCGGCCCTCTCGGTGACGAACTGTTCGGCGAGGAGCGGCTGATGCGCGTCGTGGGGGAGTGCGCGGGCATGCCCGGCCAGGCCGTGGTCGAGCGGGTGCAGATGCTCGCGTCCCAGTGGCTGCACGACGGCAGACACGACGACATGGCACTCGTCGCGATCACCGCCCCGCCGACCACCCACCTCAGCGCGGTGGACGGGCACACCCGGGGCAGGTACACCGCATGAACGCGTACATACCTGCCGCGCCCCGGCTGCGCGGCCTCCAGGCCGAGTTGTGGGCCGCGGTGACCAGCCGGAACGAACGCGCGGCCGCCGACCTGCTCTTCTCCGCGCTCGACGACGGACTCGACGCGGAGACCGCGCTGCTGGACGTCATCGCCCCCGTGCAGGCGCGGGTGGGCGCCGAGTGGGCGGCCAACCGCCTGAGCGTCGCGCAGGAACACGCGGCGAGTGCCATCGCCGAGCGGATCATCGCCGCGCTCGCCCACCGTCACCCCGCCGCGCGCGCCACGCCGAGCCTGGGGCGGGTCACCGTGGCCTGTGTGGACCAGGAGTGGCACGTGCTGCCGGCGCGTCTGCTCGCCGAGGTGCTGACACTGCGCGGGTGGCAGGTGGACTTCCTCGGCGCCCAGGTGCCCACGCCGCACCTCATCGCCCACCTGCACACGTACGGAGCGGACGTCGTCGCACTGTCCTCCTCGATCCCCACCCGGCTGCCCGCCGCGCACGCGGCGATCACCGCCTGCCAGGCCGTGGGCGTGCCCGTGCTGGCGGGCGGGGCGGCCTTCGGGCCTGCCGGCCGGCACGCGCGCCGCCTGGGCGCGGACGCCTGGGCACCCGACGCACGCTCCGCGGCGCGCCGCATCGCGGACGGCATCGAGGTCCCGGCTATGGCGGTCGGCAGGCAGCAGATAGACGACCTGCCGCACCTTGACGACCAGGAGTACACCCTTGTGGTCCGCAGCAGGCCCCAGCTCGTACGTGAGGTGCTGGCCCAGCTCGAGAGCCGCTTCCCCGAGGCGGCGTCCTACACGGAGCAGCAGCGCGAGCACACCGCGCAGGACATCTCCCACATCGTCGAGTACCTGGGCGTGGCCCTCTACATGGACGATGACGACCTCTTCGCCGGCTTCCTGACCTGGACCGCGGGCATCCTCGGTGCCCGCGGCGTCCCGGCGGGCTCCTTGCTGCCGGTCCTCGACGTCCTGGGGACGGAGCTCAAGGACTTCCCCCGATCCACCCGGCTGCTCGACCAGGCGCGCACGGCGCTGGACGCCCTCCTGGCAGGGGCCGGCCATACCACCGGAGCCTCGGATGACCGATCTGAACAGTCCACCCTTCTCCCTGACCGCTGAGGCCGGCCCGGGGAGCGTCCTGCTGCGTCTGTCGGGTGACCTGGACCACGACACGTGCGAGCAGCTGGTGGAGCGTGTCCAGGCCTGTCTCTCGGCCGACCCGGGCCTGCGCGACCTGATCCTGGACTGTGAGCGGCTCCGGTTGTGCGACTCGATGGGCGTCTCGAGTCTCCTCATGATCCACCGCCGCACGTCGTCCGCCGGTGTGGTGCTGCACCTCGTGAACCAGCCCGCGTTCCTGCGCAGGATCCTGGAGGTCACAGGCATCCGCCAGATCTTCGGGCCGCAGGGTTCCGGCCGGCTCGACGGGCAGGCTCACGCGGAGGACGGCCCGCCGACCGTCCCTTCGGGCTGAAGCGGCGTCACGCGGACCGGGAGGGCGAGGGCGGGCCGAGGGCCGCGTCGAGCGTGGGATACGTCCGGATCACCCGGTCGACACCTGCCGTCCGCAGGAGCCGTGTCACGGCGGTACCCGGGGCGGCTACGCGCAACTGGGTCTGCTGGTGCGTCTCGATGAGCAGGCTGAGGAAGGACGAGTCGGCGAACGTGACCGCGGACGTGTCCAGTACGACGACCTCGTGCCCGGCCACGGCCTGCCACATGGCGATGAAGAGCGGATCGATGCTGTCGCAGTCGATCTCGCCCTGCGCCCGGACGACCCAGCAGCCGTTGATCTCACGTTCGGCCGCCACCACCGGTGACGCGGCGGGCGTGGAGTTGTCGAGAGGCTCACGGACCATGCGGGAAAGTATGCCAACTGCCCCGGCCCGCCCGCACGGACACCCTGCTCAGGTGAGGGCGATCAGGGCGACGATGTTCTTGCCGCCGAGGTGGTGCGTGACGGACACCCACTCCGTCAGACGGCGCACCAGGGGCCAGCCGTAGCCCCCGATGGGAGCCGTGGCCGGGTCGCGTTCCGTGACGACCGGCGCCTCGGCGCTCGCGTCGCCGACGGTGAGGAGGAGTCCGTCGTCGGTGATCTCCGCCGTGAACCCGGTGAGCCCGCCGCCGTGCCTGACGGCGTTGGTCACCAGTTCCGAGGTCACCAACAGCGCGTCCGCCACGACGAAGTCGGCCGGAACCTCTCCGTCCCGTCCGCTGAACCACGCTTCCAGGAGCCGGGTGACGACGGCGCGCGCGGCAGCCGCGTTCCGCGGCACGCCGGGCGGGCCTTCCGCGTCCACGGGGGCGTCCGGCCCGCTGCCGTCCGCCGGCGGCTCCACGAGCCCGATGCCGGCCGGATGCTCCGTACCCTCGTCCGCCGGTGCCACCGGGGCAGGAGTGCCGGCGGCCTCCTCCGGCCCATCGGCCGGACTCACGCCGCCGCGCAGTCCCTCTCGTTCCCCGCTCATGACACTCCGCGCCTGCCCGGCGGGGCGGGAGTCATTCGTCCCCCGTCCGGGCGGCGGGTGAACGGGGCGGCCCCGGGCACGGGGGTCAGCATGTGAGCGCCGCGTCCACCGTGTCCGCGAAGCTGAAGGCACCGGCCGTGCCCGAGACCTCGAAGAGCCTGCGTACTCCCGTGCCGAGCGGGCCCGCCAGCACCAGCCGCACCCCCGACTCGGAATGCCTGCGCTGGGCGTTCAGCAGGGCGTGCAGGCCGGTGGAATCGGCGAACTCCAGCCGGGACAGATCGGCCACGGTCAGCCGTCCGCCGCCCTGGGCGGCCTTCTCCAGAGCCTCGACCAGGCCGGAGGAGTCCGACCATCCGTCGAGGCTCCCTCGGACACGGATCACGACGACACCGTCGTCAGTGGTCTCCACGACCACACGCAGTTCATCTGCCGACATGCGTCACATCTTCCTACACCGCGGAAGTGGCGGGGGCACGCGTGGTGACAGGGCCCCCGGGGAGCGGTGCCGGACGGTGTGATGCGGGGGACGGACACCGGAGGGGGCGAGGGAGTCACACGCGCATGCGGACGGGCCGGTCCGCTCCCAGGACCGCAGCGGTGCCTGGAGGACTCCCGGCCGCGTGACGCGCGGCGGCGTCCGGAGGGTTCGCCGTGGCGCCCCGCCCCGCTCGGATGGCCCGTGTCAGGGCCACACCAGGCAGTACGCCTGGTGCCCGGCGTCGTGCAGCCGGTGGGAGAAGTCCTGCCACTCGTGGAGCAGCTGGTAGACGTTGAACGCGTCGCGCGGTCCGCCGCGGTCCGGGACCGTGGACCAGATGAAGGCCGCGGCGCCGACCGATTCCTCGCCGACGTCCCGCAGCGGGTCGACGACCGTCATCGGCAGCTTGACGACCGCGTAGTCGGGGTGGAGGACGACCAGCTCCAGCGGGGGGACCTTGTTCAGGGGTATGCCCTGTATGCCGGTGAGGACCATGGCCGCCACCGTCTCGGGCTTGATCTTGCTGAACATGCCGCCCATGCCCAGCTCGTCACCCCCGAGCTCCTCGGGGCGCATGGAAATGGGCACACGTGCGGCGGTGGCCCCGTCAGGGGCACCGAAGTATTTGTAGGTCACCCCCACCCGTCCACTGCTCCTGCTCCCCGAACCTTCGACGCCGCCCGTCTGAGCGTCCCGTACGCGCTCGGCCTCGCGCCGGTGCCGCCCTCGCCGGGCAGGCTCGGGCCCCAGGTCGTCGGTCCCTTCGCCCACTCCGCCACCGCGATGCATATCTCATCCACCCGACTACTTCTTAGGAGACACAGCCCCGCCGCGCAACCCGATCATCGTCAGTGACCTCCCCCACGGGCGTGCGGTGAAACACCTGTCCGCAAGACCGTCGATGCCTCTGACACCATGGCATGTGTGAGCTTTCCCTATGACGCCCCAGTTTCGCAGACGCGAGGAGACTGACGCCCTTTCGTTGTACGAGCCTCATACGGGGAGAGCGCGCTCCCTGCTCACCGGCGGCCGGGAATTCCGGTCAGGCCCCCCGAACCTCGAATCGCAGATCAGGACCAAAGTGGCGTATTCATACGAAGCCCCAGTTTCGCAGACGCTTTTCGACCGTGCGTCCCTTGTGACGCCCGGTGGCGTGAACTCCCCCGTGCGTGCTTTCCGTGCCGTGGGCGGTACGCCCCGGTTCATGGTGTCCGGTACGGGTCCGTACCTCACCGACGCCGACGGCCGTGAGTATGTCGACCTCGTGTGTTCGTGGGGGCCGATGATTCTCGGCCACTCGCACCCCGAGGTCATCGCCGCCGTCCAGGCAGCGGTGGCCCGCGGTACCTCCTTCGGTACGCCGGGTGAGGGTGAGGTCGCGCTCGCCGAGGAGATCGTGGCCCGGATCGAGCCCGTGGAGCAGGTGCGCCTGGTGTCGTCCGGCACCGAGGCGACCATGTCCGCGATCCGGCTCGCCCGTGGTTTCACGGGCCGCGCCAAGGTCGTGAAGTTCGCCGGGTGCTACCACGGGCACGTCGACGCGCTGCTGGCCGCCGCCGGCTCCGGGGTCGCCACCTTCGGCCTCCCCGACACGCCCGGCGTGACCGGGGCGCAGGCGGGCGACACGATCGTGCTGCCGTACAACGACCTGGAGGCGGTGCGCGCCGCGTTCGCCGCGCAGCCGGGCGAGATCGCGTGTGTGATCACCGAGGCGTCGCCGGGCAACATGGGCGTCGTACCGCCGCTGGACGGCTTCAACGCCGGGCTGAAGGAGATCTGCGCGGCCAACGGCGCGCTGTACATCTCCGACGAGGTGATGACCGGCTTCCGTACGTCGAAGGCCGGCTGGTACGGACTCGACGGGGTGCGGCCCGACCTGATGACCTTCGGCAAGGTCATGGGCGGCGGCTTCCCGGCCGCGGCCTTCGGTGGCCGCGCCGACGTCATGGCGCACCTGGCCCCGGCCGGCCCCGTCTACCAGGCGGGCACCCTCTCCGGGAACCCGGTCGCCACCGCGGCGGGCCTCGCCCAGCTGCGGCTGCTCGACGACGCGGCGTACGAGAAGGTCGACGCGGTCTCCGCGGAGCTGCGCTCCCTGGTCGGCGAGGCGTTCACCAAGGAGGGCGTCGCGCACACGGTGTCGGTCGCGGGCAACATGTTCTCCGTCTTCTTCACCGACGAGCCCGTCCGTGACTACGAGGACGCGAAGAAGCAGGAGGCCTTCCGCTTCACCGCCTTCTTCCACTCGATGCTGGAGCAGGGCGTGTATCTGCCGCCGTCCGCGTTCGAGTCCTGGTTCGTCTCGACCGCCCACGACGCGCGGGCGATCGAGCGGATCGCCGCGGCGCTGCCCGCGGCCGCCCGCGCCGCATCGGAGGCCACGGCATGAGCGAGCACGGGGACGGGGACATCACCGTCGTCCATCTGATGCGCCACGGCGAGGTGCACAACCCGGAGGGCGTGCTCTACGGGCGCCGTCCCGGCTACAGCCTGTCCGAGCTCGGCCGCAGGATGGCCGACCGGGTCGCCGAGCACCTGGAGAAGCGCGACATCAGGCATGTCGTGGCCTCCCCGCTGGAGCGCGCCCAGGAGACGGCCGCGCCGATCGCCAAGTCGCACGGTCTGGACCTGGCCACCGACGGGCGTCTCATCGAGGCGGCCAACGTCTTCGAGGGCAAGACCTTCGGGGTCGGCGACGGCGCGCTGCGCAAGCCCGACAACTGGAAGCACCTCACCAACCCGTTCAAGCCGTCCTGGGGCGAGCCGTACATCGAGCAGGTCGTCCGGATGATGGGGGCCCTGGACGCGGCGCGCGACGCGGCGCGGGGGCACGAGGCGGTCTGCGTCAGCCATCAGCTGCCGATCTGGATCGTGCGGAGCTTCGTGGAGCGGCGCAGGCTCTGGCACGACCCGCGCAAGCGGCAGTGCACCCTGGCCTCGCTGACGAGCTTCACGTACCAGGGCGACACGATCGTGTCCGTCGGGTACACCGAGCCGGCCAGGGACCTGGTGCCCGCGCATCTGCTCGCCGGTGCGAAGCCGGTCAAGGGCAAGTCCAAGGCGTTCGGCGCGTAGCGTCCCCGGGCGGCGTGCCGGGCCCCTTCCGGCGCGCTGTTCTGTCTGTCGTGTGCAGCACCTGTAAGGGTCTGTTCACGTGACAACTTTTATGATTATCAGCGGAACCCCCGTGTTGTTTTCCTCATCTAAGCCATCGCCAGTTTGTATGGCCTTGAGGTAATACGACCGCAGATGGGGACGCTATGCGCGAAATCAACCGAAGGGGCCTGCTCGGGGCCGGGCTCGGAGCCGCAGCCGCACTGTCGATGACCGGCTGCGGCTCCCTCGGTTCTTCGGACGGCGGGCGGCCGGAACCCGAGAAGGGTGCCAAGGGTGGCAAAGGGACCCATGGGAATGGTGGGGGACCACCCGGGAAAAAGATCAGGCTGATCGGTGACGGCTCCACCGCCGACACCGGAAAGCAGCCGAATCAGCCTGCGGCTCCCGTGCCGCTCGAACCCGGCCAGAAGCCCCCGCAGTTCGTGATCTTTTCCTGGGACGGGGCGGGGGAAGTGGGCAACGGCCTCTTCCCGCGCTTTCTCGAACTCGCCAGGGAACACGAAGCGGCGATGACCTTCTTCCTCTCCGGGCTCTATGTGCTGCCCGAGTCGAAGAAGTCCCTCTACCGCCCGCCCAACAACCCCCGGGGCGCCTCGGACATCGGCTATCTCACCGACGACCACGTCAAGCAGACACTGAAGTACGTCCGCGAGGCCTGGCTCGACGGGCACGAGATCGGTACGCACTTCAACGGGCATTTCTGCGGCGGTTCCGGCTCCGTCGGCAACTGGACACCGGCGCAATGGCAGAGCGAGATCGATCAGGCGGTCTCCTTCGTCACCGAATGGCGTACGAACTCCGGCTGGACGGATGTCGACCCGCTGCCGTTCGACTACCGCAAGGAACTGATCGGGGGCCGCACCCCCTGTCTCCTCGGCCAGGACAATCTGCTGCCCACCGCGAAAGCGCTGGGCTGGCGCTACGACGCGAGCTCGCCCGGCGGCACCCAGATGTGGCCCGGGAAGCGCCAGGGAGTATGGGATCTTCCCCTCCAGGGCATTCCGTTCCCCGGCCACACCTTCGAAGTCCTCTCCATGGACTACAACATCCTCGCCAACCAGTCGCAGAATTCGACCAACGGCATGCCGTCGCGTTATCCGGGCTGGCGCACCCAGGCCACCGACGCGTATATGGCCGGGTTCGAGCGTGCCTACGAGACGAATCGCGCGCCTTTCTACGTCGGCAACCACTTCGAGGAGTGGAACGGCGGCATCTATATGGACGCCGTGGAAGAAGTGCTCAAGCGGATCGCCGGCAAGCCGGATGTGCGCCTCGTCTCCTTCCGGCAGTTCGTCGACTGGCTCGACGTGCAGGATCCGGCGGTGCTCGCGAAGCTTCGTACGCTTCAGGTCGGACAGGCGCCCGACGGCGGCTGGAACACCTTCTTTAAACAAGCCTGACAAGGGGCTTTACGGGCAGCGAGGGGGGTGCGGAAGATCCCCGGAACTGCCATGCGAAACTTTTCACATGAGCTCTGGCCGCGCACCCCGACGCCGCTTCACCCTGCTCGCCGCCACCGCGGTGGCCGGCGCACTGACCCTGTCCGCGTGCAGTGGTGACGGCACCAAGGCGGGCGGCGGCGGCAACACGAACTTCGTCACCGGCAGCGGCGGTATCTCCACCGTCGCCAAGGGTGAACGCACCGACGCGCCGAAGCTCGACGGCACGGCCCTGGACGGCAAGGCGCTCGACGTCACCGACTACAAGGGCAAGGTCGTCGTCCTGAACTTCTGGGGATCGTGGTGCGGCCCCTGCCGTGCCGAGGCCAAGCACTTCCAGAAGGTGTCGGAGGAGACCGCGGACCAGGGCGTCCAGTTCGTGGGCATCAACACCCGGGACCTCCAGAGGACGAACGCGGTCAACTTCGAGCAGGACTTCGGGGTCACCTACCCGAGCATCTACGACCCGACCGGGAAGCTGCTCCTCCGCTTCCCGAAGGGCACGCTGAACCCCCAGGCCATCCCGTCGACCGTGGTCATCGACCGGGACGGGAAGCTTGCCGCCCGCACGCTCGCCGCCCTTGACGCGGAGAAGCTGCGCAAGATGATCGACCCGCTGATCGCGGAGAAGTGACGCCGTGCTCCAACTGGCCGCGGCAATCGGATTCAACGACACCGTCTTCAGCGGTGCCCTTCTGGTGGCTCTGCCCATCGCCCTGCTCGGTGGGCTCGTCTCCTTCTTCTCCCCGTGCGTCCTGCCGCTCGTACCGGGATACCTGAGTTACGTCACCGGGGTCAGCGGCACGGATCTGGCGGACGCCCGCCGGGGCAGGACCGTGACGGGCGCCTCCCTGTTCGTGCTGGGCTTCACCGTCGTCTTCGTCTCCAGCGGGGCGCTGTTCGGCTACTTCGGGCAGACCCTCCAGGAGTACAGCGGGACGCTGTCCAAGGTCCTCGGCGTGCTGATGATCCTCATGGGGATCTTCTTCATGGGCCTGATGCCGTGGATGACGCAGCGGGAGTTCCGCATCCACAAGAAGCCGGTGACCGGGCTGGCGGGCGCCCCGCTGCTCGGCGCCCTCTTCGGGATCGGCTGGACGCCCTGCCTCGGCCCGACCCTCTCGGCCGTCAACATGCTGGCCCTCCAGGAGGGGACGGCGGGGCGCGGTGCGCTGCTCTCCGTGGCGTACTGCCTCGGCCTCGGAGTGCCCTTCGTCCTGGCCGCGGTCGCGTTCCGCAAGGCGCTCGGGGCGTTCGGCTGGATCAAGCGCCACTACGCATGGGTCATGCGGATCGGCGGCGGCATGATGATCGTGACCGGAGTGCTCCTGCTGACAGGCGCCTGGGACGCGCTCATGCAGGAGATGCGAGTCTGGTCCGACGGCTTCACTGTGGGGATCTGAGTTTTCATGAGCAACCTGAACACCACGGACGAGCGCGACCTCGGCCAGGCCGGAGAGCAGCTCTCCACCGCCCCGCGCGAAGAGTCCACCGCGTCCGTGCCCGCCATGGGCGTCATCGGCTGGGCCCGCTGGTTCTGGCGGCAGCTCACCTCGATGCGGGTCGCCCTGATCCTGCTCTTCCTGCTGTCGCTCGGCGCCATCCCCGGCTCGCTGATCCCGCAGAACAGCGTGGACGAGCTGAAGGTGCAGACCTTCAAGGAGGCCCACACCACGGTCACCCCGGTCTACGAGGCGCTGCAGTTCTTCGACGTCTACAGCTCGGTGTGGTTCTCCGCGATCTACATCCTGCTGTTCATCTCGCTGATCGGCTGCATCGTCCCGCGCACCGGCCAGTTCATCGGCCAGCTGCGCGGGCGCCCGCCCGGCGCGCCCCGGAAGCTGACCCGGCTGCCCGCCTACACGACCTGGCGCACCGAGGCCGCTCCCGAGGAGGTCCGCGCCGCCGCGCTCACCATCCTGCGCAAGCGGCGCTTCCGCTCGCACGAGGTGGGCGACGCGGTGGCCGCCGAGAAGGGGTATCTGCGCGAGACCGGGAACCTGATGTTCCACATCGCGCTGATCGTCATGCTGATCGCCTTCGCGTGCGGGCAGCTCTTCAAGTCCGAGGGCGGCAAGCTGGTCGTCGAGGGTGACGGCTTCGCCAACACGATCACCCAGTACGACGACTTCAAGTCCGGCTCGCTCTTCGACACCGACGACCTCACGCCCTTCAGCTTCGACCTGGAGGACTTCGTCGGCACGTACGAGCGCAGCGGTCCCCAGCGCGGCACGGCCCGGACCTACGAGGCCCGGGTGACCTACTCCGAGGGCGCGGACGGGAAGCCGAAGAAGAAGGTCATCGAGGTCAACAAGCCGCTGGTCGTCGACGGCACGAAGGTCTACCTCAACGCGCACGGCTACGCCCCGGTCATCTCCGTCAAGGACGGCAGGGGCAAGGAGGTCTACCGGAGCGCAGTGCCTCTGCTGCCCATCGACAACAACGTCACCTCGACCGGTGCCATCAAGGTGATGGACGGCTACAAGGACAAGAACGGCGAGAAGTCACAGCTGGGCTTCCAGGCGTTCTTCGTCCCGACCTTCGCCGGCGACGGCAAGGGCACGATGTTCTCGCAGTACCCCGGCCTCGACTACCCGGTCCTCGCGCTCAACGGCTACTACGGCAGCCTGGGCGTGGACTCCGGGCTGCCGCAGAACGTCTACCAGCTCGACACGTCCAAGATGAAGGAATTCAAGGACAGCAACGGCGACCAGCTCAAGAAGCGGCTCCGCCCCGGCGAGTCCATGAAGCTGCCCGACGGCGCCGGCTCGATCACCTTCGAGAGCGTCGAGGAGTGGGCCAGCTTCCAGATCGCGCGCCAGCCCGCCGCCGGCTGGGCCCTCACCGGTGCCGTCGCCGCCATCGTCGGTCTCGCCGGATCGCTCTTCATCCAGCGCCGCCGGGTGTGGGTGCGGGCCGTGCGGGGGGCCGGCGGGGTCACCGTCGTCGAGATGGCAGGCCTGGGCCGCAGCGAGTCCGCGAAGCTCCCCGAGGAGCTGGGCGGTCTAGCGATCGCGCTCAACACCGTGGCGCCCACCGCGCCCGGACCCGAACCCGAGCCCGGACAACCCTCCGAAGAACCTGCCGAAGGGGCTGAGAAGTGAATCTCGCCGCCGCAACCAACGAGAATCTGGCGAACATCAGCAACACGCTGATCTATTCGTCGATGGCCGTCTACACCCTGGCCTTCTTCGCCCACATCGCGGAGTGGGTGTTCGGCAGCCGCAGCAAGGTCGGCCGCACGGCCGCCGCGCTGAAGAAGGACTCGGCCGCCGGCACTCCCGCCGTCACGGTGCAGGTCGCGCAGCAGGGCGGCACCGCCGTGCTGGACCGCCCCAGGATCGTCACGCGCTCGGCCGCCGGCACGCGCGACGTCCCGGACGGCCCCGGTGCGGCGGGCGGCACCTTCAAGGGTGATCTCTGGGGGCGGATCGCGGTCTCCCTGACCGTGGTCGCCTTCGCGGTCCAGGCGGGCGGCGTCGTCGCACGCGCCATGTCCGTGCAGCGTGCCCCCTGGGGCAACATGTACGAGTTCTCGATCACCTTCTCCACGGTGGCGGTCGGTGCCTACCTGATCCTCCTGGCGCTGAAGAAGAACGTCCGCTGGATCGGGCTGATGCTGGTCACCACGGTCCTGCTGGACCTCGGCATCGCGACCACCACGCTCTACACCGACAGCGACCAGCTGGTCCCCGCGCTGCACTCCTACTGGCTGTGGATCCACGTCTCGACGGCCATCATCTGCGGCGCCGTGTTCTACCTCGGGGCCGTCGGCACGCTGCTGTACCTCTTCCGGGACAGCTACGAGAACAAGATCGCCAACGGCGGGACCCCCGGCAAGTTCGCCACCTCGGTCCTGGAGCGGCTCCCCGCGGCGAAGTCCCTGGACACCTTCTCGTACCGCATCAACGCCGCGGTCTTCCCGCTGTGGACGTTCACGATCATCGCGGGCGCGATCTGGGCGGGCGACGCCTGGGGCCGCTACTGGGGCTGGGACCCCAAGGAGGTCTGGTCCTTCATCACCTGGGTCGCGTACGCCGCCTATCTGCACGCGCGCGCGACGGCGGGCTGGAAGGGGCGCAAGGCCGCCTACCTGGCGCTGATCGCCTTCGGCTGCTGGCTCTTCAACTACTACGGCGTCAACATCTTCGTCACCGGCAAGCACTCCTACGCCGGAGTCTGACGGGTACGGACACAACCGGGAGGGCGCGACCGCTTCGGTGCGGTCGCGCCCTCCCGGCGTGCGTACGGGGGTCAGCCGAGCGGGGTGTCCAGGACGGCCTTGCGGTGGCTGAAGGTGTCCAGGGAGTACCGGCCGTGGTAGCTGCCCATGCCGCTCTCGCCGACCCCGCCGAACGGCAGGTCCGACACGGTCAGATGGGCCAGCGGAAGGCCCATGCCCACACCGCCGGACGAGGTCTCGGCCAGCAGCCGCTCCCGGACGGCCGGGTCGTCGGTGAAGGCGTACAGCGCCAGCGGCTTGTCCCGGTCGTTGACGAAGGCGATGGCCTCGTCGAGTCCGTCCACGGTGAGGATCGGCAGGACCGGGCCGAAGATCTCCTCGCGCATCACGGGGGCGTCGGGCGGGACGTCGGCCAGGACGGTCGGCGCGATGTACTTCGTGGAGCGGTCGTGGGCGCCGCCGGTCACCGTGCGGCCGGAGCCGAGAAGGCCGACGAGCCGGTCGAAGTGACGTTCGTTCACGATGCGCCCGTACTCCGGGTGGCCGGCCGCGTCCGGCCCGAACAGGCCCTCGACCGCCGCCGCGAGCGCGTCCGCCAGGGCGGGCGCGGTCTCCGGGTCGGTCAGGACGTAGTCGGGGGCCACACAGGTCTGGCCGGCGTTGAGGAACTTCCCCGAGGCCAGCCGGGCCGCCACCGTCCGCAGGTCAGTGCCGCGGTCGACGAAGACGGGCGACTTGCCGCCCAGTTCCAGGGTGACCGGGGTGAGGTGCCGGGCCGCCGCGGTCATCACGATCCGGCCGACCGTGCCGTTGCCCGTGTAGAAGATGTGGTCGAAGCGCTCGGCGAGCAGCGCGGTGGTCTCCGGGACCCCGCCCTCCACCACGGTGACCGTGTCGGGGTCCAGATACTCGGGCAGCAGTCGGGCTATGGCCGCGGAGGTGGCGGGTGCCAGCTCGCTGGGCTTCGCGACCACGTTGTTGCCCGCGGCCAGCGCCCCGGCGACGGGCGCGAGCAGCAGCTGCACCGGGTAGTTCCAGGGCGCGATGACGAGTACGACGCCGAGCGGGTCGCGCACGGTGCTCGCCGTGGCCCCGGCGAGCACCGCGGGTACGGGGGCGGGCTCGGGGCGCAGCCAGCCGGCCAGGTGCTCCAGGGTGTGGTCGATCTCGCGGACCGTGAAGTCGATCTCGGTCCGGTACGCCTCCTTGCGGCTCTTGCCGAGGTCCGTGTGGAGGGCCTCGGCCAGCTCGTCGCCGCGCTCGGTCAGGAGCGCGCGCAGCCGGGTCAGCCGGTCCGTGCGCTCGTCGAGCTCCCTGGTGCGTCCGGTGCGGAAGGCGGCGCGGAGGCGGGCGACGACATCGGCGGGCGTCTCGGCTGCGCGGGCTCCGGCGCTCACAGGGCTGCCACGATCTCGCGGGCCAGCTGCTCGGAGGAGGCGGGGTTCTGGCCGGTGTGCAGATTGCGGTCGTGCACGGTGTGCACCGCCCACGGCTCGGCGGCGGAGTACTGGGCGCCGAGCTCGACGAGACGGTTCTCCAGCAGCCAGGGCGCCTTGGCGGCGAAGCCCGCCTGGGTCTCCTCGGCGTTGCTGAAGCCGGTCAGGCGGTAGCCGGCGAAGGGCCAGCTGCCGTCCTCGCGCCGGGCTGCCAGCAGGGCGGCGGGGGCGTGGCACAGGACGGCCACGTGGGTGCCCGAGTCGAGGGCGGCGGTGAGCAGCCTGCCGGACGCCTCGTTGACGGCCAGGTCCTCCATGGGGCCGTGGCCGCCGGGGTAGAAGACGATGTCGTACGAGGTGGGGACGGTGTCCTCGAGCCGGGCGGGGATGCGGAGCGTCTCGTCGATGGACGCGAGGTACGAGGCGATGGCGTCGGCCTGCTCCTGGCCGCCGTTGGCCTCGGCGGCGAGGCTGGCCGCGTCCACGGTGGGGGCGACGCCGCCCGGGGTGGCGACGGTGATGTCGTAGCCGGCCTGGGTGAAGACGCGGTGGGGGGCGGCGAGTTCCTCGGCCCAGAAGCCGGTGGGGTGGGTGGTGCCGTCGTTGAGTGTCCAGTGGTCGGCACCGGTGAGGACGAAGAG
This sequence comes from Streptomyces sp. NPDC002125, assembly GCF_053593715.1. Classification (NCBI taxonomy): domain Bacteria; kingdom Bacillati; phylum Actinomycetota; class Actinomycetes; order Kitasatosporales; family Streptomycetaceae; genus Streptomyces; species Streptomyces sp. NPDC002125. The sequence continues at coordinate 337,485 of NZ_JBSFDD010000005.1, read as the reverse complement.
TACGGAGGGCATGGGGGGTGCTCCCTACGAGACGCGAGGCGCGTGAACAGTGAAGCTTGATATGCTCAAGCAATACCGTTCATGTAACGGCCCAAAGTTGAGCATGTCAAATGAATGCGGGTGCGTGGCGTCGAAGGCCCCGGGCCTCTGAAGCGTGTGCACCGATCGAAGGATGACCGACCATGACGACGGAACCGGCACCCCGCGCCGTCCCTACTCCGGACGAACTGCTGGAACCCCTCGCGGTCGTCGTCCGCGGCCACCACGACGACCTCACCGCCGTCGCGGCGCGCCACGGCCTCAGCACCTCGCAGGCCCGGGCGCTGATCGCGCTCGGCGAGCCCATGCCCATGAGCGCCCTGGCCAGTCATCTGGTGTGCGACGCGTCCAACGCCACCGGGCTCATCGGGCGCATGGAGGCGCGCGGCCTCGTGACGCGCACCCCGGCGCCCGGTGACCGCCGCTCCAAGGTCGCCTCCCGCACCGCGGAGGGCACCGAGCTGGCGCACCGCATCCGCGCCGAGATGCGCGTGGTGCACGGCGCACTGGAGGCCCTCACCCCCGAGGAGCGCACCGCGCTGCTGCCCCTGCTCGACCGGCTGGGACGGCTGCTGTCCTCGTGACCGCCGTGCGGCGGCCCGTCACCTCATGACGTGGCGGGACCGGCCGCGTCGTCGGGGCCCGCGCCGTTCTCCCGGCGCTTGATCTCCTCCTCGCGGCGGCGCAGGTCCGCCTCCCAGTCCTTGAGGAGCGACTCGTCCTTCTTGTTCTCGTCCTTCAGAGACTTCAGGAAGTCCGGGTTGTCGTCGGGTGCCACCCAGGTGGTGCGGTGGTTCCGGTGCCACTCCGAGGGCGTGCGGCCGCCGGCCGGGGCGTTGCGCAGCTTGCCCGCGGCCAGCCAGACGATCGGGCCCACGATCCAGAACAGCAGGATGATGAAGACCCAGGCCACCTTCGGCAGGTGCTTGGCCTCGTCCTCGGGGGTGTTCAGGCAGTCGATGAACGCGTAGATCGTCAGCGCCAGCGGCAGAAGATAGATCAAGGCCCTGAGCATCGTGAGGGATCCCCCGAGAAGAGATGAGGAGGCGCAGTCCCGCCCCCGGTGACGGGCCCAGGGTAGCGGGTGGCCGATACTGGGCGTTATGGCTTACGACGATCTTCGCTCCCTGCTCCGGGCTCTGGAGCGCGAGGGCGATCTCAAGCGCATCAAGGCCGAGGTCGACCCGTATCTGGAGGTCGGCGAGATCGTCGACCGGGTGAACAAGGCGGGCGGGCCCGCGCTCCTCTTCGAGAACGTCAAGGGGGCGTCCATGCCCCTGGCCATGAACGTCTTCGGGACGGACCGGAGGCTGCTCAAGGCGCTGGGGCTGAAGTCCTACGCGGAGATCAGCGACAAGATCGGCGGTCTCCTCAAGCCGGAGCTCCCCCAGGGCTTCGTCGGCATCCGCGAGGCGTTCGGGAAGCTCGGCGCGGTGACCCACCTCCCGCCGAAGAAGGTGAAGTCCGACAGCGCCCCCGTCCAGGAGGTCGTCCTCACCGGCGACGACGTGGACCTCGACCAGCTGCCCGCGCTCTTCACCTGGCCGAAGGACGGCGGCTCCTTCTTCAACCTCGGCCTCACGCACACCAAGGACCCGGAGACGGGCATCCGCAACCTCGGGCTCTACCGCCTCCAGCGCCACGACAAGCGCACCATCGGCATGCACTGGCAGATCCACAAGGACAGCCGCAACCACTACCAGGTCGCGGCCCGGCGCGGTGAGAAGCTGCCCGTCGCCATCGCCTTCGGAGCGCCGCCCGCGGTCACGTACGCCTCCACGGCGCCGCTGCCCGGGGACATCGACGAGTACCTCTTCGCCGGCTTCGTCCAGGGCAAGCGGATCGAGATGGTCGACTGCAAGACCGTCCCGCTCCAGGTCCCGGCCCAGGCCGAGGTCGTCATCGAAGGCTGGCTGGAGCCGGGCGAGATGCTGCCCGAGGGGCCGTTCGGCGACCACACCGGCTTCTACACCCCGCAGGAACCGTTCCCCGCGCTGAAGATCGACTGCGTGACGATGCGGAAGCGTCCGCTGATCCAGTCGATCGTGGTCGGCCGGCCGCCGACCGAGGACGGCCCGCTGGGGCGTGCCACCGAGCGGTTCTTCCTGCCGCTGCTCAAGATCATCGTTCCGGACATCGTGGACTACCACCTGCCGGAGGCGGGCGGCTTCCACAACTGCGCGATCGTCTCGATCGACAAGAAGTACCCGAAGCACGCCCAGAAGGTCATGAGCGCCATCTGGGGCGCGCACATGATGTCCCTGACCAAGCTGGTCGTGGTCGTGGACTCCGACTGCGACGTCCACGATCTGCACGAGGTCGCCTGGCGGGCGCTCGGCAACACCGACTACGCCCGGGACCTCACCGTCACCGAAGGGCCGGTCGACCACCTCGACCACGCCTCCTACCAGCAGTTCTGGGGCGGGAAGGCGGGCATCGACGCGACGAAGAAGTGGCCCGAGGAGGGCTACACCCGGGACGGGGGCTGGCCGGACATGGTCGAGTCCGACCCGGACACGGCGGCGAAGGTCGACCGCCGGTGGAAGGAGTACGGCCTGTGAGCGCCTCCGCCTCAGCCGCCGCGGTGCCTCAGTCGCCCGGCAGGACCAAGGCGTTCCTGCGGCTGGTGATGATCGAGCACTCGGTCTTCGCGCTGCCCTTCGCCTACATCGCCGCGCTGACCGCGATGTTCCAGCTGGACGGCAACATCCACTGGGGCAGGCTGCTGCTCGTCACCGTCGCGATGGTCGGTCTGCGCACCTTCGCGATGGCGGCGAACCGGATCATCGACCGCGAGATCGACGCCCGCAATCCGCGGACCGCCGGCCGTGAGCTGGTGACCGGCGCGGTCTCGGTGAAGTCGGCGTGGGTCGGCGCGATCGTGGCCGTCGTCGTCTTCCTCGGCGCCGCCGCCCTGCTCAACCCCCTCTGTCTGGCGCTGGCGCCGGTCGCCGTCGTGCCGATGGTGGTCTACCCGTACGGCAAGCGGTTCACGAACTTCCCGCACGCGATCCTGGGCCTCGCCCAGGCCATCGGCCCGATCGGCGCCTGGCTGGCGGTGACCGGGAGCTGGTCGTGGGACGCGGTGATCCTGGGGCTCGCCGTCGGGATCTGGATCGGCGGCTTCGACCTGATCTTCGCCTGCCAGGACGTGCAGGCGGACCGGGCCCACGGTGTGCTCTCCTTCCCCGCGCGCTTCGGCATCCCCGCCGCGCTGTGGGGCGCGCGGGTCTGCCACGTGGTGACGACCGGGCTGCTGGTGTGGTTCGGCCTCGCGACGGACGCGGAGGTCTTCTACTGGATCGGCATGGCGATCGTCGCCGTCGCCTTCGTGTACGAGCACCGCGTCGTGCGGCCGCACGACCTGTCCCGGCTGAACAGGGCGTTCTTCTCGGTCAACGGTTTCATCGGGATCGCGCTGTTCGCCTGCGCGCTGCTCGACCTGCTGGTGCGGGGCCTCACGCCGTGAGGTGACCCCTCACACCGTGACGTAGCCCGCGGGGTCCCGCGGGCGGCGGGGGCGGCGGAAGACGAATGCCGCCGCCACCCCGCCCACCAGGCCGAAGAGATGACCCTGCCAGCTGATGCCGGAGTCGGTCGGCAGCACGCCCACGAGCAGGGAGCCGTAGGCGGCGGCTATGAGCACGCCCACCAGGATGTCCAGCGGGCGCCGGTCCACGAAGCCGCGGACCAGCAGATAGCCGAGCAGGCCGAAGACCACACCGGACGCGCCGAGCGTCACCGTGTGCGGCGGGGCGGTGAGCCAGACGCCGAGGCCGGACGTCACGATCACCACGAGGACGACGGCGGCGAATCTGCGTATCCCGCCGAGGGCCGCGATGAAGCCGAGGACCAGCAGCGGGACGCTGTTGGACGCCACGTGCTCCCAGCCGCTGTGCAGGAACGCGGACGGGACGATGTCGGCGAGCTCGGACGCCTCGCGCGGGCTGATGCCGTAGGTGTCCAGGGCGTTCCCCGTCGCCGTGTCGATGCCTTCCAGCACCCACAGCAGCGCGATCCAGCCCAGCATGACCGCGCCGGCCGTGACGGTCCGTGCGGTGACGCCGGTGCGTGTGCCCGTCATGGTCACCCCCTGTCCATGGCTGTTCCCTCATCCGTTGCAACGTGCGGGGGCCCTCGCTCAGTTCCTGGGCCGGGGTGCCGGATAGGCTCGGCGGTGTGAGAGCCGGGACTTCAGCGAGTCAGCAGCAGCGCATGCCTTGGATTGTCGGGGTATCGGGCGCATCGGGCACACCCTTCGCGGCCTCGGTGCTGCGCGGACTGCTGGCCGCGGGGGAGAGCGTCGACCTGGTCGTCAGCCGCGCCTCGCGGCTGACGCTCCTGGACGAGACGGGCATCGCCTTCCGCGACGCCCACTGGCAGGACGATCTGCGGGCCTGGCTGGCGCGGGGCGCGGACGGGAAGCCGGACACCTTCCGGCCGGACATCGACGGCGTACGCCACTGGGCGGCGGGCGATCTCGCGGCCGGGCCCTCCTCGGGGTCGTACCCGGCGAAGGGGATGCTGATCGTGCCGGCGTCGACGGCGTGCGTGGCCGGGGTGGCGCTGGGGCTCTCGAAGGACCTGCTGCAGCGGGCCGCGAGCGTGACGCTCAAGGAGCGGCGGAAGCTGGTCGTGGCGGTGCGCGAGACCCCGCTCAGCGGTCAGACGCTGAAGCAGATGGTCGCGCTCGACGAGGCGGGCGCCGTGGTGCTGCCCGCCTCTCCGGCGTTCTACGCGGGCGCGACGCACATCCAGGATCTGGTGGACTTCGTCGCGGGGCGGGTGCTGGACGCGGCGGGAGTGCCGCACCAGCTGTACCGCCGGTGGGAGGGGGAGCTCGGTGGCGCCTCCCGGGACTGACGCGGTGGGGTCAGCGCTTCTTCCTGCCCACGCGCGGGGCGCGGGTCCTGTCGACGCGCAGGGCGGCGGCGGGCTGATGGGCACGCGAGCGGTTGGCCAGGTCCTGCAGCTCGCGCATCCGGGCGTAGGCCATCTCGATCGAGTACACGGTGTCGGTCACTCCTGAAGATTCGAAAGCGTTTCTTGGCTGATGAGAAAGATTTGCAGGGTGTAACCCCTGTTGTGCCTTAAATTCTACACGTAAACTCGCGGTACTGCTGAACAATGGAAGGTTTCAGTCATATGGACGCGGTGGACAGGCAGCTCATCCAGGCCCTCAGAGAGAACGGCAGGGCCTCGTATGCCGAGCTGGGGCGGCTCGTCGGGCTCTCCGGGCCCAGCGTCACCGACCGCATCAACCGGCTGGAATCCGCCGGGGTCATCACCGGCTACCGCGCGACCGTCGACGCCGCGTCGCTGGGACTGGGCGTCACCGCGCTGATCGGCATCTCACTCTCCGACGCGGCGGACCACGAGGACGTCGCGCACCGGCTGAAGGACCTCGCCGAGATCGAGGACTGCTGGTTCATCGCGGGCGACGACTCGTTCATGCTCAAGGTCCGGGTCGGCGACGTGGACGGGCTGGAGAAGACCATCCGCAGGCTCAGCGGCACCAAGGGGGTCTCCCGTACCCGTACGACGGTCGTGCTCTCCACCAAGTGGGAGAACCGGGTCGGGGAACTCCCCGAGGAGGCGTAGCCGCTGAGCCGCGCATGGGGGTGCCTCCGCCCGCGGGGCGGGGGAGTACGGTTGCCGGAGTCTGTTACGTAGATATATGGGAGGCGCCCTAGTGGACGCGGGACTCAAGCGCGAGCTGGAGGAGAAGGTCCGGGCCGGCGAGCGGCTGACCCGCGAGGACGGGATCGCGCTCTACGAGTCCGACGACCTGGCATGGCTCGGCGGGCTTGCTCACGAGGTGCGTACGAGGAAGAACGGCGACGTCGTCCACTTCAACGTCAACCGTCACCTCAACATGACCAACGTGTGCACCGCGTCCTGCGCGTACTGCTCGTTCCAGCGCAAGCCGGGCGAGAAGGACGCGTACACGATGCGCATCGAGGAGGCCGTCCGGCTCGCGAAGGCGATGCAGGGCGAGAACCTCACCGAGCTCCACATCGTCAACGGGCTGCACCCCACGCTGCCGTGGCGCTACTACCCCCGCTCCCTGAGCGCGCTCAAGGAAGCCCTGCCGGAGGTGGCGCTCAAGGCGTTCACCGCCACGGAGATCCACCACTTCGAGACGATCTCGGGGCTCTCGGCCTCCGAGATCCTCGACGAGCTGATCGAGGCCGGTCTGGAGTCGCTGACCGGTGGCGGCGCGGAGATCTTCGACTGGGAGGTCCGCCAGCACATCGTCGACCACAACACCCACTGGGAGGACTGGTCGCGCATCCACCGTCTCGCGCACGAGAAGGGTCTCAAGACCCCGGCGACGATGCTGTACGGGCACATCGAGGAGCCCCGTCACCGCGTCGACCACGTGCTGCGGCTGCGGGAGATGCAGGACGAGACCGGCGGCTTCCAGGTCTTCATCCCGCTGCGCTACCAGCACGACTTCGTGGACATGAAGGACGGCAAGGTCCGCAACACCCTCCAGGCGCGGACCTCGATGGCGACCGGCGCCGAGGCGCTGAAGACCTTCGCGGTCTCGCGGCTGCTGTTCGACAACGTCCCGCACGTCAAGGTGTTCTGGGTGATGCACGGCGTCCAGACCGCGCAGCTCGCGCTCCAGCACGGCGCCGACGACATGGACGGATCGGTCGTCGAGTACAAGATCACCCACGACGCCGACGACTACGGCACGCCGAACAAGCTCGGCCGTGAGGATCTGCTGGACCTGATCCGGGACGCGGGCTTCCGGCCCGTGGAGCGCAACACCCGGTACGAGATCCTGCGGGAGTACCCGGGCCCGGACGCCGGCCGTCGCGAGACGCCTCAGCCCATGCGGGTCTGACGCCGTACGCCCGGCACCCCGCGTGGGTGCCGGGGCGTCCCGTTGTCCGAAAGTCCCGGCCCACCGTCCCCAGGCCGGGGCTTTCTCGCGTGCTGGACACATGTGAGGCGCGCGGGCGGTAATGGTTAACCTGCTTCCATGGCACTTACATTTGAAGTGGACCCGGCGTTCGACCGGACCCTGCGGGACGACATCACCGCTCTCTGGGCCGATGTCAGCAACGCCGGAGGAGCCGTCGGCTTCGTGCCGCCCGTCACCGCCGACGAGGTGCGGCCCGAGCTGGTCAAGCACCTCGCCGGGATGGTCGAGGGCCGCACCCGCCTGGTCGTCGGCCGCGACGAGGACGGCACGGTGGCCGCCACCGCCTTCCTCACCCACAACACCCACCGGCTGATGCGGCACTGGATCGGCGCCTACACGGTGATGGTCCACCCGCGCCACCAGGGCAAGGGCTACGGCCGCGACCTGATGGCGGCAACCGCCGACGCCGCCCGGGACATCGAGGGCATCGAAGCCATCCGGCTCACCTGCCGCGGAGGCACCGGCGCGGACCGCTTCTACGCCTCCTGCGGATACAAGGAGGTGGGCCGGGTCCCCGGCGCCATCCGCGTCGCCGAGGGCGACGACCGCGACGACATCATCATGCTGCTCCCGCTCTTCCGGTAGCGGCGCGCGGAGCGTCGGGCCCCCTCGTGAGCTGGCCGGACGGCGTTCCGGGCCCCCCTCGTGAGGTGAGCGGACGGCGTCAGGGGCAACCCTGCGAACTGATCGAATTCGGGGCATGCTTCACTGGTCGGGCACGATTCCAGACTGCACGCAGGAACACCGGACGTAGAGAGAAGGCCAGCCGTGTCCGCTGCCAAGCCGAGCGCAACGATCCGGTACACCGCGATGCGCCTGCTGATTTTCGTCGGCTGCTTCTTCGTCGCCGGTGTGGCGGTCCACTTCGGTGTGCTGCCCTCGGGCGTCGGCGGCTCCAACGCCGTCTGGGTCATCCTCCTCGGCCTGCTGCTCTCCGCCCCCCTCAGCTTCATCCTGCTGCGCAAGCAGCGCGACGAGATGTCCGAGCAGCTGATCTCGAAGGTCGACCGGACCAAGGCCCGGCTCGACGCGAACCGCACCCGTGAGGACAGCGTGGCCCGGTAAGGCCCGCGTAAGCTTCCTCACACACGCGACCGTACGCACAGAACCCCGGTATCGGAGCAGACGCTCCCGCACCGGGGTTCACGCATGTCCGGACCTCTTGCGCCCTCTTACATCCGAATGTGATCGAGAAGTGGAGCTTTGAGGTTCTCAAAGTTTCAGTGTTAACGTGTTCGACATGATTACAGCAGTGCGCACCCACCACGCCTCGGGCGTCCCGCTCGTGGTGCGCCTGCATGTCGATCTCTGCCGCTGTATGTCCGCGGTCTGTTGCCGCAACGTCTGAACCGGCATCATGCAGCGGCGCCGCCCTTGACGCGGGCGCCGCACCCCCGTCCCCCTGTTCAACCGCACGTCCGTACGTCTGTCTCCGTACGTCCCGATGCGTCCCGTCTGGAGTGTGTCCGTGTCCGCGAATTCCGCGCCCCCCGCCGAGACCACGGCGGGTAAGCCGTCCGGTTCCGGTTTCCGTATACCGAGCGTCCCGTTCTGGATCCAGATCGTCGCCGGTCTGGTCCTCGGTGTACTCCTCGGCTGGCTCACCCGCAGCTTCGAGATCGAGTGGCTCTACACCACGCTCGACCAGGTCGGCCACATCTTCGTCCAGCTGCTGAAGCTGGCCGTCGCGCCCCTCGTCTTCTTCGCGATCCTGGTGTCGATCACCAACCTGCGCAAGGTCAACAACGCCGCCAGGCTCGCCACCCGCACCCTGCTCTGGTTCATGATCACGTCGCTGATCGCCGTGGCCATCGGCCTCGCGATCGGCCTGGTCACCAACCCCGGCTCCGGCACCGGCCTCACCCCGAAGGACGGCGCCAAGCCCGAGCACGCCGGCTCCTGGCTCGACTTCCTCACCGGGATCATCCCGACGGACGTCATCACGCCCTTCACCGAGCTGAACGTCCTGCAGATCGTCTTCATGGCCGCCGTCGCCGGTATCGCCGCGCTCCAGCTCGGCGACAAGGCCAAGCCGATCCTCACCCTCAGCGAGTCGATCCTGGAGCTCCTCCAGAAGGCCCTGTGGTGGGTCATCCGCCTCGCCCCGCTCGGCACCGTCGGCCTCATCGGCTACGCGATCGCCGACTACGGCTGGGACCTGATCGGCAAGTACGCGACCTTCACCGCCGACGTCTACATCGGCTGCGCCCTGGTGCTGTTCGGCGTCTACCCGCTGCTGCTCGCCACGGTCGCCAAGGTCAGCCCGCTCCAGTTCTTCAAGGGCGCCTGGCCCGCGATCCAGCTGGCCTTCGTCTCCCGCTCCTCGGTCGGCACGATGCCGGTCACCCAGAAGGTCACCGAGCGCCTCGGCGTCCCGAAGGAGTACGCCTCCTTCGCCGTCCCGTTCGGCGCCACGACCAAGATGGACGGCTGCGCCGCGATCTACCCGGCGCTGGCGGCGATCTTCATCGCGCAGATCTTCGACGTCCAGCTGGGCATCGGTGACTACATCCTGATCGCGTTCGTCTCGGTGATCGGCTCGGCGGCCACCGCCGGCCTCACCGGCGCCACGGTCATGCTCACCCTCACCCTGTCGACCCTGGGCCTCCCGCTGGAGGGCGTGGGCCTGCTCCTGGCCATCGACCCGATCCTGGACATGATGCGGACGGCCACGAACGTGGCCGGTCAGGCGCTGGTCCCGGTGATCGTCGCGGCCCGCGAGAACATCCTCGACCACGACGCGTACAACTCGGCGTCGTCCTCCCCGGTCGACGAGCCCGAGCCCGAGGACACCCGTCCCACGGCCGTGCCCGCCACCGCCTAGCGACACCCGCGCCCCGGCGCGGCAGAACCGCCCCGCTCCCGGCTCCGGCCGGGGGCGGGGCGGTTTCGTGTGTCCGGGGGTCAGCTGCCCAGTACGTCCATGAGGTGGTCGTCCAGGTCGGCGACGAAGTCTTCCCGGCGCCAGGGGCGCAGCTCTGCCCTCGCCCGGCGCAGACGGATGGCAGGGACTCGCCCGCCGGTGGTGACGGCCGCCAGCACACATTCGTGCAGGAGGTCGGCGGCCGACCGGGGTTCGCCCATCCGGATCCGGGCGAGCGCCTGATCCGTCGTCACGATCGCACGCTGCACATGTTCACGGGGCGCGACAAGCGAGGCTGCCGCCGCCGCGAATCGGGCGTGTGCCAGGGAGGGATCGCCGACGTACAGCTCGCAGACACCCTCGAAACCCCTGAGGTGCCCGGCCGAGAAGCTGCTGCCCGACGGGTCGCCGTCGATCCCGCCTTCGACGTCGTACCACGCCAGACCCAGCGCCGCCTGAGCCTGGCGCTCCAGCCCGGCGCGCGCGGCGACCTCGGCCTGCAGTGCGTGAGCCCGAGCCCGGACCCGGGGGCTGCCCCCGGTACGCGCCGCGCGCACGGCTTGGTCGACGAGCGCCTGCGCCTCGGCGAGTCCGGGCGACGAGTAGAGAGTGACGAGGGCGTGGCTCATGTGCACGGACGCACGCCGCCACGGGTCTCCCAATTGCGCTGCCTGCACGGTCGCCGCAGCGTACAGAGCCCGGGACGCCTCGTCGTCACGGGTCTCGAAGGCGAGCCGCCCGGCCAAGGTGCAGGCGGCGACGGCCACCGCGCGTACCCGGCCGGCCACCGGGCCGGGGAGCGACCCCGCCTGGAGACGGCGGCACGCGTCGACCACAGGGGCGAGCAGAACCTGCAGCCGGACCATCGGTACCGCGCCGATCTGGGAATTGACGTCGTCCACGACCGCCGCGAGACCTGCGGCGGTCTCTTCGTCCGCCTGGCGCGGGTCGGCCAGCGCCGCGGACAGCCCGGCCTGTACGTCCGGTGCCAGCAAGGCGAGCATGCCCCCGGTGTCCGTCGCTGTACGGACGAGGACGGTACGCAGAGCGGCGACGCGACTTTCGCTCTCACCGAGGTCGAGGAGCGCGCTGAGCAGTTCTGCCAGATCGGACCCGGCTCCGAGTGACATCTGCCCGGCCGGGCTGCGGGCGTACAGGTGGGCGAGCAGGAACTGGTAACGCTCGTCGGGCAGCGTCGGAGCCCCGGATTCCCAACGGGCGACCGATCTCTGCACACTCGGCACCGCTGGGAGCCGTGGGTGACGCAGGTCTTCGGCGAGCCGGGAGAGTGCCCTCGCGACATCGGCGAGAGAAAGTCCACGGCTGTGCCGCAGACGTTTGAGCTTTGCCGCTCCCGCGGCCCGGTCACTCATGTCGCCATGGTGACGCACATCGCGACGGCGGGTGGCTACACCGGTACGATCAGTCGCGGCTTTCCCTGCTCGGCCGCGTAGTTGATCGTCTGCCAGGTGCCTGTCGACGGCTCCGTGGAATGGGGGAACCCGATGGTCATCTGCACGCGGTCGACCATCCAGCGGTTCCGTGCGTGGTAGGCCGTGGTCCGCAGCTCGGCCGCGCCCAGTTCCACGATCTCCGTGATGCGTTCCCTCGTACGGGCGACGGCTTGCTGTGCCTCGGCGGGCTGCTGGCGCATGGTGCCCGGCGCCACGATCGTGATGTGCGCGGACGTCCGGCCCGCGAGAAACAGCAGGGTGAGCGAGTCGATGCCCACTGCGCCACCGATGTAGAAATGCGCCCCCGGCGCGAAAGGGGCGAGGTACTGCTCGAACAGGTCGGTGTACTCGGCGAGGGGCTTGTGCCCCGTCTTCCGGGTGCCTGTGATCGCCACCTTACGCAAGATCAACTCCGTGTCATGGGTTGTCATATCCCGTTGGGCCGCCGCAGTTGAGACGGTCAGGACATGGACGCTACCGACCTGCAAAGGCTGGCGGGGTACCTGCGCGAGCACGGTCTGCAGGTCGTCGCCCTCGAACCCGAACTTCGGCTGCACGCCAGTAACCCGTTTCACGGTCTTCTCACCGAGGAGATTGTCGCTGTGGACGGGCGCTACGTCACCAGCTTCGGCTCAGAGATCGGCGAGGAGGGGCGCGAGAGGGAGTGCGCGCACCGCGTCGCTCACCTGCTCGCCGCTTCCGGCGTCACGCCTGTGGGTGCACCATGACCCACCGGGCGATGGCGGAGCGTCGAGCACGCGCGGGCGACGCCGAGTACACCGCCTATGTCTCGCACACCTTCCACTGCGTGACGTGCCGCGCCGGGGCCGCCTGCCCCACTGCCACCCGGCTCGGAGGTAACTGGCGACAGGTCCGCCGAGCGCCCACCACCGACGAAGGAGAAACACCATGACCACCGCACGAGCCGACGACGGCAAGCACGGCGGCGCGCCCTCCGACAAACCCTCGACCCCGCCGTCCCCGGACGGCAGCGGGCCCCGGCGCGTCCCGCTGTCGTGAGCGCGGCGCAGGGCGGGCGCACGTATCCGGACCTGGTCCAGGACCTCGCCGACCGAGGGCTGCTCGGTGGCCGCTGGCGGCAGGTCTTCGACGCCGTGCCGCGCAGCCGTTTCATCCCGGCCGAGATCTGGCGGCAGCTTCCCGACCGGTGTGAGCCGGTCTCCGGGCCGGACCACTGGCTGGCCCTGGTCAACAGTGACGAGCCGGTCGTGACCCAGCTCGACGACGGGGCCGAGGGCGGGCCCGGCATCGCGACCTCGTCCAACAGTCAGCCGTCGATGGTGGCGCGGATGCTCCAGCTGCTCCAGGCCGAGGACGGGCACCGTGTGCTGGAGATCGGTACCGGCACCGGACATGTGGCCGCGCTGCTCTGTGAGCGGCTCGGTGACGAGCGGGTCCACAGCGTCGAGCTGGACCCCGCCGTCGCGCGGCAGGCGGCGGAGTTCCTGGCGGGCGCGGGATACCGGCCCCATCTGCGGATCGGGGACGGAGCGCAGCCGTGGCCCGGTCTGGGGCCGGTGGACCGGCTGATCGCTACCTGCGCGCTCCGGTACGTCCCGCACGCCCTCGTCCGGCAGGTCAGGACCGGTGGGGTCGTCGTCGCCCCGCTCGCGCGGGACTTCTGGTCCGGCGCCCTGGTCCAGCTGCATGTGCGGGACGACGGCAGCGCGCTCGGGCCGTTCTGCGGGGGCGCGTCGTACATGCCGATGCGGTCCCACCGCGCGGGCCGGCACCAGGTCGACGGGGCGGGTGGCCGGGCGCGGGCGGCGGGTGTGGACCCGGCCCTGCTCCTCACGCTCGGGTTCGCGCTCTACGCCGGGGCCCGGCTGCCCGGCGTACGGCTCGTCCACCAGGACACCGCCGACGGGGCCCGGGTGTGGGCGACCCGGGAGGACGGGGCCGCCGCCACCGCCGAGACCGGAGGGGGCGTCCTCCAGTACGGCCCCGGGCTCCTCTGGGAGGACATCGAGCAGGCCTGGCTGGAGTACGACGCCCTCGGCCGGCCCGGTCACGAACAGTTCGGGCTGACCGTGACCGACCGGGGGCAGCGTGTCTGGCTCCGCGATCCGCATGCGGTGATCGAGCCCCGCCGGGCCTGAGCGCACGGGCCCCGGTGCCGGTCAGGGGTTGTTGAAGAACACCTCGGGGTTGTCCGGTGCCGGGCCGTCCAGGAGCGGCCGGGCGGTGCCCTTCAGGTGCTGGTCGAGGAAGGCGGCGACGTAGGTCCGGGTGATCTGCGTGGAACGGACGCCGGAGAGGGGGGCCGTCGGGTCCACCGGGAGGCCCGCCTGTTCGGCCAGGTACGGGGTGTCGGTGAAGGTGAAGTGCCCCGAGTCCTGGACGGTCAGCCAGCGCTTCCAGCCGTCCAGCCGCTTCCAGCCGTCGTTCCAGGAGCTGTCCGTGGTGCCGGGGCTGTGGCCGGACCGGGTGCCGAGCATCATGAACGGGCGGCTGCCCAGGCCCGTCACCGGGATCTCCTCGAAGAAGGTGCCGTCCATGTTGATCCCGGCGTCCACGCGGGGGTCGGCGAGCATCGTGGAGGCCGCCGCGCTGCCGCCGATGGAGTGGCCGGCCGCCGCGACCCGGCGCCGGTCGATCGTGCGGGCGTGGTCCCAGGCGGGACGGGGCCCGGTCAGCCGGTCGAGCACGAAGGCGAGGTCGGCGGCCCGCCCGGTGGAGACCTTCTTCCGCACGGCCCGTGCCGCCGCCTCGTCCGGGGCCGCGTTGTCCGCGTCGCAGGCGGCGCAGGTGAGCACCCGCCCGCCCGGGAGGGACGTCCCGCTGGACTCGTAGGCGTGGTCGACGCTCGCCACGACATAGCCCCGGCTCGCCAGGTCCTCGGCCAGGGAGGTCAGGGTGGCGCGCGGTTGCCCGAAGCCGGGGGAGAGCAGCACCAGGGGGAACCGGCCCGGGGCGGGGCGGGCCGTCAGGCGGGCGCGGGTGGCGGTGGAGCTGACGGTGGTGGCGGGCACGACGTCCTCCAGCCCGCGCTGCACCAGCATCAGCCGCGCTTCCTCGGTGCTCATGTACGGGGCCCGTGCGCCGCCGCTGCCGGGGCGGGCGGGGTAGTGGAGCGCCACCATCAGCTCCCGGGACCCCGCCGCGGGGACCCAGGGGTCGGTGCGGCTGTGGTCGACGAGGTGCAGCACCTCGGTGCCGACGGCGTGCGGGCCGGTCGGGCGGGGCAGTTCGAGCGCGGTGGCGGTGGCGGTCGCCGCCGGGGCGGGTGCCGTCCCGGGGCCCGGTAAGGCGTGCGCGGTGGCGGCGGGGGCGGCCAGCAGGACCATGGCGGCGAGGGCCGCGGCTGCCGTCGTTCTGCGGAGTCCGATCGTCATACGAGGGACACTAGGAGGCGGAATCGGGTGGACGCGTCAGCCGCGGGAGTGATCCCGTGGGGGCCCTGAGACGTACGGGAGTGCCCGTCAGGACCGGTGGACCACTACCGGCCATCGTGTCCGGGTGCGCTCCGTGCGTACGGCAGGGGATCATCCCGAGCCGTACTCTTACCGAGGAGTAGCGCAGAGGGGGCGGGAGGGATGTCCGACGTGAGTGCAGTGAAGAGCAAACGGATGCCGCGTGCGGTGCGTGAGCAGCAGATGATGGACGCGGCCGTGCGGATCTTCGGGCAGCGCGGATACCGGGCCGCTTCGATGGACGAGATCGCCGAACTGGCGGGTGTCTCCAAGCCCTTGGTCTATCTGTACCTGAATTCCAAGGAGGAGCTCTTCACCGCGTGCATCCGCCGCGAGGCAAAGGCGCTGGTGGACGCGGTGCAGTCCGCGGTGGAGCCGGGGCTGCCCGCCGACCGGCAACTGTGGGAAGGGCTGAGGGGGTTCTTCACGCACACGGCGGAGAACCCTGACGGCTGGGCGGTGCTGCACCAGCAGGCGAGCTCGCACGGTGAGCCGTTCGTCAGCGAGGTGGGGGCGCTGCGCAAGGAGATCGTTGCGTTCGTGACGGGTCTGATCGGGGCCGCCGCACGCGAGGCGCACCGTGATCGCGCGCTGCCGGACCGGGATGTGGCGGGTCTCGCGCAGGCACTCGTGGGGGCCGCCGAGGCGCTCGCGGGGTGGGCGAACGTCACGCCCGGCGTCTCGGCCAAGGAGGCCGCCGCCACCCTGATGAACTTCTCCTGGGCGGGCCTGGAGAACCTCATGCACGGGCGCGGCTGGGCGCCCCGGGAGGACTGAGCCGGCCCTCCCGGAGCGCCTCAGGGTCACGCCTCCGGTGAGCGGGCCAGGCTTCCGGTGAGGTGGATGCGGTCGCCGCCGCGCAGCTGGAAGGCCGTGCCCTCGGCGGCGTACGTCACGGTGGAGGGCAGCAGGACCGGCGCCCTGAAGTCCGCCCTGATCCCACGGACGCGGCCGGGCTCCTCCTCGGCCGCCGCCACACAGCGGGCCAGGGTCCACATGCCGTGCGCGATGTGCCGGGGGAAGCCGAACAGCCGTGCCGTCACCGGGTACAGATGGATGGGGTTCCGGTCGCCCGAGGCGGCGCCGTAACGCCGCCCCAGGTCGGCCGGCAGCCTCCACCGCGCCACGGCGGGCAGCTCCCCGGGGGTGGTGGCCGGGGCCGGTGAGGGGGAGCGCGCGGTGGTCGCGTGCCGGGAGAGATAGCCGCTGCGGGACTCCCAGACGAGCTCGCCCGCGAGCCGCGCCTCGGTCGTCATCGTCACCTCCGTACCGCGCCGATGCGGTGTCAGACCTGCGGCGTACACCGTGAGCTCGGGCTCGTCCTGGAGGAGGAGCGTCCGGTGCGAGGTGATCTCGATCCAGGTGTGGACCAGCCCAAGCACCGGCAGGGGGAAGGCGCGGGCCGTCATCAGCCGCATGGCGAGCGGGAAGCCCAGCACATGCGGGTAGGTGAGCGGCAGGACGCCTGGTTCGGTGAAGCCGCAGATCCTGCTGTACGCGGCGAGGGGGCCGGGAGCGATGCGGGCGGGCGGGAGCACCTCGGGGCCGGAGGGCAGCGTGGCGCCCTCGCGTCCGGCCCGTTTGAACGGCGAGGTGACGGCTCCCCGTACGAGGGACATGCCGAGGCCGGTCATGGGTCAGGCCCCCAGCAGGCTCTGGCCGCAGACCCGCACGATCTGGCCGTTGACCGCGCCGGACGCGGGCTGGGCGAACCAGGCGGTGGTCTCGGCCACGTCGACCGGAAGGCCGCCCTGGGAGAGGGAGTTCATCCGGCGGCCCGCCTCCCGGATGAAGAGCGGCACGGCGGCCGTCATCTTCGTCTCGATGAAGCCGGGGGCGACGGCGTTGACGGTGATGCCGTGTGCGGCGGCGGCGCGCGGGGCCAGTGAGCGGACCAGGCCGATGATGCCCGCCTTGCTGGCCGCGTAGTTGGTCTGGCCGTTGTTGCCCGCGATCCCGGCGATGGACGCGGTCGCGACGATACGGCCGCCCCGGCGCAGGGTGCCCGAGCCGATGAGGGCGTCCGTCGTGCGCAGGACGCTGTCCAGGTTGACGTCGATGACCGAGGCCCAGCGGTCGGCCGCCATGTTGGCGAGCCGGCGGTCACGGGTGATGCCCGCGTTGTGGACCAGCACGTCGAGTCCGCCGGGGACGGCCGCGGCGATCTGCTCGGCTGCGTCGGGCGCGGTGATGTCCAGCGGCAGGGCGGTCGCGCCGAGCCGGTCGGCGGTGCGGGCGAGCTCCTCCCGCGCCTGCGGTACGTCCAGGCAGATCACCTGGGCGCCGTCCCTGGCGAGGACGGAGGCGACGGCCGCGCCGATGCCGCGCGCCGCGCCGGTGACCAGCGCGGTACGCCCGTCGAGCGGGGCCGCCCAGTCGGCGACCTCGCCGGGCGCGTCGGCGCTGAGCTCGACGACCTGGCCGCTGACGTAGGCGGAGCGGGGCGACAGCAGGAAGCGGAGGGTGGACTCGGCCGACGCGGGGTCCGCGCCGGGGGCGAGCCGCACCAGCTGCACGGTGGCGCCCTTGCCGATCTCCTTGCCGAGGGAGCGTACGAACCCTTCGAGGGCCTGCTGCGCCGCCGCCTGGTGGTGGTCGTCGGGGGACGGGACGGTGCCGAGCACGACGACGCGGCCCCCGGTGGCCAGCGAGCGCACGACGGGGTGCAGCGCGGCGTGTACGTCGGCGAGCCCGGCGGCCGTGGTGACTCCGGTCGCGTCCAGGACGATGCCCGCCGGGCGGTCGGCCTGCTCGGTGACCTTCAGGCCGGTCGCGGTGAGCACCGGGCCGAGCGCGCCGGGGTGGGCCGGCTTCCCCGCGGTGAGGTGCAGCAACGGCCCGTCGAGGGACGGGGTTTCCAGCGTCCAGCGGCGCAGCGGCGCGGGCTGCGGGAGGCCCAGCCTGCGCGTCAGGAAACGGCCGGGCGCCGTGCCGGTGAAGTGCAGATAGCGGTCGGCCATTGTCTGGACTCCTGCTCGGTCGTAGATTTACTCCGGAGTAAGGTTACTCAAGGGTCAGGAGATGTCGAGATGAGTTGGTCGAGTTGATTCCCCTCCCGCTTCCGCAGCCGCGCCGGGTCGCGGTCATCGGCGGCAGCCGCATCCCCTTCGCCCGCTCCGACGGTCCCTACGCGCGAGCGTCGAACCAGGACATGCTGACCGCCGCGCTGGACGGTCTCGTCGAGCGGTTCGGCCTGGGCGGGCAGCAGGTCGGAGAGTTCGTCGCCGGCGCGGTCCTCAAGCACAGCCGGGACTTCAACCTGGCCCGCGAGACCGTCCTCGGCTCCGCCCTGGACCCGCGTACGCCTGCCTACGACATCCAGCAGGCGTGCGGCACCGGTCTTCAGGCCGTGATCGCCGCGGCGAACAAGATCGCCCTCGGGGCAGTCGACTCGGCGATCGCCGGAGGCGCGGACACCACGAGCGACGCGCCCCTCGGTGTCAACGACCAGCTGCGCAGGATTCTGCTGGAGGCGCGCCGCGCGAAGTCGGCGGGTGCCAGGATCAAGGCGCTGGCCGCCGTCCGGCCCCGTCACCTCGTCCCGGACATCCCGCGCAACGCCGAACCGCGCACCGGGCTTTCGATGGGCGAGCACGCGGCGGTCACCGCCCGGAAGTGGGGGGTGACCCGCGAGGACCAGGACCTGCTGGCCGCCACCAGCCACCAGCGGCTCGCCGCGGCGTACGACCGGGGCTTCCTGGACGACCTCGTCGTCCCGTACCTCGGTCTGGACCGCGACCAGAACCTGCGCCCCGGCTCCACGGTGGAGAAACTCGCCACGCTGAAGCCGGTGTTCGGCGCGGGGCATCCCGACGCCACGATGACGGCGGGCAATTCGACCCCGCTCACCGACGGCGCGGCCACCGTGCTGCTGGCGAGCGAGGAGTGGGCCGAGGCGCGCGGTCTGAGGCCGCTGGCCTTCCTGTCGTTGTACGAGACGGCCGCCGTGGACTACGTGGACGGTGAGGACGGGCTGCTGATGGCGCCCGCGTACGCCGTGCCGCGCATGCTGGAGCGGGCCGGGCTGGGCATCGAGGACTTCGACCTCTTCGAGATCCACGAGGCGTTCGCCTCCCAGGTGCTCGCCACGCTGGCGGCCTGGGAGAAGCAGGGCCTCGCCCCCGTCGACAGGGACAAGCTCAATGTGGTCGGATCGTCGCTCGCGACCGGACACCCCTTCGCCGCGACGGGGGCCCGGATCGTGGCGACGCTGGCCGGACTCCTCGCCGAGCGGGAGGGCCCCGGCCGGGGCCTGATCTCGGTCTGCGCCGCGGGAGGCCAGGGCGTCACCGCGATCCTGGAACGCCCCTGAGCCCCCGCGACGACATCAGCAGGACCCGCCCACCCGTACGTGAACGACCCCACGCATCCAGAAGCCGCACCGGTGCCGGCCCCAGGGACGGGACCGCCGCCGGACCCCATGCCGAGGAGCCGCTCGTGTCCACGCCCGCACCCGCCGCAGCAACCGCCGCGCCCGCCGTTCCCGTCCTGGTCGAGCCGACCAAGGTCAGGGCGGCGGACGGCACCGTACGGGAGGTCTCCGTGCCGCCGCTCGCGCCGCCCGTGCGGCGCGGATCGCTTGCCGAGATCCCCTTCGACAACGCCCGGGAGGCTCCGGCCGAGGCCGTCCTCAGCCGCAAGCAGGCGGACGGCCGCTGGCAGGACATGACCGCGGCGGCGTTCGCCGACGAGGTGCTGGCCGTCGCGAAGGGCCTGGTCGCGGAGGGGCTCCAGTCCGGTGACCGGGTCGCGATCATGGCCCGTACGACCTACGAGTGGACGCTGCTCGACTTCGCGGCCTGGGCCGCCGGGCTGGTCACCGTGCCCATCTACCCCACCTCCTCGGCCTTCCAGACGCGCTGGATCCTCCAGGACTCCGGAGCCGTCGCCTGCGCGGTGGAGTCCAAGGAGCAGGGCAGGCTGGTCAGTCAGGAGCGCCAGCAGCTCGGGGACCTCACGCACCTCTGGCAGTTCGACACGGGCGCCATAGGCCGGCTGAAGACGCTCGGCAAGGACGTCCCGGACGCGGCCGTCGCCGCCCGCCGCGCCGCCCTGGAGCCGGACAGCCCCGCCACGCTCATCTACACCTCGGGCACCACCGGCCGGCCCAAGGGCTGTGTGCTGACCCACGGGAACTTCTTCGCCGAGGTCGACAACGCCATCGAGCTGCTCCACCCCGTCTTCAAGTCGGTGTCCAAGGAGCCCGCGTCCACCCTCCTCTTCCTGCCGCTCTCACACGTCTTCGGCCGGATGGTCGCGATCGGCTGTCTGCGCGCCCGCGTACGCCTGGGGCACGCGCCGTCCATCCAGACCGAGGACCTGCTCGCGGACCTGGCCGGCTTCAAGCCGACGTTCCTGCTGGCCATCCCGTACGTCCTGGAGAAGGTCTACAACACCGGCCGGGCCACCGCGGAGAAGATGGGCCGCGCCTCCTCCTTCGACCGCGCGGCCCGCATCGCGCAGCGGTACGGCGAGGCGGTCGAGGCCGCCGAACACGGCACGGGCCCCGGGCCGGGCCTCGGCCTGCGCGCCGCCCGCGCCCTGTACGACCCGCTGGTCTACCGGCGTATCCGTGCCGCGCTGGGCGGTCATGTCCGGTACTCGATCTGCGGCGGTTCCCCGCTGGGGTCCCGGCTCGCCGCCTTCTACGCGGGGGCCGGCATCCAGATCTTCGAGGGCTACGGGCTGACCGAGACCACCGCGGCGGCCACGGTCACCCCGCCCCTCAAGCCCCGGCTGGGCACGGTGGGCTGGCCGCTGCCGGGCACCGCCGTGCGGATCGCGGAGGACGGCGAGGTCCTGCTCAGCGGCGGTCAGGTCTTCCAGGGCTACTGGGACACCGAGCGGGCCGAGGCCGTCCCGTATCTGCAGGACAACTGGTTCCCGACGGGCGACCTGGGCGCGCTGGACGAGGACGGCTACCTCACGATCACCGGCCGCAAGAAGGACATCATCATCACCTCGGGCGGCAAGAACGTCACCCCGGCCCCGCTGGAGGACTGGCTGCGCGCCCATCCGCTGGTGAGCCAGTGCATGGTGGTCGGCGACAACCGGTCGTTCATCAGCGCCCTGATCACACTGGACGCGGACGGCCTCGCCCACTGGCGCCGGATGCGCAAGAAGGAGGGCATCCCCATGAAGGAGCTCGTCCAGGACGAGGAGCTGCGCTCGGCCCTCCAGCGCGCGGTCGACGAGGCCAACAGGCTGGTCTCACGCGCCGAGTCCATCCGCAAGTTCACGGTGCTGCCGCAGGACTTCACCGAGGAGAGCGGCCATCTCACCCCCTCGCTGAAGCTCAAGCGGGACGCCATCGCGCGGGACTTCGACGCGGAGATCGAGGAGCTGTACCGCAAGTAGGGTTCCCGGCCGCGTCGGCGGACGGGCCTTCGTCAGAGGGCCCGCCGTCGGCGACGGGAAATTTTTGAACCGTCATAAATCGGGCGGTGGTGCGATTCCCGTACACAAAGCCGATGCGTTCCGGGTCGTTGAATGCAAGGCGTTGTTCGCTGTACGCCTTCGATGTGTTCACTCAATTGCCGTTGTGTGGCGATGAGTCAAGGGTGAGACGTCGGAGTCTCATCCTCCGGATGTGGAAACCGCAGCGCATAGCGTCCTCCCCATGACTGAGCTGGACGCGCGGCCACAGGCCGGAGACACGGTACGGACAAGTGCCCCGGCCGACGGCGGCGTACGCGAGAAGGGCCTCGGCGGGAACTCCGTCGGGCTGATGGGCAGCGCCGTCCTCGGCATCTCGACCGTCGCCCCCGTGTACTGCCTGACCTCCACCCTCGGCTCCACCGCGGGCGAGGTCGGGGTGCGGATGCCCGCCGTGTTCCTGGCCGGGTTCCTCCCGATGCTGCTGGTCGCCTTCGCCTACCGCGAGCTCAACAAGGCCGTGCCGGATTGCGGCACCTCCTTCACCTGGACCGTGAAGGCCTTCGGGCCCCGCCTGGGATGGATGTGCGGCTGGGGCCTGGTCATCGCGACGATCATCGTCCTGTCCAACCTCGCGGGCGTCGCGACCTCCTACTTCTGGCTGCTGGCCGGCGAGATCTCCGGCAGCGACGCGGTCGCGGCCCTGGACGACAGCAAGCCGGTCCACATCCTCACCTGCCTGCTCCTGATCGCCGCGGCCACGGCCGTCAGCTACCGGGGGATGACGGCCACCAAGGGCATCCAGTACACCCTCGTGGCGCTCCAGCTCGTCGTCCTCGCCGTCTTCGTGACCATGGCGGTGGGCAAGGCGGGCAGCGCTGAATTCGCCGGGACCTCGCTGGACTTCTCCTGGTCCTGGCTGAACCCGTTCGCGGTCCAGTCCTTCGCCGCCTTCACGGCGGGCCTGTCCCTCTCGATCTTCATGTTCTGGGGCTGGGACACCTGTCTCACCGCCAACGAGGAGACCACGGGCAGCGACAGGACACCCGGCCGCGCCGCCCTCATCGCGATGGTCGTCCTGGTCGGCTCCTACCTCGCCACCGGCATCGCGGCCCAGATGGCCGTGGGCACCGGTGACTCGGGGCTCGGCCTCGCCAACCCGGACACCTCCGACAACGTCTTCGCCGCCCTCGCCGGTCCGGTCATGGGCCCCGGCCTCGGCATCCTGCTCTTCCTCGCGGTGCTGGCCTCGGCCGCCGCGAGCCTTCAGACCACCTTCATCCCGGTGGCGCGCACGGTCCTGGCGATGGCCGCGTACGAGGCGCTGCCCGCCTCGTACGCCCGTGTCCACCCGCGCTTCCGGACGCCCGGGAAGGCCACCGTCGTGGCGGGCGTCGCGACCGGTGTGTTCTACACGGTGATGACCCTGGTCAGCGAGCACGTCCTGGTCGACACGATCTACGCGCTGGGCCTGATGATCTGCTTCTACTACGCGCTGACCGCCTTCGCCTGCGCCTGGTACTTCCGCGCCGAACTCACCCGCTCCGCCCGCGACCTCGTCTTCAAGGGCCTGTTCCCCGTCGTCGGCGGCATCCTGCTCACGGCGGTCTTCGGCAAGACGCTGTACGACATGTGGGACCCGGCCTACGGCTCCGGCTCCTCGGTGTTCGGCGTCGGCTCGGTCTTCGTCATCGGTGTCGGACTGCTGCTGCTCGGAGTGGTGCTCATGGAGGCCATGCGCCGCAGCGGCCCGGCGTTCTTCCGCGGCGAGGTGCTGACGAAGGAGACCCCGGCGCTCGTGGTTGCCGACTGAGGCGGTCAGCCGGCGCGCCGGCCTCCCGGCGCGTCGAAGCGGTCCCTGGGGCGGCCGGCTCCTCGCGGGCGTACGAGCCCGGGGCCGGAGCCGCTTCCGGCTGGAAACCGGCGGGAGTTGCGGCCGAAACGGGGTCCTGGGCATCGCGGGTGGCCTGCGTGAACGCATACCGTGGGAGCCGTCACGGACTTGGAGCCGTCACGGACGACGACGGAGGTGCCTCGCATGCGGATCGCCACAACCATCTTCCTCACCGACGAGACGATCACGCCGGTTCGGCTGGCGCGTGAACTGGAGAAGCGGGGATTCGCCGGGCTGTATCTGCCCGAGCACACCCACATCCCGGTGAGCCGGGAGACGCCGTACCCGGCGGGCGGCGAGCTGCCGGCCGAATACGGCCGCACGCTCGACCCCTTCGTCGCGCTGGGGCAGGCCTCGGCGGTCACCGAGCGGCTGGCGCTCGGCACGGGCATCACGCTGATCGCCCAGCATGACCCCATCGACCTCGCGAAGCAGGCCGCCACCCTCGACCACCTCTCGGGCGGCCGTCTGACGCTCGGCATCGGCTTCGGCTGGAACGTGGAGGAGGCCGCCGACCACGGTGTGGAGTGGCCGACCCGGCGCGCGCTCGGCAGCGAGCGGCTCGCCCTGATGCGGGCCCTGTGGGCGGACGAACCGACGGCGTACAAGGGCGAGTTCGGCTCGGTCCGGGCGAGCCACGCCTATCCGAAGCCGGTGCAGAAGCCGCGCGGTCCCGTGAGCGGACCGCGCACCCTGATCGGCGGGGCGGCCGGGCCGAAGCTGTTCGCGCAGATCGCCCGGGAGGCGGACGGCTGGCTGCCGATCGGCGGGCGCGGCCTGTCGGAGTCCGTGCCGAAGCTGCGTGCGGCCTGGGAGGAGGCGGGGCGCGACCCGAAGCAGCTCCAGGTGGTCCCGTACGCGGTGGTGCCCTCCCCGGGGAAGCTGGAGTACTTCGCGGAACTGGGCGTCGAGGAGGTCGTGCTCCAACTGCCCCCGGCGGGGGAGCCGGAGGTGCTGCGGGCGCTGGACGCCTACGCCGCGTACCTCTGAGGGGCGGCCGTCGAGCCGTCCGGGGGTTCCGGTGCGGGCCGGTGCGGTGGCTCGCGGTCCGTTCCGGGATTCCGGCGGCGTGATCCTCCGGCGGAACCATCGGCGCTAAAATCGCATCTATCACCTCCGGACATCGATGGTGCGGCCCGTGTGCGTGTGTGCCTGGCTGCCTGGGAGCGGGAGCACGATGAACAGGCCGTTGCGGCACATAGCCATCTTCTGTGGGCTGCTGATGCTGGCTCTGCTGATACGGGCCAACTGGCTCCAGTTCGCCGAGAGCGAGGAGCTCGCCACCCACGAGCACAACCGCCGCGTCAAGATCACCCAGTTCGCGACCCCGCGCGGCGACATCATCGTGGACGGCAAGGCGATCACGGGCTCGAAGGAGGTCGAGGGGACCGACTTCAAGTACCAGCGCACCTTCAAGCAGGGCCCGATGTACGCCCCCGTCACGGGCTACGCCTCCCAGGCGCAGGGCATGTCCCTCCTGGAGAAGACGTACGACAGCATCCTCAGCGGCCAGGACGAGCGCTTCGCCTTCCGGCACGCCAAGGACATCCTCACCGGTGAGGAACGGCGCGGCGGCGATGTGATCACCACCATCGACGCGAAGGCGCAGGAGGCGGCCTACAAGGGGCTGACCGATCTCGACGCCCGGGGCGCGGTCGTCGCCCTCGACCCGGCCACCGGCAAGGTCCTCGCGCTGGTCTCCACGCCCTCGTACGACCCCTCGGTCTTCGCGGGCAACTCCTTCAAGGAGGGCGACAAGTTCCAGTCCCTGGTCGACGCGAAGAGCAAGCCGCTGGCCAACCGCCCGCTGCGCGAGACCTTCCCGCCCGGCTCCACCTTCAAGATCCTGACGGCCGCGGCCGCTCTGGAGCACGGTGTCGTCACGGACGTGAACGCGCCGAGCAAGGCGGCCTCCCCGTACAAGCTGCCGCTGTCGTCGAGCACGATCAGCAGCGAGGCGGGCGACGCGACGTGCAGCAAGGCGTCGATGAAGACGGCCATGCAGTACTCCTGCAACAACGTCTTCCTGGACGCCGCGCTGGAGGTGGGTGACGAGGGGATGCGTGAGACGGCCGAGAAGTTCGGCTTCAACGAGGACGTCTACTCCGACACCTTCGGGGACATGCTCGCCACGAAGAGCCTCTACCCGGCCGAGCTGGACAAGCCCGGCACCGCCCTCACCGGCATGGGCCAGGGCAGCCTCACGAGCACCCCGATGCAGATGGCGATGGTCACGGCGGCCCTCGCCAACGACGGCAAGCTGATGCAGCCGTACATCGTCGACGAGCTGCGCGGCCCGGACCTGTCGACCCTGGAGAAGCACGAGCCCGAGCTCAAGAGCCAGGCGGTCTCCGAGGAGACGGCGAAGAAGGTCCAGGAGATGATGGAGTTCACCGCCAAGGAGGGCAGTGCGCAGCGCGCCCTGATCGACGGCGTGACGGTGGGCGGCAAGACGGGTACCGCCCAGCGCGGCGACGACGTCACCAAGGAAGTCCCGTACGGCTGGTTCGTCTCGTACGGCAAGACGTCCGACGGCCGGTCGGTGGCGGTCGCGGTGTTCATCGACCCGACGGCGATGGACATCTCCCGCTCGGACATCTCGGGTGGCGGGCTGGGCGGCCCGATCGCCAAGAAGGTCATGCAGGCGGTACTGGGGAAGTAGGCGGCACCTCACGGAACCGCCACCCCCGCGGCCCGCAACCACGGCCCCCGCCCGGCGTCTTCGCCGGACGGGGGCCGGCTTCATTCCGTGGCTCGGTCCGGCAGTTCTGCCGGACGTGGACCCGGTGCCGGACCCGGGCTCGTGGCCGGTGGGGGCGTACGGCCTCCGGCCAGGCGGAGGGTCATGACCGCGGTGAGGCCGGCCACCGTTCCCCAGACCAGGGCGGCCGGGACGCCGTTGCCGAGGTTCGCGAAGACCCGCAGCGGTCCGTAGGCCAGGCCGTAGGAGCTGGTCATCTCGACGACGGCGTACATCAGTTGGCTCGCCAGCAGTCCGATGACCGTGGCGCAGAGACCGCCGGCCGCCATCGCCCACACGGAGACCCGGGTCAGCAGGCCGGGCAGCCACCGCAGGCCGCACCACACCACGGCCAGGAGCAGGGCGTCCGCGGCACGGTACAGGAGCCAGCGGCCGAAGGAGGTGCCCGCCGGGCCCGACCAGCCGCCGAGCAGCAGCCACTGGCGCAGCAGGTCGCCCGGTTCGGAGAGCAGGCGCCCGGTGACGGTGATCCCCTGGATCTCCGCCGCGACCCGCTGGTAGGAGAGGATCACCAGCGACAGCGCGACGACGACGGTGCCGGCCGTGGCCGCCGTACGGGCGCGAGCGGGAGCCTCCCCGCGCGGCAGCGGGCCCGCCCCCTGGGCGGTCGCCCGCGCCACGAGTGCGGTAACCACCGCCGCGAGCAGCGCGAGGGGCACCAGGACCTGCCGCCCCGAGGAGATCTGGGAGGACAGCTCGGGCAGGAAGCGGTAGCTTCCGCGCCCCGCCGCGGCGACCATCCACGGCGCGGAGACGGTCACGGCCAGTGTGCCCGCCACCATCCCCCACGCCCACAGCGCGAGAAGCGCCGCGGGCATCCGGCCGTTCACCGGGGGGAGCCTGCGGACGAGGAGCAGTGCGCCGGGCACGAAGAAGGCGAACAGCGCGAAGAACCGGATCTGCATCGCGGTCGTGTACAGCGACAGATAGCGGCCACTGTCGGTCGCGCCCGGCAGCTCGACACGTTCGCGGACCCACTCCGCGGTGTCGTACGACCAGGGGGCGAGCCAGCGCTGGAGGTCTCCGACGCCTTCGGCACCGAACACACGGGTACTGCCCCGCAGGCGCAGCACCTCATCGCTCGCCCCCGCCCACCACAGCAGTGCCGTGAGGACGATCCCTCCGGCCAGTGCGGCTGTCGCCGCGCGTCCGTATCCCATGTGCCGCCCCCGCCGTGGTCGTGCACCCCGTGAATTCCCCCTGGACGGAGTGAGGTTACGGTGCGGTGATCACGTGCCGGTCACGGGTGTACGCCGGCTCGGCGCCCCCGGGCACGCGGAAGGGCCGGGCCCTCCACCCCTGATGGAGAGCCCGGCCCGGTTCGCGGCGGCCTGAGCGGTGGTGCCGGTGTCAGGACCGGGTCAGCGCTTGATCTCCTTGATCTTGAGCATCCGCGTGATGACCTTGTCGAGCTCGTCGTCCCGGAAGACGTTCTTCCAGTCGTCGCGGACGATCGACTCGCGGCCGTAGTCCATCGCGATCAGGCACGCGTCGGAGAACGGGTTCGAGCCCTTGAGGGTGTTGGCCAGCGCGACCTGGGTGTGGCCGAGAAGCATGGCGCGGGCCGCCTTCTCCGGGACGCCCACCGTGTGGACGGTCTCGTGGAGGGCCTCGGTCAGCAGGGCGCCGACCATGCAGGCGATCGTCTCGACGAGGGTCGGCTCCAGGACGGCGAGCTGCTTGACCGTCACCCAGTGCACCTCGACGACCGGGGCGTACATGGTGGAGATGACGGCCTCGGCCAGCTCCTGGGCGGCCGGGTCGGCGGACTCGGCGGCGGGCTCGAAGGAGGCGACGACCTCCTGCGGGGCCGCGATGCCGCCGAAGGTGTCCGCCCACTCCTCCTTCGTCGTGCGCTCCAGGAACACCGACGGGTGGCAGGGGTGCGCGACGGCGTTGTGCACGTCCGCGCGACGGGTCAGCAGACCGGCGTACGCGGCGGCCGGGTCCAGCGTCAGCAGGATCGCGCCGGGCTTCATGACCGGGACGAGCTGCTCGGAGACCGTACCGAGGACGACGTCCGGCACGGCCAGGATCACGACGTCCGCCTGCGCGGCGGCGTCGGCGCTGTCCGTCAGCTCGCGGCCGAGCTCGCGGACGAGCTCCTGGCCCTTGGGGGAGTTCTCGGCGAAGAGGGTGGTGAAGTCGCTCTCGACCAGGTTGTTGGAGACGCGCTGGCCCATCTTGCCTGCGGCCCCGATGACGGCGACGGTCCTGGATCCGGTGGCCATTACTTGCTCCTCAGAAGGGTGTTGATGCTGTGCCGGGTCCACTGGTCCTCCAGGCGGGCGGTTTCCTCGAAATCGCCCTGCCAGGGGAGCCAGTGCTCCACGATCTGGTTGATGCCCCGCTCGTCCGCCCCGACGGTGTCGATCATGTGGCGGTAGTCGAGCAGGCCCTCGCCGAGAGGGCAGCCGGCGAAGGTGAAGCCGACCCAGCCGTCGCGGCGGGAGAACGAGAAGTCCTTGACGTGGATGTTCACCACGTGGGGGGCGGTGGCCTCGACGACGTCCACCGGCCGCTCCAGCCGGGCCACGCTGTTGCCCGGGTCCAGGACGACGCCGAGGTGCGGGCTGTCCACACCGCGTACGACGGCCAGCAGGTCGTCGGTGGAGACCTGTTCGTAGGTCTCCAGGCCGAGCGTGACGCCCGCTGCCGCGTAGGCGGGGACGGCCTCGCGCAGCAGGGCGGTGGCCTCCGCGACCGTCGGCCGGTGGTCCGCCGTGTTCAGCATGGAGCGGACCAGGGTGACGCCCAGACGCCGCGCGATCCGGAGGTAGGCGGTGAGGTGCTCGGTGCGCACACCCCTGGTGCCGAGCTCCAGCGTGATGCCGTGGCCGGCCGCCGTGGCGCGCAGGGCGTCGAGCCGCTCGTCGTCGTACGTCTCGATCGGCGGGTAGTCGCAGATCTGGAAGACCTCGCCGCCCAGCTCCCGGGTCTGCGCGAGCATCTCGTCGAGCGTGAGGGGGCGGGGCGCCTTGTCCGAGATGCGCCAGAAGTAGGCGTAGGTGCTCAGGCCGTAGGACATGCCAGGGCTCCTTCCGGCGCGGCGCCTTCCGGCGTCTCGCCTTCCAGCGTCTCGTCGAGGATGCGTTCCACCGCCGCCGGGTCGTGGGCGAAGCGGCCGAGGAACAGCCCGTCGACGCCCGTGCCCAGTTCGGTCAGCAGGCCGGGGCCCGCGCTTCCGCCGTAGATCACGCGGCTGCCGGCCAGGGCGGGCTGGGTGGCGAGCCAGGTGGTGAGGGCCTCGCAGACCGTCCGGATGTGCCCGGGGGAGGCGGGCCGGGGCGCGCCGATGGCCCACTGCGGCTCGTACGCGAGGATCACCGGGGCGAGGGGGCCCTCCTGGGACGCCGTGGCCAGGACGCGTTCGGCCTCGGCGACCGTGCGGGCGGCGGCCTCCGCCGGGGCGACCTGGTCGAGTTCGCCGACGCAGAGCACCGGGGTGAGGCCGTTGCGCAGGGCGGCGGCCGTCTTGGCGGCGACGACCGTGTCGCCCTCGCCGAAGAGCCGGCGGCGCTCGGCGTGGCCGACCTCGGCGTAGCGGGCACCGATCTCGTGCAGATGGGCGCCGCTGACCTCGCCGGTGTACGGACCGGAGTCCTCGGTGGCGAGGTCCTGCGCCCCGGTCCGCACCTCGGTACCGGCCAGGATGCCGGTGACCGGGACGAGCGCGGGGAAGGCGGGCAGCACGAACAGCTCGGCCGTGCCGCCGGTGACGGCAGGGTGCCGGGCGGCCAGGGAGGCGATGGCGCGGGCCCAGTTGAGGGTGTCGTGGTGGCCGAAGTACATCTTCAGGCTCACCCCGATCGTGACCCGGGGGTTCTGCGCGGCGTTCTGCGCGGCGGACATCAGGCTGCGGCTTCCTGCTGGTTCTCGTCGTTCTTGTTCTCGTAGTCGTCCATCAGCGCGACCTTGGCGGCGGAGGCCGACGCCTCGTCGAAGCGGTACGTCAGCCACTCGGCGGCCAGCCGGCGGGCCAGCTCCAGCCCGACGACGCGCTGGCCGAAGGTGAGGACCTGGGCGTTGTTGGAGAGGACGGCGCGCTCGACGGAGAAGGAGTCGTGCGCGGTGACGGCCCGGATTCCCTTGACCTTGTTGGCGGCGATGGCCACCCCGAGGCCGGTGCCGCAGACCAGGAGGGCGCGGTCGGCCTCGCCGCGGGCGACCATCTCGGCGGCGGCGATGGCGACCTTGGGATAGGCGGTGTGCCCGTCCGCGTCGACGCCCACATCGGTGACGGCGGCGACCAGACCGCTGGCCTCCAGGTCCTTCTTGAGCGCTTCCTTGTACGCGTGGCCGGCGTCGTCGGAGCCGACGACGATACGGAGCTTCTCGGACATCAGTGGTTCTCCAGGGTGGGTGCGAACACGCCGTGCACGGCGCGGACGATCAGGGCGAGCGAGTGGGCTCCGGCGTCCGGAGTGCCGAGGCTCTTCTCGGCGTGCGGGCGGGCGCGGCCCATCCGGGGGAGCAGGTCCGCGGTGGCCTCGGCGGCGGCGTGCGCGGAGTGCGCGGCCGTGTCCCAGGCGGTGGCGAGCGGCTGCCCCGCCTCGACGGCGGCAGTGAGCGCGTAGGAGAAGGGGACGAGGACGTCGACCATCGTCTTGTCGCCGACCTCCGCCTTCCCCAGCTCCATCACGCCCGCCGCCGCCTGGGCGACCCCGGAGGCCACCAGGGGCGCGGAGGGCCGCTCGGTGTCGCCGAGCGAGGCGCCGACGGCCCGGAGGATCACGCCCCACAGGGCTCCGGAGGTGCCGCCCGCACGGTCGGCCCAGGCGTCGGCGGCCCGGTGCAGAAGCGTTTCCGCGCCCGCGCCGAGCGCTTCGGCGCGGGCGGCGGCCTCGTACGCCCCGGTGGAGCCGCGCCGCATGCCGATCCCGTGGTCCCCGTCACCGGCGACCGCGTCGATCCGGCCGAGCTCGTCGGCGTGGATGTCGACGGTCTCCTTGAGGGCGCGCAGGGCCGCGAGGACGGTGCGGGCCGCCTCCCGGGACGCGTCGGAGGCGGGCGGGACGGTGTCCTCGGTGTCCTGTGCCGTGGCGTCCTCGGTGACCAGGTCCGCGGCCTCGACGACGCCCTTGCGATAGGCGGGGGCGTCGGCCGGGGCCGTCCACAGGGGCTCCAGCTCGTCGGTGAGCCAGCACAGGGTGAGCGAGACGCCCGCCATGTCGAAGCTGGTGACCAGCTCGCCGACCTCGGGGTCCACGGCCTCCACCCCGGCCTCGGCGAGGAGCTGGGCGACCCTGCGGTAGACGACGAACAGCTCCTCGTACTTCACGGAGCCGAGGCCGTTCAGGATCACGGCGGCCCGCTGCCCGCGCGGCGAGGCGACGCCCTCGGGGAGTTCGCCGAGCACGGTGGAGACGAGGAGTTCGGCCGCCTCGTCGGCGGTCGGCACGGGCTGCTCGCCCATGCCGGGTTCGCCGTGGATGCCGAGGCCGACGGCCATCCGGCCCTCGGGCACGGTGAAGAGGGGGTGGTCCGCGCCGGGCAGCGTGCAGCCGGAGAACGCGACCCCGAAGGACCGGGTGCGGGCGTTCGCCAGCTCGGCGATCCTGGTCACCTCGTCCAGCGGGAGCCCCGCTTCGGCCGCCGCCGCGGCTGCCTTGAATACGACCAGGTCACCGGCGACACCACGGCGCTTGTGCGCCTCGTCGGGCGAGGCGCTGGACATGTCGTCCGTGACGCCGAGCGTGCGGGCGGGTATGCCCTCGGCGGTCAGCTGCTGGGCCGCCTGGCCGAAGTGCAGGACGTCGCCCGCGTAGTTCCCGTATGCGAGGAGGACGCCGCCGCCGGTCTCGGCGGCCCGCGCGACCTGGCTCACCTGGTGGGCGGAGGGCGAGGCGAAGACGTTGCCGACCGCCGCGCCGTGGGCGAGGCCCTGGCCGACCAGGCCGGAGAAGGCCGGGTAGTGGCCGGAGCCGCCGCCGACCACGACGGCGACCTGGCCGGGAGCGGTCCGGGTGGCCCGGACCACCCCGCCCGGGACCTGGCGGACCCGGCGGGGGTGGGCGGCGACGAAGCCTTCGAGCGCCTCGTCGGCGAAGGCGGCGGGGTCGTTGGACAGGCGGGTCATCAGCGAACCTCTGCGAGAGGCCGGCCGTGGTTCGCGCCCTGGCCCTTGGACCGGTTGGCGAGCCACAGCATCAGCGCGGCGGACATGAGCATGAAGGCCCCGACCAGGAACAGCGGCAGGTAGTAGGCACCGCTGAAGTCCTTCAGCCAGCCGGTGACATAACCGGCGGCGAAGCCGGCCACGTTGCCCGCGGTGTTGATCAGGGCGATACCGGCGGCGGCTGCCGCACCGGTCAGGAACTGCGAGGGGACGGACCAGAAGACCGGCAGCGCGGCGAAGATCGCACACGCGGTGACGGTGATGACGGCGACCGTGGCGGCAGGCGAGCCCATGTAGAGGGCGAGCGGGATGGAGATCCCTCCGACGACCGCCGGGCCCGCGATGTGCCAGGTGCGGACACCGTGCCGGGTGGCGTGGCGGGACCAGAAGTAGAGGACGATCGCGGCCGGGAGATAGGGGATGGCCGTGATCAGGGCCTTGTCCATGACGCTGAACGTCGTGCCGAACTGTTCCTGGAAGCCGTTGATGATCGTCGGCAGGAAGAAGGCGAGGGCGTACAGGCCGTAGATGAAGCCGAAGTAGATGAGGGCGAGCGTCCAGACGCGGCCGTTGGTGAAGGCGGCCTTCAGTGCCTGCTTGCCGTGGCCGGTTTCCTCGTCGGCACCGGTCTTGCCGGCGTTCTCCGCGGCCAGCTCGTCCGTCAGCCAGGTCTTCTCCTCGGCGGTCAGCCACTTCGCGTCGGCCGGCTTGTCGATCAGGTAGAACCAGGCGATGACGCCCAGCAGGATGGCCGGGACGGACACGCCGAGGAACATCACGCGCCACCCCTCGAGGCCGAAGAGCCCGTGCTGGTTGATGAACCAGCCGGCCAGCGGGGCGCCGATGACGGTGGTCAGCGGCTGCGCCAGATAGAAGAGGCCGAGCACCTTCGTACGGTGCCGGGAGGGCACCCACTGGCTGAGGAAGAGGATCGCGCCGGGGAAGAACCCGGCCTCGGCGACACCGAGCAGGAAGCGGAGCGTATACAGCTGCTCGCTGTTCTGCACCCAGGTGAAGAGGAGGGCGACGACGCCCCAGCTCACCATGATCCTGGCCAGCCAGCGCCGGGCGCCGAACTTGTGCAGGGCCATGTTGCTGGGCACTTCGAGAATGATGTAGCCGATGAAGAAGACGCCGGAGGCGAAGCCGAACTGCGCCGCGGTGAGTGCGAGGTCCTGGCCCATGCCGTTCGGCTCGGCGAAGGAGACGGCCGTCCGGTCCAGGTAGTTCACGAAGAACATCAGGGCCACGAAGGGGACGAGACGGATCGAGACCTTCTTGATCGCTGATCTCTCGATCGCGGAATGCGCAGTCGCGCCCATGGAAGACTCCTCGCTTGCGGACCGCTTTGTCCGGTTCTGTGTCTACTCCGGCCGGTGAAGGCGAACCGTGGAAGGTCGTGTTTCCGGCCGGTGAACAACTCCAAGCTAGCCCCGGATCCTAAATTGGTCACCAATTTACCAAAGTGACGTAGGTCGCTCCCCTGAGCTCTTCTCCTGGACCGATGAGCGCGTTATCGTCCGCCCGCTCCGGGGTTCCGCCGCCCCGTCTGATGTACTGGTCAGCGTGTCCACGCAGCCCGAAGAGCCCGATTTCACGTCACTTCTGCGCCCCGTCGTCAGGGAGTCCTCGGTCAGTGAGGTGGCCAAGCGGCTCCTTGATCATCTGTCCGACGGCAACCTGAAGCCGGGCACGCGACTGCCCGCCGAGCGTCAGCTCGCCGACGCCCTGGGCGTCGCGCGCTCCAGCGTGCGCGGGGCGCTCTCGGCGCTGGACGTGCTGGGCATCATCGAGATCAGGCCGGGCTCGGGCTCGTACGTCCGCGAGGGGACCTCGGAGTTCCTGCCGCGCGCCATCAACTGGGGCCTGATGCTGGGTCAGCGCCGCACACAGGACCTCGTCGAGGTCCGCACCTTCATGGAGGGCATGTCGGCGCGGCTGGCCGCCGACCGCGCGTCCGAGGCGGACGTCGAGCGGCTGGAGGAGCACCTGGAGCGGATGCGGGAGGCGGGGACGGACGTCAAGGCGTTCATCGACGCCGATATCGCCTTCCACCTGGAGACCGCGAACATCGCCCGCAACACGGTGCTCAGCGACATCCTGCACTCCATCCGGGCCCTGCTCCAGGTGTGGATGGAGCGGGCGGGCGACATCGAGGGAACGGTCAGCGGGACGCTGCACGAGCACGGCGCCGTGCTCGACGCGATCAGGGCGGGGGACCCGGAGGGCGCGGACGCGGCGATGGCCGAGCACATGCGGCTCGCAAGCGACCGGCTGCGGCTCTCGCTCCGCGGCGACGAGGACTGACACCCGGCCCGTGCGTGGCGCCTGGCCCCTGCGGGGTGTCCGGCCCCTCTGGGCCGCTCGGCTCTTCCGTGGCGCCCGGCCCCTCCGTGAGGCGCAGCCCTTCCGTGGCGCCCGGCCCCTCGTCGGCCTTCGGCTCCGAGGGGGCGCTCAGCCCTGCGACTCCGCGACCGGGATCTCGCGCCGCCCGAGTCCGCCGAGCAGCGCCGGCAGCTCGGTCAGGGAGTCGACGCGCCAGTCCGCCGTCTCCAGGACGTCCGGGTGGTCCGCCCACCAATGACCGTACGGGCCACGCCGGATGTGCGCCGTGCGCAAGCCCGCCGACCTCGCGGGGAACAGGTCGTCTGCCGGGTGGTCGCCCACGTAGAGGGTGGCCTCGGGAGCGGCGCCCGACACCTCCAGCACACGGGCGAAGAACTCCGGGTCCGGCTTGGCCGCGCCCCACTCCTGCGAGGTGACGACCAGGTCGGCCGGCAGGTCCAGCGCCCGCAGCAGCTCTCCCGTCCGCGCCGTCCGGTCGCCCGCGACGACGACCCGCAGCCCGAGCGCGCGCAGTTCGGCCAGGGCGGGGCGGACGTCGGGATAGAGGTCCGTCTCGTCCAGGTGCTCGCCCCGCCCCGCCGCCGCACGGGCGTGATAGGCCTCGGTGACGTCCATGCCGGGGCGCAGCACCCGCAGGGCGTCGGCGGCGTCACGCCCTTGCACGACCGAGGCGCCGACCAGCGCGCTGACCGTGTGCGGCGGGACCCCGAGCCAGTCGGCCCACGAGGCCCAGAGGCGGTCGTCGCGGACGAGGGTTTCTCCGATGTCGAAGACGATCGTTTCCATCACCTCTCCGAGCCTACGGGGCAAGCGGTATATAACGGCCAAGGCGCCAGCGGTGAACAGCTGGTTACGCCGGACAGAGGCCCTGGTCCGGACCGGGTGCCGCGCTCGTATGCTCGGTTCATGACCGATGCTCAGCGCCCCACGACCAACGCCATGCGGCGTGCCCTGCGGCGGGCTCGCGACGGCGTCGCCCTCGATGTGGCCGAGGCCGCCGTCCTGCTCCAGGCCAGGGGGGAGGACCTGACCGACCTCGCCGCGTCCGCCGCCCGGGTCAGGGACGCGGGCCTCGAAGCCGCGGGCCGGCCGGGTGTGATCACGTACTCCCGCAAGGTCTTCATCCCGCTGACCCGGCTCTGCCGTGACACCTGCCACTACTGCACCTTCGTGACCGTGCCGGGCAAGCTCCGCAAGGCGGGGCACGGGATGTTCATGTCGCCGGACGAGATCCTCGACATCGCCCGCAAGGGCGCCGAAATGGGCTGCAAGGAGGCCCTGTTCACGCTCGGCGACCGCCCCGAGGACCGCTGGCCCGAGGCCCGCGAGTGGCTGGAGGCGGAGGGCTACGACGACACCCTCGCGTACGTACGCGCCATGGCGATCCGCGTCCTGGAGGAGACGGGACTGCTGCCGCACCTGAACCCGGGTGTGATGACGTGGACGGACCTCCAGCGGCTGAAGCCCGTCGCCCCCTCCATGGGCATGATGCTGGAGACCACGGCCACCCGGCTCTGGTCCGAGAAGGGCGGACCGCACTACGGCTCCCCGGACAAGGAGCCGGCCGTCCGGCTACGGGTGCTGGAGGACGCGGGCCGGTCCAACGTGCCGTTCACCACGGGCATCCTGATCGGCATCGGCGAGTCGTACGAGGAGCGGGCCGACTCCCTCTTCGAGCTGCGCAAGACGGCCCGCGCCTACCACGGCATACAGGAAGTCATCGTCCAGAACTTCCGCGCCAAGCCGGACACCGCGATGCGCGGGATGCCGGACGCCGAACTGGAGGAGCTGGCCGCGGCGATCGCCGTCGCCCGCCACATCCTCGGCCCCTCGGCCCGCATCCAGGCCCCGCCGAATCTCGTCGACGCCGAGTACGCCCTGCTGATCGGCGCGGGCATCGACGACTGGGGCGGCGTCTCACCGCTCACCCCGGACCATGTGAACCCCGAGCGCCCCTGGCCGCACATCGACGAACTCGCCGCACGCACCGCCGAGTCCGGCTTCCAGCTCCGCGAACGCCTCACCATCTACCCGGAGTTCATCCAGCGCGGTGAGCCCTGGCTCGACCCGCGCCTCCTCCCGCACGTGCGGGCGCTCGCCGACCCGGAGACGGGCCTGGCGAAGGAGGGCGCGATCCCGGCCGGGCTGCCCTGGCAGGAGCCCGACGAGGGCTTCAACGCCTCCGGCCGCACCGATCTGCACCGCACCATCGACACGGAGGGCCGCACCGGTGACCGGCGCGACGACTTCGACGAGGTGTACGGCGACTGGGAGGCCCTGCGCGAGGCCGCCGCCCCCGGCATGGTCCCGTCCAGGATCGACACCGACGTGCGCCAGGCGCTGAGCCAGGCCGCCGACGACCCCACGAAGCTCACCGACGACCAGGCCCTCGCCCTGCTCCACGCGGACGGCCCGGCGCTGGACGAGCTGTGCCGCATCGCGGACACCCTGCGCCGCGACGTGGTCGGTGACGACGTCACCTACATCGTCACCAGGAACATCAACTTCACCAACGTCTGTTACACCGGCTGTCGCTTCTGCGCCTTCGCCCAGCGGCGTACGGACGCCGACGCCTACACCCTCTCCCTGGACCAGGTCGCCGACCGGGCGGCCCAGGCGTGGGACGTCGGCGCGGTCGAGGTCTGCATGCAGGGCGGTATCCACCCGGACCTGCCCGGCACCGCGTACTTCGACATCGCGCGCGCGGTGAAGGAGCGCGTGCCCGGGATGCACGTCCACGCCTTCTCGCCGATGGAGGTCGTCAACGGGGCGACCCGCACCGGCATGTCCATCCGCGACTGGCTGACCGCCGCCAAGGAGGCCGGGCTCGACTCCATCCCCGGCACCGCGGCGGAGATCCTGGACGACGAGGTCCGCTGGGTCCTCACCAAGGGGAAGCTGCCCACCGCCACCTGGCTGGAGGTCATCAGGACGGCGCACGAGACGGGCCTGCGCTCCTCCTCCACGATGATGTACGGCCATGTCGACCAGCCCCGCCACTGGCTCGGGCACTTCAGGACGCTGGCCCGCCTCCAGCAGGAGACGGGCGGCTTCACGGAGTTCGTGACCCTGCCCTTCATCCACACCAACGCCCCGGTCTACCTGGCGGGCATCGCCCGCCCCGGACCCACCGACCGCGACAACCGCGCCGTCACCGCGATGGCCCGCCTGCTGCTCCACCCGCACATCACCAACATCCAGACGAGCTGGGTCAAGCTCGGCACGGAGGGCGCGGCCGAGATGCTGCGCTCGGGCGCCAACGACCTGGGCGGGACGCTGATGGAGGAGACCATCTCCCGTATGGCGGGCTCCAGTTACGGTTCGTACCGCTCGATCCAGGACCTCGTCGCCATCGCCGACCTGGCGGGCCGCCCGGCGAAGCCGCGTACGACGCTGTACGGCGAGGTGCCCGAGGAGCGCGTCAAGGCCGCCACGGCCTCGGACGGCCACCTGCCGGAGCTGCTGCCGGTGCTGGAGGGCTGACGCGGCCCCTCCTGCCGCACGGTCCTGCCCCGTACCCGTCCCGCTCGGGTGCGGGGCAGGACCCCGTGGTGCGTCCTGGGGCGCGGAGCGCGCTCAGCTTCCGTTCTCGCCGGCCGCCGTCGCGATCACGTCGTCCAGCACCTCCCGGGAGCGGCGCAGCTCCTCGATCTTCCGGTCGATGCGGTCGCGCTCCATGGACAGGTCGCCGACCAGGCGCGGGGTGGCGATCGCGGAGGGGCCGCCGTCCGAGTCCCGGACGCACGGCAGCAGCGCGGCGATCTTCGAGCTGCACAGTCCGGCCGCGTAGAACTCCTGGATACGGATCACGCGGTCGACCGCCCAGTCCGGGTAGTCGCGGTGGCCGCCCGGGGTACGGTCGGCGGTCAGCAGCCCCTGGGTCTCGTAATAGCGCAGGGAGCGCTCACTCACGCCCGTCAGCCGGGCCAGTTCGCCGATTCGCATGGGTTTTCTCGCCTCCGGACTTGAACCTGACACCGGTGTCAATTCTTACCGTTCCGGCATGACGAACGCAGCCACTTCCCCCAGGAAGCTCTTCGAGCCCGTCGTACTCGGCCCGCTCACGCTTCCCCACCGCCTCGTGATGGCCCCGCTGACCCGGAACCGTGCCACGGCCGAGGGCGTACCCACCCCGCTCATGGCCACCTACTACGCCCAGCGCGCCTCGGCGGGGTTCATCATCGCCGAGGCGTCCACGCCGAACCCCGTGGGCCAGACCTATCCGAACATCACGGCGATCCACAGCCCCGCCCAGGTCGAGGGCTGGCGCCGGGTGACCGAGGCCGTCCGGGCGGAGGGCGGGCGGATGTTCCTCCAGATCCAGCACGGCGGGCGCGCCGGCCACCCCGACACCAGCGGACTGACGCCCGTCGCCCCCTCGCCGATCGCGCTGCCCGAGACGATCCACACCCCGGCCGGGCGCGTGCCCTCGGTCGTACCCCGTGAGATGACCGCCGAGGACATCAGGTCCACCGTGGCCGACTTCGCCTCCGCCGCGCGCAACGCGATCGAGGCGGGCTTCGAGGGCGTCGAGGTGCACAGCGCCAACGGCCATCTGCTCCACCAGTTCCTGGGCCAGGGGACCAACCGGCGGACCGATGGCTACGGCGGGCCGGTGGCGCACCGCATCCGCTTCGTCGTGGAGGTCGTCGAGGCCGTGGCGGCGGAGATCGGCCCCGAGCGGGTGGGCCTGCGGATCTCGCCGTGGAGCACGGTCAACGGAATGGTGGAGGGTGACACCGAGGAGATCTACCCCGCACTCCTCGCCGCCCTCGCCGACCGCGGCCTGGCCTACCTCCATGTGGGATACGCCGACCCGGAGGACCCCGTCTTCCAGCGCATCCGCAAGGACTGGCCGGGCACCCTGATCGCCAACCCCGTGCTGCCGAAGGACCGCATCCCGGACGACGGCGGCGCCGCCCACGGCGAACGGCTGCTGGCCGCCGGGGCCGACGTGATCGCGCTCGGCCGCCCCTTCCTCGCCAACCCCGACCTGATCCGCCGGATGCGTACGGGCGGCCCGGTCAACCAGGTCCGGGACGCGTACATGATGTACGTGGGCGGGGAGACGGGCTACACGGACTACCCGACGCTGGACGCCGCGGGGTGAGCCGCGTGGGCGCGGACAGTCCGGTGATCGACAGGGCGCCCTGCGGGATGTGCTGCGGGTCGCGGAGTGCAGGCGGGGGCGGGCGTCCCGGGGCGCGGAAGACCTCTCCGTACGGGAGGACCTCGGCGCCCCGGGCGGGTGAAAGCGGGGTCAGAGCGACTTGACCGTCCCACCGTCGATGACGAAGTCGGCACCGGTGATGTTTCCGGCCACGTCCGAGAGCAGGAACGCGATCAGGGCCGCGACCTCACGCGGTTCGGTGATGCGTCCGGTCGTGATGCCGAAGGCCTGCGGTATCTGTTCGAGGAACGCGGCGTGCTCCGCCCCGGCGGCTGCCGCCACCTTGCCCCCGAAGCCGTCCGGGTCCTCCCAGATGGCGGTGCGCACCACACCGGGCGAGACGGTGTTGACGCGTACCCCCTGAGGGCCGAACTCCTCGGCCAGCGACTTCCCGAGGGCGGTGAGAGCCGCTTTGGCCGCGCTGTAGGCGACCGGGCCGGCCGCCGGCAGCCGGGAGTTGACGGACGACACGTTGACGATCGATCCGCGGCGCTCGATCAGGCCGGGCAGCGCCGCGCGGGTGGCACGGACGGCGCTCAGCAGATTGATGTCGAAGGTGCTGGTCCACTGCGTGTCGTCGGTGTCGAGGAAGCCGACGGGCTCCACGTCGTCCCCGCCTCCGACGTTGTTCACCAGGAGGTCGATGGCGCCGAACTCCCTGTGTGCTTCGGCCATCAGGGCCGCGACGCCGTCGGCGGTGCCGAGGTCCGCCGACACCGTCAGCGCTCCGGTCTCCTTCAGCTCGGGCGTGATGGTGCGGGCCGACCCGATGACGCGTACGCCCTCGGAGGCCAGCGTCCGGACGGTGGCGAGCCCGATGCCCCGGCCGGCACCCGTGACGACCGCGGTCCTGGAGGTGAGGTTGAGATCCATGGCGTGTCTCCAGTTCTGTAACTGTGGGTACAAAATGAGTCCAAAAGAAGACCCGGCCCTGGTGGGACGGGTGTGGTGCCGGGTCAGAGCGAGTCGATCGTCGCGTCGATCACACGGGCGAGCCGGTCGGGGCCCTCGGCGACACGCGCGATGAGCCGCATGCCGACGGTGGTGTTGAGCAGCAGGCTGCCCAGGGCGGCGGGGTCGCGGTCGGGGGTGATCTCTCCCCGGCGCTGCCCCTCCTCGACCAGTGCGCGGAACGCTCCCTCGGTGATGTCGAGTGTGCGGCGGACGATGTCGGCGGCCGTCTCGTCGGTTCCGGCGAGCTCCGCCGCCGTGTTCACCGCCATGCAGCCGCGGCGGTCGGGGTCGGCGAGGTCCATCTCCGCGAGGAGCGTCAGGACCTTGCGCAGGCGCTCCTTGACCGGGCCGGGTGCCTCGATCATCTCCGCCAGCGCCTGGGTCTGGCTGTCGCGGTACCGGCGGAGTGCCTGCTCGAAGAGGGCGTGCTTGCTTCCGAACGTGTTGTACAGGCTGCCCTTGCCGATGCCGAGCGCGTCCACCAGGTCCTGGGGGGTGGTGGCGCCGTAACCCTTGCGCCAGAACACCTCCATGGCCTGATCGACGGCGACTTCCGGATCGAACTGCTTGGGCCGTGCCATGGGTTGGACGGTAGACCTTATTGGACCTGTAGGTCAAGAACTAGGTGGGGCCCATCTGTGCGAGCCGTGCCCCGACCCGCCCCGGAAGGCCGCGCCGGAAACCATGAGGAAAGCCGCGCACACGGGCTCTCGCCCACCAGTCCGTACATTCCGTTCTGCCCCCTGAGCCGCGCCTTCCGTTCGATTACAGTGCTTGCGCAGTCGCACACGGTGGGCCGGACGGAAGGGGCACGGTGAGCACAGGGACCACAGCTGTCTGGGGCCGTGTCCAGCAGCAGGACTTCCGGAGCCGGGTACGGGGAGCACTGCTGGGCGGAGCCATCGGGGACGCGCTCGGCGCGGGCGTCTCCGGGCTGACCCTGGAGGCGATACGTGCCGCACACGGTGTGGACGGGGTGAGCGACTTCGTCCCCGCGCACGGCAGACGGGGCGCCGTCACCGCCGTCACCCAGCTGACCCTCTTCACCGTCGACGGGCTGATCCGCGCCCAGGTCCGCCGTGACACCGGCGCCTGGCACCCGCCCACCGACGTGCACCGCGCACATCTGCGCTGGGCCGCCACCCAGAGTGCCTGGGGGCCCGACGAGCGCCGCAAGGACAACGGATGGCTGGCCAGGGAGGAGTGGCTGTACGCCCGCCGCGCCCCCACCCGGGAGTGCCTGGCCGGCTTCGGCGACGCCACGATGGGCACCCTCGCCGTCCC
Organism: Streptomyces sp. NPDC002125; assembly: GCF_053593715.1. NCBI lineage: Bacteria > Bacillati > Actinomycetota > Actinomycetes > Kitasatosporales > Streptomycetaceae > Streptomyces > Streptomyces sp. NPDC002125. The sequence goes on along the minus strand of NZ_JBSFDD010000005.1, from coordinate 295,856 downwards.
CAAGAACCCCGCCGCGCGGGACTCGGCCGCGCTCACCCGCTCCGCGCCCTTCGGGCTGCTCGTCGGCTGGGAGCCGCAGCTCGTGCTCCAGCTGGCCGTCGAGTGCGCCGCCCACACCCACGGCCACGCCACGGCCCAGCTCGCGGCCGGAGCCCTCGCCGTGATGGTGCACGGGCTGGCCCGCGGCGAGACCCTGGACGGTGCGGTCCAGCACGCGCTGGCCCTGCTCGCCGAACGGGCGGGCAGCGAGCAGGTCACCGAGGGGCTCAGGCAGGCCCTCGGCTCCGTACGCCAGGGGATTCCGGGACCCGCGCTCATCGAGGCGCTCGGTGACACGGACTCCGCGGAGGAGGTGCTCGCCGTGGCGCTGTACTGCGCGCTGGTCGGCGAGGACGTACGCCATGGTCTGCGGCTCGCGGTGAATCACTCCGGTCCTTCGGCCGCAACGGGGGCGGTCTGCGGGGCGCTCCTGGGGGCGCTGCACGGGGAGACGGCGCTGCCGCCCGCCTGGCTCGCGGAGCTGGAGGGGCGCTCGACGCTCCTCGAACTCTCCGACGACTTCGCGATGGAGATGACCCAGGGCCCCGCCCTGCACGGCCCGGCCGCCGTGGCGCCCGGCTGGCTGGCCCGCTACCCGCGCGACTGAGCGGGAACCGGACGGAAGACAGAAGTGGGCGGACGCCGCCGCGCCCGCCCACCGTTCCTGTGTCCCCGGCACGTCCCCACGCACAGGGACGTCCGGGGACGGGTCAGTCCCTCACGCCTTCGTGGACACCCGTGCCCTCGGACCCCTTCTGCAGCGGAATGCCCGCGGCCGCCGCTCCGCCGGCGGGGCCCCCGTCGTCCGAGTTGATCTGCTCGATCAACGCGTCGCGCTCCGGGGTGTCCTCGGGCTTGATGAAGCCGATGACGACGTAGAGCACCAGCGAGATCGCGAGCGGCAGCGCCACCTGGTACTGCAACGCGACGTCCGTCTTCACCGAACCGTCGAAGTTGTAGTTGGTGAAGTAGAAGGCGAGCAGCCCCGCCGCCCAGCTGGTGAGCGCCGCCGTCGGGCCGGACCTCCGGAACCTGCGCAGCAGGCCCAGCATGAACGGGATCGCGATCGGGCCCATCAGACCGGCCACCCACTTGATGACGACCGAGATGATGTCCTTGAACGTCGGCGAGTTGATCTGGGTCGCCAGTGCCATGGACAGGCCGAGGAAGGCCAGCGTGGACAGCCGCGCGGCCAGCAGACCGCTGCGGTTGCTCCAGGTGCGCGCCGCCTTGGAGAAGACCGGCGCGATGTCCCGGGTGAAGACCGCCGAGATGGCGTTGGCGTCGGAGGAGCACATGGCCATCGTGTGCGAGAAGAAGCCGACGACGACCAGTCCGAGCAGACCGTGCGGCAGCAGCTGCTCGGTCATCAGGGCGTAACTGTCCGACGCGTCGGGCTTCTTGGCCTCGACGAGCAGCGGGGCCACCCACATCGGGAAGAAGAGCACCACGGGCCAGATCAGCCACAGAGCGGCGGACAGGTATGCGGAACGGGTCGCCGACCGTGCGGAGTCCGTGGCCATGTAGCGCTGGGCCTGGTTCCACATGCCGCCGTTGTACTCGAAGGTCTTGATGAAGAGGTACGCCAGCAGGAAGGTCACGGTGTACGGGCCGGCAGTCGGCTCCGTGTGGCCCTCGGGCAGCTTGTCCCAGACCGTCCACAGCGAGCTGAAGCCGCCCAGCTTGCTCATGACGATCACCAGCATGGCCAGACCGGCGAAGAGCTGGATGATGAACTGCCCGAGCTCGGTGAGCGCGTCGGCCCACAGGCCGCCGACCGTGCAGTAGACGGCCGTGATGATGCCGGTGATGAAGATGCCCTGGGTGAGGGTGATGCCCGTGAAGACGGAGAGCAGCGTGGCGATGGCGGCCCACTTGGCGCCGACGTCCACGATCTTCAGCAGCAGCCCGGACCAGGCCAGGGCCTGCTGGGTGGGCACGTTGTAACGGTTCTTCAGATACTCCAGCGGCGAGGCGACGTGCAGCCGCGAGCGCAGCCGGTTGAGCCTGGGCGCGAAGAGCTTCGCTCCGATGCCGATACCGATGGCGATCGGCAGCGACCACGTCACGAAGGACGTGACGCCGTACTGATACGCGATACCGGCGTAACCGGTGAACATCACCGCGCTGTAACCGGACATGTGGTGCGAGATGCCCGACAGCCACCACGGCATCTTGCCGCCGGCCGTGAAGAAGTCGCTGACGTTGTCCACGCGTTTGTGCGACCAGAGTCCGATCGCGACCATCACACCGAAGTAGCCGATGAGCACGGCCCAGTCGAGACTGTTCATGTGCCCCCTCCAGGGGTCCGCCTTGTGAACGGGAACGCACTTCGTCAGTACGGCCGTTCAGCGGGTCCCCGTGCGGGAGCGGGGCTTCGGGGATTGAACCGCTTGTCCGGGCCCTCGGTCAAGGTTTTCTCGGTCAGAGATGTGAACGCGGATCAGCAAGACGAACGATTTTACTTGTTCTTGACCTTGCGGGGCGTTGTCGTGAACGTGACCACGGCCACACGATGAGCGGGCACTTCGTCAGGCTGTGCAGAGACCGACGCTACAGACCAAGGAACGCCCGAGAACGCAGAACGACCGCACGGGATGCGGGTCCCGTGCGGCCGGAAAAGGGGGAGAACTGAGCCTGTCGGACGGCGCCGACCGCAGGGCGGTCGGTGTGCCGCTCCTGGCCGCTGTAAGGGTGGGCTGCCTCTCCCCGGGTTCCACCTGACAGCGGAGAGCCGCCACGCATAGTGTGGTTGTCCTGACCAGGTGCTGCACGGGGCGCCGACGGACTGGGGGGCGCGGATGGACGCACAGTTGATCGAACTGGCTCGGGCTGCGGGAGCCTCGGTGGTCACACTCATGGCCACCGACGCCTGGGAGAGGACCCGGGACGGCATCGTCTCCCTCTGGCAACGGGCCAACCCCTCGCGCGCCGACGGTGTTCAGGGCGAACTGGACGCGACACGCGACGATCTGCTCACGGCCAGGGAAACCGGCGACGAGCTGACCGAGCAGGAGCTTCGCGACGCGTGGACGGGCCGCGTACGACGTCTGCTCAGCGAGAGGCCGGAGATCGCCGAGGACCTGCGCAGGATTCTGCTGGAGCTCGATCCCGAGGCGGACGGCGCGCCGCACAGTGTGCAGATGCGTGCCGAAGCGTCCGGGAGCGGCCGCGTCTACCAGGCGGGGCGCGATCAGCACATCACCGAGCGATGAGCGGTCCCGAGCCGCAGGCCGAACGCCCGGTGCACGGGCGGGCGTCGGGGCAGGGCCGTGTCTATCAGACGACCGGCGACCAGTACGTCACCGAGAACCACTACCACCAGGCACCTGAGCCGGGTGTGTCTCTCTTCGGGCCGTCAGCGCGGCGAACGGTGGTGCGGCCGCAACCATCCTGGGCCTACGGCACTTCAGCGCCGGATTCCGTCCGCACCCCTCTCGTGGGCAGGGCTCCGCGCATCCTCCGGGACCGCACCGATCTGATGGCCAGGCTGACGGAGGCGGTGGAGCACGGTGGCGGGGGTGTCCATGTGCTGCACGGGATGGGCGGCTGCGGCAAGACCGCCGTGGCGCAGACCCTCTTCAACAACGTCTCCGGCAGGGACGATCGCATAGGCCTATGGGTCAATGCCTCCGAGCGGGCCACGCTCCGTGCTGGAATGCTTGCCGTGGCCGCTGATCGCGGTGCGGAGACTTCCGAGCTCGCCGCCGCACATGACGGGCGGCGGGCGTCGTCCGATCTCGTCTGGCATTACCTGAACTACTCGGCACAGCCATGGTTCTTGGTTCTGGACAACGCAGATGATCCTGCAGCCCTCGAAGAAGGCGCATGGCTCAGATCCAGCACCCGCGGAACGGTCGTCGTGACCACGCGCGTGGGCGGCTCGCGCGTATGGAACGGGGCAGAGCTGCACCCCGTGGGCGTGCTGCCGGTGAAAGACGCGGCACTCGTGCTGCACGATCTCGCTCCGACCACCGGTACCCCGCGCGAGGCGGAGATGGTGGCCCGGAGGCTCGAATGCCTCCCGCTCGCCCTGGCTTTGGCTGGATCATTTCTGTCCCGTCAGCTTTTGGAGAACTGGTCCATGAGTGATTACCGGCGACACCTCGACGAGAACCCCACCGAACTGATCGACCGAGGAGCGGAGCCGGGAAGTTCGGAGGGCAATGCCCGGCAACTCGTGGGGCGGACTTGGGAGATCTCGCTGAGTTCCCTGGCCGACGACGGCCTTCCCGAGTGCGCTTCACTCCTTCGTCTGCTCTCCTGCTGGAGCTCCGATCCGGTTCCGCTGTCCCTGCTGCGCCCCTTGTCCGTAGGCGCTGTCGACTTGGGAGCCGTGGATCCGCCGCTGCCCGGCGACCGGGTCGAGCCCGCGCTCCGAGGCCTCCTGGACCACTCCATGATCTCGCTTGTCGACGTCGGTGAGGGGGGCGGCGCCGTGCGGTGCGTCAAGGCCCACGGAGTCCTGCTCGACAGCGTCGCGGCCGCCGTGCCGAGTGAGCAGCGGACGCTCTTGACCGAGGGGGCGGCGCGGCTGCTCGAAGCGGAGATTCCCGCCGAGGTGAGCGGGGGAGCGGGACTGGACCGCGTACGTGGTCTTGTTCCGCACGTGATGAGGATGCTGGGACTGGTGGAGGGCCCCGCCACCGGTGCTGACGTGGTCGGCATCGCGAATTTGCTGTCTCGGCACGCATTCGCCGGCGGCGACTACTACGCGTCCCTGCACGTGGCTCAGGCGGCATCCAAGGTCTCGGAAACGCACCTGGGGGCTGATCACCCGCACACCCTCGGTGCCCAACACGACATGGCCTTGGCCCTCTTCAGGCTGGGACGGTTCGAGGAATCCGAACGTATTCATCGGAAAGTACTGGATGGGCGGGAAAGGGTTCTCGGTGAGGAACACCCGGAGACCCTGCAGAGCGTCCTTTCCTACCACGAGCCCCTGGGGCAATTGGGGCGGCTCGAGGAATGCGTCGCCGCTCTGAGGAGAGCTCAGGAAGTTCGAGGCAGGGTTTTCGGAGAGAATCATTCCGAAACCCTCTATGCCCGGGCATTGCTCATCGAATATCTGGCCATGGCAGGTGCCGTGGAGGAATTCGATTCTGCGGGGCCCGAAACAATGGAGCTCTGTGAGGAGGTCCTTGGTGCCGATGCTTTGGCGACCGTCGTGAGTCACCACAATTTCGCTTTCGGGCTCTACCACTTCGGCAGGTTTGAGCAGGCGGAACCGATTGCACGCATGGCCCTGGCGGGTCGTCGGCGCGTACAGGGTGCCGAACACCCACTGGTTCTCTCGGCGACGGTTCTTCTGAGCTGGATCCTGGCCGCGCGCGGGGCGCTGGAGGAATCGATCTCCTTGGCAAGGATCGTGGTGAGCGGGCAGGAGCGTTCCCTGGGGGCGGAGCACCCGTACCTGCTCACGAATCGAACGGGGTTGGCCGCTTCTCTGGCGGCCTTCGGCGAGGTGGCGGAGGCTCAGGCGCTCGCGCGCCTGAATCTTCCGCTGTGCGAGCGGGTGCTGGGTGCTGATGACCCTGTGACGGTCAAGACCCGCAGTCTTTCGGTCGCTCCTGAGTGAGCAGCGACCCTCTCGGCCAGGACGGCGACCAGTCGAGAGGGCGTGGCTGGCGGTCTCGTGACGTGACCGGCCCCCGGGCCGGTCTCAGCGCTGAGAAGACCGGCTGATGTCCGACAGGAACGCTGTCCAGCTAGGGGCGGTGAATCCGAGGACCCCGGTCTGGGGGTCCTTGGAATCCCGCACCGCCACGGTGTTGCGTCCCGCAGCCTTGATCTCGACGCAATCCCCGTTAACAGCGGAATAGGACGACTTGGTCCATTCTGTCAGCTTGCCATGCTTCATCAGCATGCCTCCGATGATCGAGCGGCCGTTGAGCCCTGTGTCTTAGTCGCTGCGAGTCAGCGACTCCAGGGGCGACGCTACGCTGAGACATCATCGAAGGTGAGCGCCGTTCACCCCTTTGGGTGAATCATTCTTTGGGGACCTTCCTGGCAAGTGCTGTGCAGGCGTATATTGCGCCCTTCCATTTCGTTCGTGCCGTAACAATTGCTTATGCGTGGCAACTCTCGGCAGCCGCGACGATGAAGTCGCGTGACTGTTCCGCGCTCAGGGCCTTGGCCCGCAGGTGCTCGTACATCACCGCGTAGCTCTGGACGTCATTGGCCTTCTCCAGGTACAGGTCGCTCGTGACTCCCTCCAAGTAGACGACGCTGGCGTCCATCGCCTCCTGGAACTCGAGGATGGCGAACTTTCCGTACATGCCGGGGTGCGCGCCCACGTCGTACGGGAGCACCTGAAGGGTCACGTGCGGGAGCTCGCTGAGTTCGGCGAGATGCAGCAACTGGGCCTGCATCGTCTGCGGATTGCCGACGATCCGCCGCAGCAGCGCCTCGTCGATCACCGCCCAGAAGCGCAACGGGTTGACCGGATCGGTGAGGCGGTCCTGGCGCTTGAGGCGGATCTGGATGCGCTTGTCGATCTCGCTGGGCGTGGCTTCGGGCCACATCCCCTCGATGACCGCCTGGGCGTACTCGCGTGTCTGCAACAGACCGGGAACGATCAGCGACTCGTAGACCCGGAGTGACGCCGCGTCCGTCTCCAGCCCGATGTACACGCTGTACGGGATGTCGCCGAAGGCGTGCCACCAGCCCTGCTGGCGGGAGTCCTTGGCCATCTGCATGAGCGAGTCGACGACCCGGTGGTCCTCGACCTCGTACACCCCGCAGAGATCGCGCACGTCGCGCTGGCTGATGGAACGCCGGCCGTTCTCCAGGCGGCTGATCTTCGACTGGGAGACGAGCAGGCGCTCCGCGACCTCCTCGGCCGTCATGCCCTTGATCTCACGGAGGCGGCGCAGTTCCTGGCCCAGCCGGCGTCGCCTGACTGTGGGATTGACGTTGGTCGGCACGGGGACGGCACCTCCGGCTATGCAGCTGTTGTAGCTGTGCGTATCTGCTTGCTCAGCAGATTGCCACCCGGGGCACCGGCCGCGCTGGGAAATGGCCACACGCGATCAGCGCACGCAACAGCGCGGGGCAGCCGGTGGATCCGGCTGCCCCGCGCCTGGTGCGGCTCCCGAACCGGGTCATGGGGACGTCGGTGCGGCGGTATTCGGTACTCCGCGCAACTGTCCGCGCGGTCGTGCTGTCAGTGGACCGAGGTGTGCGCCATGCTTCCGCGTCGCGCTTGCGCTTGCGGCTGCAACGGCACACCTGCCGCCTGCTGATTGCGGCGCGGCTGGACGGCCACACCGTTCTGGACGTCCATCACGGCATGCGCCACGAGACCGCCCATCGGGTCGTGTCTGATCAGGTCCCGGAGCCGGGAGCGCGAAGAGCGCCCCTCGTTCCCGGGGTACAGGTGCTTGCCGAGTCCGACCGCGTGGGCCAGTGCGGCGAGCGCCGCGGTCCGCGGGTCCGGCGGTACACCGGTGCGGATCGCACTGTCCAGCCGGGCTCTGATGTCCCGGCTGATCGCCGTGTCCGTCGCCTGGTAGCGAGTCGTCGGCAGCACTCCGCACATCTGGCCCGCCACGGCATGAACCATGCCGCACCGCTCCAGATGGGCGAGATAGATCTGGCGAAGTCCCAGTCGGGGCCCGCCGATCCAGTGGACCGCCCGAACCGGACTGCCACGACGGCGCAGCAGTTCCAGTGCGGAGTCCAGAGTTGGATCTCCTGTCGGCCGTGGCATCACCACGGCGATACGATCCCCGTCAGGGGCTATCCGTCCTGCCAGAGCCAGCTCTACTAGCTGTGCCCCGGCCAGGCCGAGGTCGAGCGACTGCGGCTGCGCTGTGGTACCCGTGGTCGGGTCCAGAGCGAGCAGCAGAAGCTCCTCCGGAATTGTTCTGCGGCTCCTGCCCATCCATGCCTCCCCGCGTGGATGAATGACAGGGTGACCCCTCTCACATTGGTCTGTCGAGAGTGCCTGGGTGCTTTGTAAGGGAACCGTTAGGTATGTCGTTCTCGTCTAGCGGCTCGGCCAGGGGTTCACACAGGACACTGGTACATGGTTCGGACAGTGCGGGCTAGTCCCCGCGGCTCATCAAGGAGGTATCGGTGGCGGGCGAGTCCCCCGACAGGTCGGAGCAGCGGAAGTCGTCGGGGACGGCTTCGGGGACGGCCGAGGAACGCGATCCGCGTCTCGCCGTCCTCCGTGAACCGGTCGCCTCGGCGGGCGGGAGTACGGCGGGCGGGGCGACGGACGCCGCGAAGGACGACGCGACGGCGGTCTTCCGTCTGCCGCGCTCCGAGGAGTTCGGGGCGCCCGAGGGTGCTCAGGGGGTCCGGGAGGGCGCAGAGGGGGCCTCTGAGGGCCCCGTGGAGGCTCCGGAGGCCGACGAGGCGGAGGGAGCGCCCGCGACGGCGGACGCGGCGCCAGCGGGCGCGGACGCGGTGGACGTGACCGCGGAGGCGGGTGACGGCGGGGAGGCCGGTTCGCAGCCGGACGCGGAGCCGGACGCGGGGGCGGAGGCGGACGTGAGGGCGGACGCCGAGCCGCAGGCCGCTTCCGACGCCGATGCCGAGCCCGCTGCGGGTGCCGACGCTGACGCGTCCGAGTCCGACGCGCCCGAGCCCGGCGCTGAGCCGGACGAGCAGCCCGAGGCCGGTTCCGCTTCCCCCTCCGGTTCCGCGCCGACCGACTCCCGGCTGCGGGCCGCTGTCGCGGCATGGGTCGCGACCGGGGACGATGCCGAAGAAGCAGGTCAGGGCGGTAGGGCCGACGGCGGGAGCAAGGCTGCCGAGGGCGACGGCAAGGCGGCCGACGCCGTCGTCGACGCTCCGTCGGACGCCGAGAGCGAAGACCCGGCCGACGACGCCGCGGCCGACGCGGTCCCGGCCGGCGAGGACGACGCACCGGCCGGCACCACCCCCGCCGGAAGCGGCGGCGCCCCGGCCGAGGCCCCGCGCATCCCGAAGACCCGCGAGGAGTCCTCGGCGCAGGACGAGACGGCCAAGGCCGACAAGGCCGACAAGGCCGATAACACGGCTGAGACCGACACGTCCGACTCGGTCGACGAGAGCGATGCAGCGGTCGACGCCGGCAAGCCGAGCGTCGACGACAAGGCGGCTGCCCCCGCCGCGCGGGGCGAGGCCGAGCTCTCCGACGAGGCCGAGCCCGAGAGTGACCAGCGAGGAATCGATCATCCGACCACGGTCTTCAAGGCGCTCCGGCCCCAGCAGGTCGACCAGCCCACGACCGCGCTGAAGATCCCCCCGAAGGAGAGCGCCTCGAAGGGGAGCGCCTCGAAGGAGAGCGCCCCGGAGGAGAGCACCCGGAAGCCCACCTGGGCGGCCAAGAGCTCCGACGCCCCCGAGGCCCCCGCCGAGCGGACCAGCAAGTTCGTCCCGCTGCGCTCGGACGACGTACGCCCCGCGCCCGTCGTCGGCCCCACCGTGACCCCGGACGTCTCGGCGGCCCCCGGCACCCCCGGTGCCCCCGGGGCCGGGCTCACCGAGGCCGAGCGGACCAGGCAGCAGCCCATGCCGCCCAAGCCTCCGCTCGACCTGCTCGCCGAGCTCACGAACACCCCGCCGCCCCCGGAGACACCGGTCCGCACCGCTGTCCGGCGGGTCAAGATCTGGACGCCGCTGCTGTTGCTCGTCGTGATCATCTTTGCGATCGCGCAGGCGGTACGCCCGCTCCCCGAGCCCACGCTGACGCTCTCCGCCTCCCCGACGTACACCTTCGGCGGCGAGAAGCTGGACATGCCGTGGCCGGACGAGGGACAGGGTGCCGTCGAGGTCGAGGGCGTCGGCACCATCGGTTCGTACGGTGCGCAGAAGTCCGCGCCCATCGCGAGCGTCGCGAAGATCATGACGGCGTACGTGATCCTCCAGGGCCACCCGATCACCGGCAAGGAGAACGGTGACCAGATCGTGGTCGACGCGAAGGCCGGCGAGGAGGCCAACCGTCCGGACGAGTCGACGGCGTCCATCAAGGAGGGCCAGAAGTACACGGAGCGCCAGATGCTCCAGCTGCTGATGATCCCCTCCGGGAACAACGTGGCCCGACTGCTGGCCCGTTGGGACGCGACCACCGAGAAGGCGTTCGTCGAGAAGATGAACGCGGCGGCGAAGGACCTCGGGATGACGGACTCCGTGTACACGGACCCGAGCGGTCTCGAGTCCACCACCCGGTCCACCCCGGCCGACCAGCTCAAGCTGGCCAAGGCCGTCATGCAGAACGACGTGTTCCGCGAGATCGTGAACATGCCGCAGGCCGAGATCCCCGGCATCGGCAAGACGATCTACAACAACAACAACATCCTGCTCCAGCCGGGAGTCAGCGGTATCAAGACCGGCTCCTCGACCCCGGCGGGCGGCAACCTCGTCTGGACGGCCGAGACGGTCATCGACGGCAAGTCCCGCCGGATCATCGGCGCGGTCATGGGCGCCGATGTCGACGGCACCCTGGACGCCAAGCTCCAGCGCGCCCTGCAGAGCAGCCTCAAGCTGATCAAGGCCGCCCAGAAGGGCGTCGACTCCGCCACCGTCGTCAAGAAGGGGCAGGTCGTCGGTTACGTCGACAACGGCTTCGGCACCCGGACGCCCGTGGTCGCCACCAAGGACCTGAAGGCGGTCGGCTGGGGAGGGCTCGAGGTCGATCTCAAGATGACCGACGGCGGGCAGACCCCGGCGCAGCAGGCCGCGGCGGGCACCGTCGTGGGCGAGGTGACGGTCGGCACCGGCACGGGCAAGGTCACGGTCCCCGTCGCCCTCCAGAGCGGGATGACGGAGCCGGGCTTCGGCGACAAGTTCACCCGCATCACCTGACCGGCCCGCACGGCCCCTGCCCCTCCGGCCCCCGGAGGGGCAGGGGCCGTCGGCAGGTATGGGGCAGCGCGGGGAAAACACCGCGTGCTAGCGTCCCAGGGGCAACGAGTGGGCGCCGGGACGCGTCCTTCGGTACGGATGAGGCCGTGCGGTGCATCGACGGTTCGGCAGGCCCGGGCAAGGACGGGGAGAGTCGCAGTGACCACCGCTGAGCCGACACGGGCCAAGGACGGTCCGCTGACCGAAGGGGTCTCCCTCCGGATTCCGGCCCAGCCCGACAGGGGCGACAGCGGGCCGGACCGCTCGATACGGAGCCGGGTCCTGCGCCATCCCGTGCTGCTGACGGCCGCGATCGCCGCGGTCGCGCATCTGCTCTGGTTCTTCTTCTTCGCGAACAGCGGCGGCGACATCGCCGCCCAGGACGCCTGGGCCGAGTTCGTCGGCCGCCACCCGGGCACGGCGTACAACCTCGCCTGGTACGGGGGCATGCACCCCGTCTCGTACAGCGTGGTCTCGCCGTATCTGATGTCGGTGCTCGGGGTCCGTACGACGATGATGATCGCGGGCACAGTGTCCTCGGCGCTGACCGCGCTGATCCTGGTCAGGGTGCCCGCCGTCCGCAATCCCCTGGCGTGCGCGCTCGCCGGGGTCTTCGCGTACCTGTGCAACGCCCTGTCCGGGCGCGTGACGTTCGGGCTCGGCATGATGTTCGCCCTGGGAGCGGTGGCCGCGGTCTTCTGCTGGCCCCACCGCTGGCGCTACCGGCGCTGGGCGAAGGCCGTCGTCGCCGCACCGCTCGCCGCGCTGGCGACGGCGGGCAGTCCGGTGGCCGGGCTCTTCCTCGGCGTGGTCGCCGCCGCGCTCTTCCTGAACAAACGGCGCCCCGGGGCGTACGCCATCGGCCTGCCGCCGGTCGTGGTCGTGGTGCTGTCGGCGTGGCTGTTCCCCTTCTCCGGTACGCAGCCGATGTCGCTCGGGACCCTGTCCCTGCCGTTCGCCTTCGCCGTCCTGGTGTTCGTGCTCGTGCCCCGGGACTGGTACACCGTGCGCACGGCCGCCGCGGTGTACGGCGTCGGGACGCTCCTCACCTATGTGGTCGACTCGCAGATCGGCTCGAACGTCTCGCGCATGGCGATGCTGTTCGCCGGGGTCGTGCTGTTCGCCGCGCTCCCGTACACGGCACCGCGCACCCGCCGCTGGTACGCGCTGGTCATCGCCTTCGCCGGCCTGAACTTCTGGATCGGCTTCAAGGGCGTCGACGACATCGTCCGTACCGCCCCCACCGCCTCCTGGAACCGCGAGCTGGCCCCCCTGGTCAACCAGCTCCAGAAGGCCGGTGCGGAGCGGGGCCGGGTCGAGGTGGTCCCGGCCAGCAGCCACCGTGAGGCGTCGGCGCTCGACTCGTACGTGAATCTGGCGCGCGGCTGGAACAGACAGGCCGACATGAAGCGCAACCCGCTCTTCTACGACGACACCCTCGACGCCGTGAACTACCGGGAGTGGCTGGACCGCTGGGCCGTGCACTACGTGGTGCTGCCCACCGGGAAGCCGGACTCCGGGGCGGAGCAGGAGGCGGGGCTCGTCGAGAAGGGCCTGCCGTATCTGCGGGCGGTCTGGAGCGACGCCAACTGGAAGCTGTTCCGGGTCATGGACCCGGTGCCGCTCGCCGATCCGCCCGCGACGGTGGAGAAGGCGGGCGCCGACGAGCTGACGATCCGGGTGCGGTCGGCGGGCCGTGTCCTGATCCGCATCCCCTACTCCCGCTGGCTCGCCCTCGTGGACGGCGAGGGCAAGAGCGTGGAGCGTCCGCAGGAGACCGAGGAGTCCAAGAAGCGTTCGGCGGACGACGGGAACGCCCCCAAGGACTTCACCAACGCCCATGGCTGCCTGATCAAGGTGGACGAGGACGGCGACGGCGACGAGTGGACGGAACTCCTGGCCCCGCGCCCCGGGGTCTACCGGCTGGCGGCCCCCTATCAGCTCCAGCCGGGGACGCCGTGTCCGGAGGAACTTCGCTGATCGTGCGGTACCTCTCCCTCGGGGAGGGCGGCACTGGCAAGGTGTCCTGCCATGAGGTGCGAACAGTGCGGCACGGAACACATCGGCCGGCTGCCGGGCCTGGCCTGCCCCCGGTGCGGTTCCGTGGCGCGCTCGCCGGGAGGCAGCGGTTCCTGGATCGCGCGGGAGACGCTGATGGGCCGGGTCTCCGTGCTGCCCCGGCGACGGAAGGCACTGCTCGCGGCGGGGGTCGTGGTGGCCGTGGGGAGCCTGGCCACCGCCGTGTCCCTGCTCGCCACCGGAGCGGGGGAGGGCGCGGGGCGCCCCGAGGCCGCGGGCCGCGCGGGCGCCGTACCGGCACCGATCGGCGGCGGGGCACCCACCCGGATCGTCCCCGCAGACCCGGGGCTGCCCGGTGAGGCCCCGTCCGAGCCCCCTGCCCAGACGGGCCGTTACCGCTTCTCGGAGTGGGCCGGACCCGGCTGCACCACTGGCGGTTACGCGGAGCACGGGCGCTTCGAGAGCGGCGACGCGGGCTGGTACACGGTGGAGTCGGGCGGCTTCGAGGGCAGTTCGTGCGACGGGCGGTTCAGCGCCGTCCCCATGTCGGGGAGTCCGGCGGAGGAGCGGGGGAGCAGCGCCGTCTGGTCCTGGCGGCTCGGCGACGGGTTCCGCGAGTGCGCCCTGACGGTCTTCGTGCCCCGCAGCGTCCGCGACAAGGACGTGGCGGGCGACCCCTCCGTCTACCGGGTCCTCTCCGACCCGCACGACCCGGACTCCGCCTACACGGGCTTCTCGGTGCGCCAGCCCGAGCACCGGGGGAGCGCCGTCGCCGTCGGCACCTACCCGGTCAAGGGCGACACCTTTGCCGTGCATCTGACCGACCGGGGCCGGGACTGGGGCGACACGGCGCTGGTCGGCGCGCACCACGCGGCGGCGCAGGTCAAGGCGTCCTGCCGCTGACGCACCACGTCATGCGCGGAGGCGGTTCTCCGGCCGCCGTACGCCCGTCCGGTGGCCGCCCCCCCGGTGGCCGGAAAACGATGTGAAGCAGCTCTCATGCCGCATCTCGGCTGGTAACGTTCGGTACTTGACGGATCGTGGCTCAGGGGGGCAAGTGCAGATCCAGCTTCGTCTTGTGGACGCGAACGCGCACGACCTGGAGGCGCTCGAGGAGTGGCTCCGATCGGAACGCGCGCTGCGCCGTGTGCTGATCGCGCGCGAGCACGCGCCCACGCGCCCCGGCGACATGGGGCTGCTCATGGACTGCCTGCAGTTCACGATCGACTCGGGGCTCATCGGCGTACTGGCGCAGTCGATCATCGACTACTGGAGATCGGGGAACGACCCCCGCCCGGTGGAGGACAGGCCGGCGCTCCGGATCGAGCGCGTCGACGCTCCCGACGGCACGAGGACGGTGACCATCGAGGCGCGCGATCCCGAGACCGCCGAAGCCGCTCTTCGTGAACTGCGCGGTTCGCTGGAGTAGTTCATGACGACCGAGCTGCCCAGGGCCGACGCATCGCGAGCCGTTCTGATCGCGTCCGGCACCTTCACCGACGGCGCCTTCACCGATCTCGACGCGGTCGAGCGCACGGCCAAGCAGATCAGGGGTCTGCTGCGCGATCAGGACGTGTGGGGGATCAGCTTCGGCCACAGCGACTTGGTCATGGCGAACGACTGCACCCGCGAGGAACTGCTGGAAGTGGTCCGGGAGGCCTCCCAGGCGGCCGAGGACACCTTCGTCCTCTACTTCGCGGGTCACGGGGTCAACGGCAAGAGCCGGCTCCTGCTGCCGCTCCCGTACTCCAAGGCCGGCGAGCCGAGCACCATGCTCGACTTCGCCGAGCTGATGGAGGCGGTGAACTCGGGACGCGCGAAGAGCAAGATCGTGCTGATCGACTGCTGCCACGCCGGGCTGGCCATGGGCTCTCTGCCCTTCGAGCAGCACGTCGCCGGTGAACCGCCGGAGGGCTGCCATGTCATCGCGGCCTGCGAGGCGAACAGGACGGCCAAGTCGCCCCAGGGGCAGGAGTTCACGGCCTTCGGCCGCGCCCTCATCAGCTGCCTCGCGAAGGGCGGCCCCGCCGACCAGGAGTTCTGGAGCCCGGCGCAGCTCCTGGCCCGGATCACCGTGCTGCTCGAAGATGAGGGGTATCCCCCGCCGGTCACCAACAGCTCTCCGGTGGGCGAGCTGCCCTGGGTGAAGAACTGCGGGTACGTGGAGTCCTACGAGGCCGCCGAGCTCTCGGGGCCGCCGTCGAGCGATGGTGCCCGGGGCTCCTCGCGCGCCGAGAAGATCCGGTATCTGGGCCCGGACCCGCTGCCGATGCCGACTCCCTTCATCGGCCGCGACGAGCTGCTGGGCAAGGCCGGCCGGCTGGTGCGCACGGGCCGCGTCCTGCCCGTCACCGGCCCGGAGCAGGTGGGCAAGTCCGCCCTGCTCACCGCGCTCGTCGCGCAGTCGGACACCTGGAGCCAGCTGTCCCTCCCGCCCGTGGTGCTGGAGATCGAGCCCAGCTCGGCGGCCGAGAGACCCCTGATGGAGGCGATCGCGCGAGCGCTGCACCAGACCCTGGAGGACAGCGAGATCTCGGCGGTCTCCGAGCCCAGGACCGATCGCCTGCTCGACCTCGTGCTGCCCCGGCAGGTCAAGGGCAGGAGCCTGATCCTCGTGATCAAGGCCTCCCAGATCGATCTGGGCCGCACCGAACTCAAGCATGAGCTCGACGAGCTGCTCAGGCACGATGTCTTCAAGCGGGCCGCGGTCATCGTGGAGAGCACCGATCCCGTCGAGTTCGACGAGGGGCGCTGGCGCCCGCAGCCCTTCCCCGTACCCGCGCTGACCACACCCGACGCGCTGCGGCTGATCGGCGACTGGCTCACCGCGGAGAATCTCGTCACGGACGTCGAGGCGCTGCAACTCGTCAGCTACGACGAGATAGTCCGCCGCCCCGGGATCGTCGAGCGCGCCGTCCGTCTGGTGGCCAGTGACCACCGCGACGACGACTTCGACAGCTTCCTCGCAGGGCGTGACACGGCCTCCGGGGCGGCACAGGAAGTCCCGCCCGAGGACTTCGACAAGGCGCTGATGGAGGCCGCTGAGCCGACCATCGCCGGTGCACTGGAAAAGGCCTGGTCCATGCTGGAGAGTGCGGAGAGCACCGAGGCGCACGCCGTCCTCACCGTATGGGGCGTGATGAACGACCTGCCTCTGCCCGTCGACGTCCTGCAGGTGGTCGGCCTGCCCCACAACGTGCTGCGGGTGCTCTTCAACAAGGGCGTCCTCGTGCCATGGCGGCCGGCCGCCGACGCCGCACCCCCGGTGCCCTGCCTGGAGATCAGTCCGGTCAGCCGGGAGGCGCTCAGGTCCGAACTGCGTCGTACGGTGCGTTCCGCCGCCGAGACCGGAGTGAGCGGCGCGCTCGACGATCTCGACCAGCGGCTCACGGCGGCGTCCCGGCTGCTCGCGTCCGCGGTGCTGCCGGACGGGCGGGCCGACGGGTCCTCGGAAGAGGTGCCGCAGGTCATCGAGGTGCTGCGCAGGGCGACGGGATGGCTGGACTGCCATGTCCCCGACGCGCTGGCGGGGCTGCGCTATCTGCTCGGCCTGTACGTCAACAGCCAGTACACCGACGCGCTCCTGCTTCCGGTGGCGCAGACGATCGACGCGGCCCCGCCCGCCGGGCTGACGTCCGTCCCGCCGGACACGGCAGCCGTCCCGGTCACCTCCGAGGCGGGCGGCCCGGGGTCCTCCGCGAGCGGCGGGGACCTGCGGCCGTGGGAGCGCATCGGCGAGCTGTACGCCGCGGCCGGGCGCCTCAACCTCGCCTCCCGCGCCTCGGCGTCGGATCCCGAGTCGGGGACGAGGTTCCTCGCCGTCTTCGAGTACGCCGTGTCCCTGCTGGAGGCGTGCGGCGAGGCCACGCCCTGGCACGTGCTGCGCGCGGTCGACCAGTGCGGCTTCCACGGGGCGCGGCGGTACCGCGTGTTCGCGGAGATCGTCCCCGCCCGGGAGAGGCTGGCGCGGCAACTGGCGGCCGCCGTCGAGAACCGGGACGAATTCCGGCTGAACCACCTGCTCTGGTCCATCTCCTGGACGCTCAACACGGGCGCCGCCCAGGTCACGGCCGACGACAGGGAGGGCGCCGGCCGGACGCTCGTGCTGGTGGAGCGGCTCCTCGACGCGCTGCCCCCGGCGCCGGACGCACGGGCGCGCCAGACCCGGAACTGGCTCAACTACCGTCTGGCGGGGCTGCGCCGGGCGACGGCGGTGACGGCGGGCGAGCGGCGTCTGGCCCTGCGTTCGGCGTACGGCCTCGCACGCGAGAACACGCTGCTGGCTGTCGGGATGCCCGACCGTCTCCAGCAGTGGACGCACAACCTCCTGATGAGCGGGCACGCGTACGCGCAGGAGATCCGGGACGACCGGGAGCGTCTGGACCTCGCGGAGAAGACCATGTTCGCGCTGGAGGAGGCCTGGGGCCCCAGGGACGAGTGGGCGATGTCCCTGCTGTCCGAGGCCGTCGGCTTCCTGCGCCAGGTGCACTCGCGTCACGCCGACTCGGAGCTGCAGTACGCGGGCGCCCGGGAGGTGCTCGCCCTGCTTCAGAGCCGGGACACGGGGAACGCGGCGCAGACCGGTCCTGCCAGCGCCGTCGACGCGGATCACATGATCGAACTCGCCGAGGCCTACGCCTTCCTGGCCTATGCGCTGCGGGAGCGCAACGACCTGCCCGCGGCACGGCAGAACCTCCAGCGCGGTATCCACATCGCCCGTCAGGTGGCGAAGGCGTTCCCCTCCGGGCAGGTGTACAGGACCTGGCTCCGGCTGCTCCGTACCAAGCAGGACTGGTTCGGTGGCGGCCGGGGACGGACCCTGCTCCCGGAGTACGCCGCGGCCGTCGAGGAGGTCCGCGCCTGGCTGGAGAGCGGCCAGGAGGTGCGGTACGGCAACCAGCTGCTGGCCCTGCTGCACCTCTGGTGCCTGGACAGCGACTGGCGCAGGGAGGGCAGCCTCCCGGTCGCGGCGAAGTCGATGGCCCTGCACGCGCGATGGAACACGGGCCGCTCTCCCGAGCATGTGCGGGCGGACCAGGTGCACCGGCTCCGCTCCAAGACGCTCCAGGCCCACGAGCGGGTCTACGGCAAGACATGGGGGCTGTACGACGCCCGCTACAGGCTCACCCGTGAGTACCAGCACTGGACCGCGATCTTCGCCAAGCATCCGCAGGAGGTGGACCACGCGCCGGTGTGGCAGCTCCTGGACGAGGCGAAGGAGGCGTTCCCCCGGAACCAGGACGTCGACCGGGCCCGCGCCAAGTACCACCGGTACATCTGGGAGTACGGCGAGGCGGCGAAGCTGTACGCCAAGGTGGCCCGGGAGGAGCGGGACGGGGACCGCTTCCGCCGTGGTCTCATCGACGCCTCGGAGTGCCTGCTGAGCCAGGCGCTCCACGAGCCGGGGATGCCCGCCGAGGCCCGGGTGACCGCGCTGCGCACGGCGGCGGACTACCTCCAGCAGGTGGCCGGGCTCCACTCGCAGGCCCACCGGGTGTCGCTGCTGTCGGCGCGCATCGCCCTCGAACTGGACAGGCCGGTCGACTGGGATCTGGCCGACTCGAAGTTCTCCGAGCTCATCGGCGACGACTACGTCGGCAACATGGGCCGCCATCTGAACGAACGACGGAACGGGACGGCGGAGCCGGCGGGAGGGGAGCCCGGCGTCGAGGACACGGCCTACGCGGACACGGAGGAGTGGGACGACACCACGGACCCGTCCGATTCGTTCGCGGTCGACGACCTGCTGGAGGAGAACTTCACGGATACCGACGTCCTGAAGTCCCTGGGAAGTCTCTATCTGCGCCGTTCCATCCTCAGCGCGGAGCGGCGGGGGCAGAGGGAGGCCCTGGTCGACGCCTGGCGTGCGTACAACTGCTTCGACGGACGCAGGGTGATGGAGACGAGCCAGAGCAGGAGCGAGAAGGTCGACACCGCCTTCCTGCGGGGCCAGACCATCACCTGGGCCGCCGAACTCGCCGACTCGGCGGTGCCGTTCCCGGGCGAGAGCGGGCGGCGCGGCTGGCTGAACCTCGCGGAGTCCCGGCTGCACTCGGCTCGCAGCCGGAGCGCGGGCGGCTTCCACGAGCTGGTCTGCACATGGCACGAGCGCCTGATGAGCCTGAAGACCACCCTGAACGCCCGGTAGGCCCGGCAGTACCTTGTGCGCCGCGGAGGCCATCGGACGGGGTCCACGCCGGCAGCAATACCGGTCAGGGCGCCCGTCCGCCCGGCGCGGCAGGCGTGGGACGCTCTCGTGCCACACGGTGGCACAGGGTGCTACGGTGGTGATATGAGCGTTCAGCCCGAAATCACCCAGCGGGATCTGCGCAACCGGTCCCGAGAGATCATGGACGCGATACAGGGCGGCCAGTCGTTCACCGTCACGCGCGACGGGCACCCGGTCGGTGAGCTCATCCCGCTGCGGCGACGACGGCGGTTCGTCTCCCGCCAGGAGTTCACAGCGATGTCCAGGACGGCTCCGGGCGTCGACTCCGAGACCTTCCGCGCCGACCAGGACGCAACGGCGGACACCTACCTGGACGACCCCTATGCCCGCTGACCGCTCGACGTACGAGCGAGGAATTCTCGATACCAACATCATGATCTTGCGCCGGTGGGTGGTCCCGGAGGAACTCCCGGACCAGATGGCGATCACTGCGATCACCCTGGCGGAGCTGTCCGCCGGCCCGCACGAGGTCCGTCGCAACGACGAACAGAGCGGTTACGACGAACACGTCGAACGCGCCCGCAGGCTCGACGTCCTCCAGCGCGCCGAGAACGAGTTCGACCCCATCCCCTTCGATGCCGACGCCGCACGCGTCTACGGCCGCATCTGCGCGGCGGTGATCAGCGCGGGCCGCAAGCCGCGCCGCCGGGTGGCCGACCTGATGATCGCCGCCATCGCCGTGGCCGAGGAGCTTCCCCTGTTCACCACGAATCCCGACGACTTCAAGGGACTGGACGACCTGCTCACCGTCGTACCGGTCACCCGCCCGAAACTGCCGCACGAGGACTGACGTCGGAACCTCAGGCGACGATGCGCACGGTCCGCCCGAGCACCTCAGCCGCTGAACGAGTACCGATGCCGCCTTGCCGTCAGTGGCCCTTACGGCGCTCCACGTCGAAGCGGTACAGCACCCGCACCAGACGCCACAGCCCGGCCGCCGCGCCGGCCAGGGCTCCCCCCGTCAGTACGCCTCGGGACGCCGGACCGGAGAGGCCGAGGACGAGAGTCAGGGCCAGAGCGACGGCGAAGACCGCCGCGGCCAGGGCGGCAGCGGTCACCAGGGCGAAGACGATCTCCACCGTCATCGCATCCTTCTCCCACCGCGACTCACGCCCCATGTCCATGCCGGGAGTCTGGCATCACCGTCACGTCCTGGCACCCGTGATGGTCCCGCTCACCTATTCATCGAGCCACGGCCCCCGGGTGATCTGCCTGTGGAGCCGCTCGTCCAGGCAGCTCAGGTGGGCCCAGACGAACTGCCTGCTCCGTTCCCCGGCCCGCGTGATCTCCAGTGTGACGCCGTCACCGGACACGCCGATGTCGGTGGTCTCCATACAGAACGCGCAGCTCACCTGCTCCTCGATGTTCATCCGAGGAATGTAGCGGCGCTCGCGTACGTCCTGGGCACCATCCGTGGCACGGCCGCGCACACGACAAAGGACCGGTTCGAGAGGATCAAGCCTCTGAACCGGCCCTTCACTTTGTGCCCCCGGCAGGATTCGAACCTGCGACACCCGCTTTAGGAGAAAACGTAAACCGCAAGCGAGGGTTTCCGAGAACTTCCGAGAACTTCCGAGAAGCTCAGACTAGGGGGCTGACCTGCAACTACAGGAACTTCCGAGACCTTCCGAGAACTTCCGAGGGGGGATTGTGGATTCGATGTGGACTCACGCCGACTGCACCACCGAAAGCGTTCGAACAGGCTCTGTCGGCGGCGCCATCACTGCGAGCACCTCGGCCGCGACCTGCTCTCCAGAGTGCTGGTACAGCCACGTCACCTTCGACCCGCGCTCGTGCCCCATCACCGTCTGCACGTCCCTCTCCGGAACACCTAGATCCTTGAGCCGGGTGGCGAACACGTGCCGCAGATCGTGCACCCGCGGCCACCACTCGGTCCGCCCCGTCTCCTTGCTCACGACCTCCCGGGCCAGGCCAGCGGCCTGGATGGCGGGAATCCAGGTGCGCCGGAAATTGTGACGGGTCAGCACGCCACCCTGCGGGCCGCGGAAGACAAGCTCCTCGGGATGTAGGTTCCGGCCGTCTCCGATGGGGGAGACGCGCGCCGTGGGACGCCACGTGTCGACCATCGTCTGAACAGCGGCCACCGCCGCCGGGGTCAGCGGCACCGTACGGAAACCGTGCTCGGTCTTCGGCGCGTCCTGCCGGAACAGAGTCCCCTTGTCCTCACTGAGCACCTCCTTTACCTTCGCGTGCTCACCCTCCAGGTCAACGTGACCCCACCGCAGCCCCGTCGCCTCGCCCCACCGCATGCCGGTCTCCTCCAGGAACACGAGCAGCGGCTGATAGGCCATCGGGCAGTGCTCACGGATCTGGGCACACTGAGCCCGGGTCGGCGGACGCAGATCGTCGGCGTGCTTCTTCGGTGGCTCGCCAATCTCCACCTCGGCGGCCGGGTTGTGGGGGATCCGCCGGCCGTCACGGACGGCGGCGCGGAGCACGGCGCGCAGGAGCTCCAGCACCTTCTTGCGGGTGTGGTAGCCCTTCACCTCCTTCGTGATCCACGTCTGGAGTTCCTGGTGCTCCAGGTCGCACAGCCGCCACGCACCCCACCGGGGCTTGATGTGGGCGTTCCAGTTCGACAGCTTCCGGTTCACCGTCGTCGTACGCCGCTCTGGCTGCCCCTCCCACCACAGCTTCCACCAGTCGTCGAGCGTGATCTGGCCGCGCTTCGGGTCGGTGTAGTCACCGGAGCGGACGCGGGTGCGAACCTTGTCGAGGAAGGCGTCCGCGTCGCCCTTCTTCTTGAAGTTCCGCGCCTTCTGCTTCCCGGCCGGGTCCCGGTAGCGGGCCTGCCAGGAGCCGAGGCAGTCGCGCCTTCGCTTCCGCATGCCGTGCTGTTCCGGCGGGTACTGCTCGACGCACTCGGTGCAGCCGCAGGTTTTGCTCCGCAGCTGCCGGGGGTTGTTGGTCGCTCTACGCGCCATGACCCACTCCCTTCGCCAGCAGAACGGCGTCCTTGCGGGTGCCCACGGTCTTCTGCCGCTGCTTCCCGTCCGCCGCCCGGTACCGGACCCGCCACGGGCCCGCGCACGTTTCCCGCCGCGGACGCGGCCCGTGCTGCGTGGGCGGGTACTCCTCGATGCAGTCGACGCAACCGCACGTGCGACTGCCGACCTGATAGATGTCTGATCTACCCATGCTTGACCACCTGGTTGTCACTCCTCCGCTGCTCTGGAATGCGGGGGCTCAGGTTGAGCGGCTCCCCGCAGAAGCAGACTGCACCGAACCGGGGCTGCGGCACTGCCAATTCGGAGAGAACCGCCCGCAGGGCAGTGACGGTGTGTGCCACGTCAAGGCCGGGCGGGAGGGTGATCGTCTGGGTCGCCGCGTCGAAGGGGGGCAGGAACCCGATCGGAGCGAAGCGGACGCGCATGCACATGGAAACCCCCGTGTACGCAGGCAGGGACAGGAACCTGCGACCGAAGGGGGAGGGCATCGGCCGTGCGATCGACCGTACCCCTTGATGGTCGAATATGCGACCATCTTGATCAGACCTGATGCCCAGTCATGTACGGGGAGTGAGTAACTCCGTTTAACGGAGACTCACGACAGGGTGGAACGGTTGTGCTCGTTCAGCGCCCGGAGCTCCAGCTCCTTGATCTCCTGCTGCTCGGCGGTGAGTCCGCGGAAGAGTTCGAGGAGGCGTTCCTCGGCGGAGGGGCTGAGCGGGCCCAGGGTCTTTCGGCCGGCGGCGGCAAAGATCTCGTCCGCGGTGAACTTGGGGTACCTGGCGGCGAGCTTGTGCAGTGCGTCGGGTCGGGGCTGCCGTTTGCGGTGCACCCAGGTGTTGACGGTGGACACGGACACGCCGATGGCTGACGCGATGTGGCTGTCGTTCACGCCGTACTCGTCCTTCAGGCGCGCGAGTAGCTGCGCGAAGTCCTCGCCGGGGGCATCGTCGGTGGTCACGGATTCAAGATTGCCCGTCCGCCTCTACTTTTCGCAAGTAAAAGTAGAACCACGGCGCGTATTAATGCAGCGCGTGACCTCCCCGTCACACGCCAGCGTGCCTGCATATGCCAACCACCATAGAACAGGCGTTCGAAGATCGGTACCCGCCTCCGAAGATCTCGGAACTTCTCGGAAGTTCTCGTTGACACGGCTGCGACTGCGACTGTAGAACTGTCGCATCACCTCGCAGCGAGGTGGTCAACAACAACCCGAGGTGACCATGCCAAAGGTGACCCGCACCGACGAAGGCCAGCCACTCCGCGACGCACTCAAGCGGCAGCACCTGACCCTCGACGACCTCTCCGAGAAGACCAAGCAGGTCGACCCGGACGGGCGGGGGGTCAGCCCGGCCACCATCGCCAGGCTCACCGGCCGAGGCACCACCGCCCGGGAGCGCACCGAGCTCCGGACGGCGTGGCTGATCACCGAGGCCCTCGATGACCGCATGCACCGCCTGTTCAGCCGCATGCCATCACATTCGACTGCGACAGTAGAAAGGTCAAGCTCCGATGCCGAAGAAGACTGAGCGCCTCACCGCCCTTCCGGCCGGACTCCTTCCCCTCCTGAGCCAGCCCCAGCTGGAGACGTACTACGGCGTCTCCGACTGGACGGTCCTGAAGTGGATCAGCCAGGGGATGCCCGTCACCCCGTTCGCCGGCCGACAGAAGCGGTTCGACCTCGTCGAGGTCGCCGCGTGGATGGCAGAGCAGGACCCGGAGTTCGCCGACGCGGCCGTGCCGCAGCTCGCCTCCGCCTGACCCCCAGAAACCACAGGGGCGCCCGGCCATGCCCGGCCCGACGCCCCAACGGCAAACCCTCAACACACAGAGATCGAGGACACCGTGAGCATCAATCTTACCCGCCCGACCAGCACCGGTCCGGTTCAGCGCAACAGCTACATGGCCGCCCTCTCGCTGGCGGAGACGCTGCTCAGCGAGACCACCGCCGTGCCAACGAGCGTGAACGTCGAGGCCTCTCACTTCGCGCCGGCCACGCCGCTCATCAAGGTCTACTTCCACCGCGACCCGGCGGCGGTCCTGCGGTTCGCCGCCCAGTTCGGCCTGGTGGTCTCGGTCGAGAAGCACCTCAACGGGGGCGAGTACACGGAGGCGAACGCCGAGCGTGACGGCGTGAAGGTCCAGGCGTGGGCGCTGCTCACCGCCGAGGGCGTCGCGGCTGGCACGGATGCGCGGGTGGCGGCGTGACCGCCCGCGACGAGCTGGCGGCTGCGGTGGCTGAGCTGGGCGCCCTGCCCATGCCGACCGGGGACACCGGCCCGGCACCGATGACATCGGAGCAGCGCAAGGCGATCGCCGTACAGATCGGCAACGTGCAGCACGCGACGGACGCGCTGATCGGCTCGTTCGCTGAGTCGGTTGCGAACGTCCGGAACCACGAGCACCCGTCGTGGGAGGACCTGTACTGCATGAACCTCACCTCGTACATGGGTGAGCGGATGGGCCCGGTCCTGAAGCGGCTGCTCGACACGGAGACCGAGAACGCCCGGCTGCGTGCCCGGGTCGCCAAGCTGGAGGCAGGTTCCCCCTGGGAGCGCGCGGTTGCCGGACTGAACGCCCTCGTTGACGAGCACATCGAGTGGGACCAGAAGGCGAGCCGCTGGATCCTCACCCGCGATGTCGAGAGCGCTGAGTGCCCGAGCTGCGGGGCCCCGGCCGACGACACCGGATGTCGTATCCCGGAGCACCGTGGCGGGTGCCCCCTCGACGACGCGACGGCGTCGGGCGGTGCGCTGTGAAGAAGACCGCACGGATCAACGGCCGCCTCATCATCACCCCGCCCGTCAACCCGCACTGGACCGCTGCGGACTACGCGCACGAGACCGAGGTGCTCCGCCTCGCCGTCTGGTCGTCGGTTCGAAAGCTGCTGGCGGACGAGTGGCCGGGCTTCAGCGTCGCGTTCACCGCCGACGAGATCGAGCTCTGCACGTACTGCCGGTCGGAGTTCGAGTCGCTCACCGCGGACGAGGCCGCCGACGGTTCGACGAACCAGGACGAGCACAGCGTCGAGGGCGAGCCGGTGTGCTGCCGCGCGGCAGTGGACGAGTTCCGCGTGGAGCGCAACATCCCGCTCGTCCAGCGGCCTGGTGGTTCGTGATGGCGCACCCGCTGCCCGCACTCATCTGCCTTGCCGTGTCGGTGTTCGCCGCCGGGTCCATCCCGGTGCTGCTCCTCGCCGACGCCACCCACCTCGCCCCCCCGCGCCGTTCGCGCTCTGCCGCTCACGGCCGCCGCGCTCCTCATGCTCCTCGGAGGCACCCGATGAAGATCTTCCGTGCGATGCGGTTCTTCCGCTTCCTCACCACCGCCCGCCCCCGCATCCTCGGCGGCGCCTACTCCGGCCCCACCCGCGTCAACGTCAGCAGTATCCCCGGCGGCGCCGTCCTCCACCTCGACCACTTCCTCTTCTACCTGGTGCTGGAGCTGGCCGAGCAGTTCACCGAGGACCCCGAGACGATCGGCGACCAGCTCCGCGAGATCGACGCCCTGTCGAACCCGCGCGAGGACTCGCACGCCGAGCACCAGCGGGACCGGCTCGTCGATGAGCTACTGGATCAGCTGGGTGGAACGCACCTCCGTCTGCACGGACCGCAGGTGAAGCGGGTGGCGGAGCTGCTGCTCTCCTCGAACGGCGCGGGCACGGTCATCGCGCTGCCGCGCCAGCGTGAGGCAGGTGCGGCATGACTCCCATGACCGACCAGCAGCGGGTGCTCGGCCAGATCGAGCGCGGTGAGATGTGGGCCGGCCGCGACGCCGCCCGGCAGATCGCCGCCCGTCACGAGGCCGCGTACGGCCACGCGTTCACCGGCCGCACCGAGGGTATGGCCGCGCTTCCCCGGCGGGTGTGGCTCGCCCGAGTCATCGCCGCAACGCCCGGTGTGTGGACGACGCAGCGCGCCGAGCACGCGCTCGCCGCGTCGCCGTTCTCCTGCCACCGGAACACCGCGCGGAAGGACCTGCGGGCGCTCGTCGCCCGCGGGGTCCTCACCGCCGACGACCGGGACGGCCGCCGCGTCTACACCCCGGCTGGAGGCCAGCTGTGAGCGCACGCACCGAGATCCTCGCCGCTCTCCAGCGCGCCGGATACGACGAGACCGGGGCCAGTGCTCTCCTCGGCCGCGCCGACAAGGAGCCCCGCGAGACCCCGCCCGACCCCGACTTCCGCGAGACTCTCGCGGGCGGTCACGCCTTGATCGTCGAGTACGGCGACTGCGAGATGCACGGCTCCTGCCAGTGCGGTAAGCGCCTGGGGATGACGACGCCGGACGCCAGTCTCGACACGTTCGTCGCGGGCTGGGAGCGGCACTGCATGACGGAGGTCTCGTCATGACGAACACCGCGCTGGCCGGGGCTCAGGCCCCGGCCGCCGGCCGCCGCCGCAAGGCAGCCCCGGCACCCACCGGCCCCGACCGCATCCCCAAGCCCTCGCAGGGCTGGTACCGCGACAAGGTCACCGGCGAGAAGTACCGCCGCGTCACCACGATCCTGTCGCAGGGTTCCACCAAGGGCGACGTCCTTTCCCGGTGGGCCGCGAACCTCGTTGCCGAGACCGCGTTCGCTCACCTGCCGCAGCTCGTTGCCGCATCTCGGCGGCCGGAGACCCGGACCGAGACGTACGACTGGTTGCGCCGCGCCCCGCTGCGGAAGAAGGACGAGCGCGCGGACATCGGGTCGGCGGTCCACTCCATCATCGAGGCTCACGTCCTCGGTGAGCCGATGCCCGTCAACCTGGTCGACGACGAGGAGATGGCCCCGTACTTGGCGAACTTCCTGCGGTTCGTCGAGGAGTGGCAGGTCACCTTCGAGGCGTCGGAGATGGTCGTCGGCAACCGCACCGCCGGGTACGCCGGGACCCTGGACTACCTGCTGCGGTCCCCACTGATTGCCGAGGCGCTCAGCGCCTACCTCGGCACCACCGTCCCTGCGGACACGCTGCTCATGGGCGACACGAAGACCGGCGGGGAGCTCGACGTCAAGGGCGTCTACCCCGAGGCGTCGCTCCAGATGTCCGCGTACCGCAAGGCCGAAGTCGCGTGGCTCCGCGACGGATCCACCGTGCCGATGCCCGCCTCGTACTCCACGGGTGTGGTCCTCCACCTCCGGCCGGAGGGCTACCGGCTCATCCCCGTCGCGTGCGGCGACGACGTGTTCGCCGCGTTCCGCATCGTCCAGCAGGCCGCCGACTGGGTGTCCGGCCTGTCCAAGACCGTCGTCGGCCAGGCCCTCGCCCTGCCCACCGCCACAGAACAGAAGGCCGCCTGATGCCCATCCTCGACCTCCAGATGCGAATGCGTCAGCTCGGAGAGATCCGCATCGGCCACGTCGTGGCCGGCAAGACCAAGGCGGGCAAGGCCTACACCCGCCCCGCCAAGCTCAACCACTTCCGCTTCACCTCCGCGTCCCGCGAGATCCTCGCCTCCGTCGCCGAGCTGTACGGCGGCGAGGTCCAGCCCTGGACCCCAGCCAGCGGCGGCCCCGCCGAGTTCGAGGTGTACTCCACCACCAACCGGCTCCCCGTCCTCATCCCCCCGCGCAACTCCGTGTCCCAGTGGTACGAGCTGTACGCCGGATCGAAGTGCCAACGCCGCTGCGACGGCCAGACCGAGCAGAAGTCCGACCGGCCCTGCATGTGCAACCCGGGCAACCGGCAGTGCTCCATCACCACCCGCGTGAACGTAATGCTCCGCGACGTCCCGGCCCTCGGCCAGTGGCTCCTCGTCTCGAAGGGCTACAACGCCGCCGTCACCCTGCCCCCGGCGGCCGAGCTGCTGGCGCAGGCCGGCGGATACGTCCCCGGGTGGCTCGGCATGGAGGAGAAGCTGGTCCAGCGGGACGAGGGACCGGCCCGGTTCATGGTCCCAACGCTGGACGTGGAGATCACCCCGACCGCGCTGATGGCCGGGGACGTCACCGGCACCTGGGCTGTGGCGTCCGGCCCCGAGCGGGTCGCGATCACCGGCGGACGCCCTGACTACGCGGCGCTCGCTGCGCAGGCAACCACGGCGGCCGAGGTCGGCGCGCTCTGGACGAAAACGAACCAGGCCGGTCACCTCGACGACGCAACAGCCGCCATGTTCAAGGCCCGCGCTGCGGTGCTGAAGACCGCCGAGGCGCAGGCCAAGGCGGACGCCGAGGCCGGGCAGGACAGCCCGCACCCGGACGACACACAGCGGATCCTCAACCCGGCCGACTACGGCGACGCCCCGCCGGACGAGGACGGGGCAGTCGACGCCGAGATCGTCCACGACGACGACGTCGAAGACCTGTGGTTCCGCATCATCGCTGCCGCCGGGGTGCACGGCATGACGACCGACGAGGTCGAGTCCGAGTTCGCCAAGGCCAACGGCGGCCAGCTCCCCGCGACCGCGTCGGCCGGCGCGCTCCGCACCTTCCTCACCACGCTGAAGGGCGGCCAGGCATGAGCTTCCTCGATATCCGCCGCATCGGCTGGGACACCGAGACCACCGCCCCCGACCCGACCGAGGCCCGCATCGTCACCGCCGCGCTCGTCGCCCGGGGCGGCGCCTCCCCCGACCGCGTCCAGACGTGGCTCATCAACCCGGGTATCCCGATCCCGCCGGAGACCACCGAGGTCCACGGCATCACCGACGCCATGGTCCAGGCCGACGGCCAGGACCCGAAGGCCGCGCTCGCAGAGATCGCCGAGACCATGGCGCGGGCCATCGAATACGGCATGCCGCTCGTGGCGTTCAACACCGCCTACGACTGGACCGTCCTCAACTTCGAGCTGGCCCGCCACGGCCTGCCGATGATGGGCGACCGCCTCGGCGCCACCCTCCCGACCCTGGTCGACCCGCACGTCATCGACAAGCAGGTCGACCGGTACGTCAAGGGCACCGGCATGCGGAAGCTGAAGCCCACCGCCGAGCGGTACGGCGTCGACCTCACCGACTGGCACACCGCCGAAGCCGACGCCCTGGCCGCGCTGCTGATCGCCGAGGCCCAGTTCGCGAAGTACCCGCGCCTCAACGACCTCGGCCCGCGCCAGCTGTTCGCCGCGCAGAAGACCTGGCGGGCCGAGCAGCAGGCCAGCCTCCAGGCGTGGTTCCGCACGAAGGCCACGCCCGAACAGGGCGGCGCCCCCGACAAGGTCATCGACGGCTCGTGGCCGTTGATCCTCCCCGCGCAGAGGAGCGAAGCGTGATGTTCGGATCCCGCAACCGGCAGCGCATCGCCGACCTCCAGGTCCGCGTCGAGGCCCTCACCGAGCAGCGCGACGCCGCCCGCAAGGACGCCGCCGAGTTCCTCGGCGCGGCCAAGCGCACCGCCGCCCGCAACGTCCACCTCTCCGAGCAGCTCGAAGCCGTACGGCCTCCGGCCCCGCTCCGGGACGCGCTCACCTACACCGGGCGCATCGCCCGCCTCGCCCGCACCGTGGCCCAGCTGCGGCAGGCACTCACCGCCGAAACCCGCCGCGCAGACCGGCTTCAGGCCCGCCTCGACGACGCCTGCGGCATCACCACCCCGGCCGTCGAGGAGGGCGCGATGTGGCAGCACCGCCGTTCGGACCGGCCGCTCGCCACAAGGGGGGACCTGACGTGACCGCGCAGACCCTGTTCGACCAGACCCCCGCGGCCGGGCTGACCACCACCCGCCCGGCCGCGGTGTCCACCCGCCCCCTCGTCATCGGCCTCGACCTCTCCCTCACCTGCACCGGGGTGGCCGGGGTCGGCTGGACCGACATCGTCCGCACGAAGCGGCGCGGCGACGACCGCCTCCACTACCTGGCCACCGCCGTCGGCGACTTCATCAAGGCCGCCGACCTGGTCGTCATGGAGGGCCCGTCCTTCGGGCACGGCGCGATGGCCGGGCATGAGGAGCTGGCCGGCCTGCGGATCCTGGTCCGCCAGTACTGCTACCGGCACCGCATCCCGTACGGCGTCGTCCCTCCGAGCTCGCTGAAGATGTTCGCGACCGGCCGCGGCAACGCCACCAAGGGCGAGGTTCGCTCCGGTGTCGCCGACCGGTACGGGCACCACACCGAGGGCGTCGGCCGGTACGACCAGGCCGACGCGTACACGGCGCTGGCCATGGGCCTGCACCACCTCGGGCACCCTCTCGCCGAGGCTCCCGAGCGTGCGCTGAAGGCGCTCGCCGGGTGCGCCTGGCCGGAGACCGTGGCGGTGGCCGAGTGAATCTCCGCCCCGACGTCGTCGCCCTGCTGCTCGCCGACCTCTCCGACCGGGCCATCGTCCGCGAGCTCGGCGTGTCCAAGCGCACCGCCGCCCTCCACCGCCGCCACCTCGGACTGCCGCCCACCCCGGCCTCGGCACCCACCCTCGCGGGTGCTTGGGCCGCATACGCCCAGGCCGCCGGCCAGACCCACATGCGGTGGACCGGCCCGGTCAACCACTCCGGCACCCCCGTCCTCACCCACCGCGGCGTCCGCTACTCGGCGCGCGCCGTCGCCTTCCAACTCCGGTACGGCCGCGAGGCGGTCGGCTACGTCAAGGCCTGCTGCGACTTCGCCGGGTGCATCGCCCCCGCCTGCGTCGCCGACAAGCCGATGCGCGACCAGCTCTCCACCACCTACGACGCGATCTTCGGAGGCACCGCATGAGTGACAGCTCACGTCCCACCTGGATGGCCCACGGCGCCTGCCGCACCGAAGAGCCCTCCCAGTTCTTCCCCGACGGCAGCACCGGCGGCTGGGTCCCCGTCATCGACCACGCCAAGACCATCTGCGCCCGCTGCCCCGTCATCGCCACCTGCCGCACCTGGGCCCTCAACACCCGCCAGCCGTACGGCATCTGGGGCGGGCTCACCGAGCAGGAGCGCCACCGCGTCCAGCGCCGCGTCGAAAACAACCGGACCATGACGCGCGAGCAGGCCATCGAGGCCGTCCTTTACCCCCGCGGCAAGGGGCGCCCCGTCGCCGAACTCTTCGCCGAGCGCAGCGAGGTCGACGCCGACGGCCACACCCGCTGGCTCCTCCAGCACAGCTCGTTCGCCTACAACAACCGCAATCGGACCCCGCGTCAGGTGTCGTGGCTGCTCACCCACCACCGCGAACCAGAGGGACGGATCTCCGTCACCTGCGGCATCAAGGGCTGCATCACCGGCACGCACCTCGCCGACGGAGCGATGCGCCGACAGGCCGCCGCCCCGGCCGCGGACCAGGCGCCCGACCAGATCGCGGCATGAGCGGCTACCCGCTGCCCGGCGGCCGGCAGATCACCGGAGTCCTCACCGTCGCCCTCGGCCGCCAGCTCAAGGGCGGCACCTGGGCCGAGCACCCCAAGGCGAAGTACGAGTGCCTGCTCTGCCGAACCGTCGAAGGCCCGGTAGTCGGCGCCGCCGCGGTCACCGCGTTCACCCAGACCATCCGCATCACCCACTCGACCAGCTGCCACCCGAGCAGCGCCAACCAGCAGGGAGCCCAAGCCGCATGACCGAGCGCACCAACCCCGAGACCGGCGAGATCACCGAGACCGCGCCCGTTGCCGCGTTCCTCGCCTCCCACCTCAACGGCCGCACCGAGGAAGAGCTCAGCACCGAGTTCCACATTCTGCTGGAGGCCGTCCGCGCCCACGGCAAGAAGGGCTCCATGACGATCACCATCGTCGTCGAGCCGCCCGCGAACGGCGTCGAGTCCGCGCCGCTCCCGATCGGTGTCGAGTCCGCGGTCAAGGCTCCGAAGCCCACCCCGGTCAAGTCCCTCTACTTCCTCGACGACGACGGCCTGCCCGTCCGCGAGGACCCCCGCCAGATGGCCATGGACTTCCGCACCGCACCCGCCAACCAGACCTTCAAGGACGCCTGACCATGACCTACACCGAGCTCTCCTCCACCAACGGCGAAGCGCAGACCATCGTCGACACCGCGCTCCGCTCCGCCCCGCCGGCCAAGCTGGAGCCCGGCAACTACTACGCCTTCCACACCCCGACCGGGATCAAGGAAGTCGACCTCACCGGCCCGGCGCAGGCGCCCGACCGCAAGACCGGCACCACCACCGTCCGCGACGCCGCGTCCTTCCACGCCTACTTCGAGAAGCACGCCGACCCCGACAGCGAGGTGTACGCCGACGCCGACCGGCTCACCGTCACAGCCGTCCTCGACGCCCACCAGGCCGACGCCCCCCGCTTCAACCAGCACGTCCTCCGCCTCTCCCTCCGCGAGACCGAGACGTGGAAGCAGTGGGCAGCCCGCGACGGCAAGCTCATGGACCAGGAGACGTTCGCCGAGTTCCTTGAGGACCACCTCCCCGAGCTCCTGGAACCGTCGGCCGCCGAGATGCTGGAGATCGCCCAGTCCTTCCAGGCCACCAGCAAGGTCGAGTTCCAGTCCGCGAGCCGACTCAGCAGCGGGCAGCGGCAGTTCCAGTACGTCGAGACCGGCACCGCGAAGGCCGGGCAGAAGGGCCAGCTCGCCGTCCCGGAGGTGTTCACCATCGGCCTCGTCCCCTTCGAGGGGTCCGAGGGCTACCGGCTCACTGCCCGCCTCCGGTACCGCATCGGCGCGAACGGGCTCCAGCTCGGCTACAAGCTGGAGCGCCCGGGCGACATCCGGACCAAGGCGTTCGCCGACGTCGTCACCGCGATCGGCGAGGACATCGACCAGCCGGTCATGAACGGCACCCCGGCCACCTGACATGGCCCCCCGCGCGAGCAGGAAGGGCAGCGCCGACTCCCGCTGCCCTTCCTGCTCCGCCCCCCTCATCACCCAATGGGTCGGCAACACCATCGCCCTCAAGGTCTCCACCGACGGCACCCCCCTCACCGCCGCCGAACAGACCGCGCTCCGCACCCCACACCGGCTCATCTGGTGCCTGCGAACCAGCGACCGCACCCCACCGCGGCTCACCTGGATCCACACCCCACACCCCGCCGACTGCCCCCACCCCCACGTCACCGACCACCAGTGCCCGCCGGCCGAGCCCAGCACTCTCTTCTGAACCAGGAGCCGCCACCGTGGAGAACGTCCGCCACATGAACCCGCGCGACCAGGCAGACCACGACGGTCCCGCCCGGGCCGACATGGAGGCAGAGCTCGACGTTCTCGGCGGGTGCGTACTCGCACCCCGCTACATCCCCGCCGTCCGCACCATCCTCCAGGGCTCCGACTTCGCACGCCCCGCCCACGAACTGATCTGGGACGCCCTCGGCCACCTCTACGACACCGGCGCGCCCATCACCCCCATCTCCCTCCGCATCGAGTTGGAGAAGCGCAAGCACCTCACCCGCGCCGGTGGCCTCACCTACATCACCCAGGTCGCCGACCACGCCGGAGGCGGCGACCCCGAGTACTGGGCCGAGAAGGTCCGCGAAGCCGCAGACCTCCGCGCCGAGGCCGACCTCGGCCGGCGCATCGTCCAGCAGGCCACCGCCCCCGACGCCGAGCCCGGCGGCGCCGTCACCTTCATCGACGACTACCTCAAGCTCCAGAAGGAACGTGCCGCCGGCCGCTCCGGCGACCCCGCCGACGCACTCCTCGCCGAGCTCCTCGACGCGTCCAGCCTCGACAACATGCCCACCCTGGAACCCCTCGTCGGGGACCTCCTCCACATGGACACCCTCGCCCGGATCATCGGCCCGTCCGGGCACATGAAGTCCTTCGTCACCATCGACATCGCGGGCCATGTCGGCACCGGCATGAAGTGGCACGGCCAGTACGTCAAGCAGGGCACCGTCGTCTACCTCGTCGCCGAGGGTGCCCGCGGTATCCGCCAGCGCGTACGCGCCTGGGAGAAGCACTACGGGCTGAAGATGACCGGCGTTCTCTTCCTGCCCCGCCCCGTCCAGGCCCGCGGCCCCGAGTGGGACACCCTCATCGAGGCGATGCGCCGCCTCCAGCCCGCGATGATCGTCATCGACACCCAGGCCCGCGTGTCCGTCGGCGTCGAGGAGAACTCCAACACGGAGCTCGGCATCGTCATCGAGCGGATGGACGACCTCCGCCGGGCCACCGAAGCGTGCGTCCTCCTCATCCACCACACCGGGCACATCGGCGAGCACGGGCGCGGCGCCTCCGCCGCCAAGGGCGCCCTCCAGTCCGAGATGCACGTCTCGAAGAAGGGCGACAACGCCTCCAACATCGTCGTGACGATGAAGGTCGGCAAGCAGAAGGACAGCGAGGAAGGCAGCGACCTCCAGTTCGGGCTGAAGGTCGTCAGCCTCGACGGCGAGTACAAGCCCGACGGCCGGCCCGTCACCTCGGTCGTCCTCGAATCCTTCGACTCCCGGGAGCGACCGCCCGCCGAGGGCACCCCGGAATGGATCGTCAGGTGGCTCGATCAGCGGCGCATCCCGATCGAGTGGGGCGTGCCCCGGATCCGCAAGGAGATCGCTGACGCGGGCTATCAGCTGCGCAAGGACAAGGTCGAGGAAGCGGTCCGCCAGCGCAAGCGGAAGGGCACGTTCGACGAGGCGCAGGATGCCCGAAATGACCTCCCCCCAGACCTCCCCCCTTCAACTTTCAACCAAACTCCCCCCGATCTTGGGGGGAGTTCCGGGGAGCCCACCCAAAACCCCAGGTCAAACATCCCCCCAAACCCCGGGGGAGGCCCGGGGAAGGGCACACAGACACCTCCCTCCCCCCGCTCCCCCTCTAGGGAGGGGGGAGGTGCGGGAGACAGGGGAGAAAAAACACCCCCCAACACCCCCCTCTGCACCATCTGCAACACCCCCCTCAACACCGACTGGGCCAACCGCGGATACGACACCCACCTCGGCTGCGACCCCACCACCGGCAGCCACCCAGACACCCCCCGGCACCCCGCCGCATAACCCACCCCAACCAGCCCCCTCACCAACACTCAGGAGCACCCGATGCCCAACCGCCCAACCCACTTCCCCGCCCTGGCCGTGGCCTGCCCCACCTGCCGGAGCCAGCCCGGCCAGCTGTGCACCAGCCACAGCGGAACCCATATCCGCCGGCACGACGTGCACCCGGCCCGCACGGCAGCCCACCAAGCGACACAGCAGCCCGCGTGACTCAGCGCCTTCCGCAACCCGTCCCCGGGCAACTCGACCTCACCAGGAGCAGCACCGTGAACGCACCAGCCATAGCACCCCCTGTGCGCTCGATCAGCTACGGCGGCGGCGTCCAGTCCACCGCGCTCCTCGTCCTCGCCGCGCAGGGCCGCATCGACTTCCGCACCTTCCTCATGGCGAACGTCGGCGACGACAGCGAGCACCCCGCCACCCTGCGCTACCTCGACGAGTACGCCCGCCCCTACGCCGCAGAGCACGGCATCGAACTCGTGCTCCTCGACCGCGTCATGGTCCGCAGCGGCGAGACCCGCACGCTTCACGGCCAGCTCACGAAGGAGGGCTCCCGCTCGCTGGCTATTCCGGTGCGTATGTCCAACGGGGCGCCCGGTACCCGGTCCTGCACCGCCGACTTCAAGATCAAGGTGATCGGCCGGGAGCTGAAGCGCCGCGGCGCCACGAAGGACAACCCGGCCACCATCGGGATCGGCATCAGCCTTGACGAGATCCACCGCGCGAACAACCGGCGGTGCGAGCCGCACGAGGAGATCGTCTACCCGCTCCTCGACCTCGGCCTCCGCCGCACCGACTGCGCCCAGATCATCCGTGACGCCGGCCTGCCCGTTCCGCCGAAGAGCAGCTGCTACTTCTGCCCGTTCCACCGGCCCGAGACCTGGCACGACATGCGCCGCAACGAGCCCGAGCTCTTCGAGAAGTCGTGCCAGCTCGAAGACCTCCTCAACAAGCGGCGCGACGCGCTCGGCAAGGACCACGTCTACCTGACCCGGTTCAACAAGCCGCTGCGCCAGGCCATCCCCGACGGCGTCGACCTGCTGCCCATGTTCGACGAAGCAGACGGCGCCTGTGACTCCGGCTAGTGCATGACGTGACACGCAGTACGCCCGACCGGGTCGAAGCCGGTCGGGCGCCGCACCACCGTACCGCCTGACCCACCCCACCCCGGCCCGGGGCGACACCCGCCCCGGGCCACCGCCACCACCCCGCCACCCACGTCCAGGAGACACCCCATGACCGACACCACAAGCGCCGCTGACGAAAGCATCCTCGGCCCGATCACCCCGATCCGCTGCACCGAGCCCGGCTGCCACTG
>NZ_JBSFDD010000005.1:125800-259583 GCF_053593715.1 Streptomyces sp. NPDC002125 | reverse complement strand
ACGGCCAGGCCGCCGTGTGGCCGTGCGAGACGGCCACTGCTCTCGCGGTGGCCCGGCAGGTGCTCGGCACCACCACCGGGCAACCGGAGACCGCGACCACCGTCGACCGCCGCGCCCGGTACGCGGCAGCGATCCGCGACACCGACGGCTGGGTCCTCGACGACGGACAGCACATGCTCGACGCCGTCATGGCTGTCGCGGACAACGAACTGGCAGAGCTCCGAGCCGACCGGGCCACGGTCCTGAACGAGGCCGCCGACCGGGTGGACGCCACCGACCTGCCCGACGACTACATCGACATGTTCGACAACGGCGCCCGCTGGGCCACCGCCGTGCTCCGCCGCATGGCCGCCGAGGCGCAGCAGCCCACCCCTGACGTGGCCGAGGTGCCCGTCTCGCCCACGGCCGCGCTGCTTGCCGCCCGCTGCGACGACTGCCAGCACGTGCTGGACAGCCACCTCCGCTACGGGGCCTGCCTGCACGACGGGTGCACCTGCCGCCGCTACCACCCCGCCCCGTGACTCTGCCCCAAGCCGCCCTGCACGCCGCCCTGTGCGCCTCCCTGGGCGCCGCCGCCGCCCTCCTGCTCCACCACGGACACCGCAGGCGGCACGGGCCCGGAGACGGGAACACAGGACGCCACACCACCGAAGGAGAACCGACATGACCAAGCAGCAGCTGCGCGCCTGGACGGACATCGAGCCCGCAGACGCTACCGAGATTGACCTGGCAACGGACCTAACCATCACCGCACCGCTGAACGAGAACGGCGAACGCTGCCCGTGGCCGTGGGAGCCGCAGCAACTGGTTGGCGCACCGCTCGGTCAGTACCACTGCGACTACTGCGGCGCCATGGTCATGGCAGGCATCCCGCACATCGACTACGCGCCTGCCGCCGCCGAGGAGCCGACCCGATGAGCGAGCAGCCCCGCCTCCACCACCTCCTCGACCGGCTGCGACGCGGCGTACTCCTCCCCGCCGAAGCCGAAGCCCTGGCGGGGCTCGTCGCCGAGCTGGAGCAGCACCTGGACGACGCCGCCGGGGAACTCGCCGAAGCGCGCGAGCACAACAACCGCACCTGCGAAGCCGTTCAGGAGCGCGACCAGCTCCGCGCTGAGAACGTCGCGCTCCGGGACGGTCTCGCCCACTGCCGTCACAAGCCGCGCGTCACCGAGCTGGAGGCCGAGGTCACCCGTCTCACCGCCGGGCAGTGCACCCACACCCGCCGCATGTGCGACCTCCACCACACGGCACCGGTGACGGACTGCCCCTACCCGAAGTGCGTGACCGCCCGCACCACCACCGCCTGACCCACGGAGACCCGAATGCCCCGACGCGAACCCACCATTCACAGGCCCGAGCTGATGGTCACCTGCCCCGAGTGCGGCAGCGCCCCCGGGGCGGCCTGCTACGGCACGACCGGCCGCCGGATGAAGGGCGTCCACCCGGAGCGCGCCGAGCTCTACCGCGACAGCAAGACCACCTGACCCCCGGCCGCCCGGGGACCCCACACCCCGGGCGGGCATGCGAAAGCCCCGTGCCAGGCTGGGGGTGAGCCGGCACGGGGCAGTATTCGGGACAGAAATGCCGGAATGGTGGCGGGAATACCAGAGGCCTAGACCCGTGCTGCGAAACACTCCGCCCCTGAATGGCAGAATTCGGGCCGTACGCGTTCCGGTATCCCCACCACTGTTCCGAATCTGTAACGGGATTCCGCTGCGAGAGACCACACCCGAACACACGGTAAAGGTTTGGCCAGGAACCCCGTCGCGTGGCACAACGCCCCTACCAGCCGGTAGACCAGCAGGGGTTGCCCCACGCCCCCCATCATGCCGCCCTGACACCACGTAAAGTCAGTCCTGCGATTTATCGTCATCAACCATGCACATAAAGGCAGCCGCCGATCCGTGGCACACACCATGACAACCACACGGGGGGAATTCACCGAACATGCACAGCACCCGCAAAGCAGCACTGAAGAAGCTCCTCGAGGAACGCCGCGCACTGATCGACCCCACCGCGCACAACCTCCCCCGGTACGTCCCCGGACCGGGCCGCCGCCCCGGCCTCACCCAGCAACAGGTCGCCGACCTGTGCAACGTGTCCCTTGGCGCCTACCGCAACCTCGAATCCGGGACCACTGCCGCGGACGTCCACCTTCTGCGCCGCGTCGCCACCCTTCTCTGCCTCAACGAGCAGGAATGGATCGCCGCCTGCCGGTACGCCGGGATCGGCGACCCCCCCGGCCCCCTCACCCCCGCCTCCGGGAAAGAAGTCCCCGGCGTATGGCAGGAAGTCGTCGACGACCAAGGCCACCCCGCCTACGTCACCGACGCATCCTGGGACCTCATCGCCTACAACAAACCCTTCGCCCGCCTCTTCCCCGAAGGGCGCATCCCGTGGAACGTCATGCGGTGGATGATGCTCGACCGTGACGGGCGCCGCATGCTCACCGACTGGCACACCGCCTGGGCACCCCTCGTCCTCCCCCAGCTCCAAGCCGCCCTTGCCGCACGGCCCGACGACAACACCCTCCAGCGCCTGGAGCGGGACATCCTCGCCGACCCGGACTGCGCCCCCATCTACAAGGCTGGCGGCGCCTACATCCACCCCGACGGCGACGAACGGCCCATCCTGCACTCAGCTGATGGGCCCGGCTGGGTCACCATGTGCGCAGCACAGCCGCTGACCGCCCCAGGGGCACGCCACATCACGCTGATTTTCCACCCCGGTGAGCAGCGCGCTCACGAACGGACACCGGTCCTCCGCTCCCGGTAAACCCCTGGCCAGCACAAACCGACCACGCATGCTGTTACCGGGACAGGGGGAATGATCCGCCCCCTGTCCCGTAGCGTGTGGACACGCCCCACCCTGCCGTCGCACATGGACCTGCCGGAGGATGCCGTGCCCGCCTACATAGCCCGCCCCGTGACGGTGTTCCCGGCCCACAAAGTCACCACCGCCGAGATCATCGACGACATCCGTCACCACCACCCAGACCACCCCAGGCTCCGGTCCCTGCCCCGCATCCTCGCCAACATGGGCGTGCAAACCCGGTACTTCACCCGACCGCTCGAGTCGCCGACCGTGGCCGGCACCGCGGGCATCGGAGACCGGTCCACCGCAGCGTTCGGGGACGCCCTCGACCTTGCCGAGCAGGCCTGCCGCCAACTCCTCGCCACCCACCAGCTCGAGCCCGGCGACATCGACACCATCATCACCACCCACTCCACCGGGTTCTCCGTCCCCAACCTCGACATCCACCTCATGGAACGCCTCGGCCTGCGCCCCCACACCCGGCGTATCGCATTGACGACCATGGCCTGCGCCGGCGGCGTCCAAGCCCTCATCCGCGCCGTCGACATGACCGCGGCACGACCCGGCACCCGCACCCTCGTCGTCGCCGCCGAAGTCATCTCCGCCGTCTACAACCACGCCGACAACCAGGTCGAGCACATGATCTACAAAGCCCTGTTCGGAGACTCCGCAGCCGCCACGATCGTCACCGACCAACCCCTAGGCCCCAGCATCCGCATCGGCGGCCCCCAGGACACGTACGAACACGTCCTCCCGAACAGCCTCCCCCGCTACGCCGGCCGCGCCGACCACACCGGGTTCCACTTCGACTCCACGAAGGAAGCGTTGACCGCCGCGGACGACGTCCTGCCCGCCCTCCTCGACTGGCTCGGCCCCCACACCCTCGTCGACTGGGCAGCCATCCACCCCGGCAGCCCGCGCATCATCACCGACACCGCCCGCGCCCTCGGCCTCGACGACCACGACACCCGCCACAGCACCGACACGTTGATCGACGAAGGCAACCTTGGCGGGCCGTCCGTCCTCCGCGTCCTCGAACGCACCCACGACGACCCCCCGCACGACGGCGCCCACGGCCTCCTGGTCGCCTACGGGCCAGGGTTCAACACCGCAGTCATCCGCGGCACCTGGCACGCCTGACCCCTCACCGCCTCCGCACCGGCCGCACCCGGGCGGGGGCAACAAACCCGGCCAGCGGGCACAGCATGGAGACATGAGCCCTTCCCGGAGCAGCAGCGAAGCCCCCGCTATCCCCGGCGCCCTCGAGTCAGCAGCCACAACCTCGAGCGGCACCCTCCCCAAGGCCCGAACCGAAGAGTCGAACCTCGTCACCCACGCCCGCCGCGAACTCCGCCTCCTCGGCGAGGACCCCGACACCATCCGCGGCCTCTGCAACGTCGTCCACGCTTTCGCCCGCATGGGACACAGCGGCGGGAGCGCCCCGTACGCCATCGCCTACCTGGAGAAGCTGCTCAAGTGGGAGCCGCTCTCTGAACTGACCGACGACCCTGCCGAGTGGATCGACCGGCACGCCGAAGGTCTGACCCAGTCCCCGCTGTGGCAGTCCCGCCGGCACTCGGAGGCGTTCTCCACCGACGGCGGGAAGACGTACTACCTGCTGTCCGAGCAGCAAGCAGCCGGCGACATTGCCACCACCCCGCTCCACCGGTCCAAGGTGCTGCCCCGGGCCGCAGAGCCGGAGGAGGGGGCCAATGCCTGAGCAGCCCGGGACCAGCATCACCACAGTTGTCTACCGCCCCGGCGACTCGACCCCGGACATCGAAGCCACCCAGATCATCGCTGTCCGGGCCTGGCTGCTCGCCAACGACATCGACCCCCGCAACGTACCCACCAGTACCGACCTGACCGTCGTCACCGAGCCTGACGGGCAGCGCACCATCCACTACCACCGCTTCGTACTGACGCCGGAGGGCCGCCGCCAGATCGACCCGGACCGACCGAACGAGGTCTGGACCGAGAAGGTGACCGCACCGTGCGTCATCGTGCGACTTTTCGGCAAGTTGTACCGGTGGGAACCCGGAGATGGAGAAAGCCTCGTGCTGCATCCCGTCACCGAGGATGCCTGACCCCACGCACGACAGCGCCCCCGCCCGACCGTTAGGCCAAGCGGGGGCGCA
Source organism: Streptomyces sp. NPDC002125 (assembly GCF_053593715.1). Classification (NCBI taxonomy): domain Bacteria; kingdom Bacillati; phylum Actinomycetota; class Actinomycetes; order Kitasatosporales; family Streptomycetaceae; genus Streptomyces; species Streptomyces sp. NPDC002125. Next base: position 254,628 of record NZ_JBSFDD010000005.1, on the reverse strand, counting down.
GCTGGGCAGGGGGTCAGGCTTCGGGGAGGAGCCGGTTGATGGTGCTGCGGGACACGCCGGTGATGCGCTGCACGTCGCTGCGGCTGGTTTCTGCGTCCCGCACCGCCCACGTGATCAGCGGGTCCCGCTGGTCGCGCACCGACGCCCATCCGGCAAGAAGCTCCCCAGCCACCGCGGAGGCCAAGCTGTCACCCGGCCGCTCCAGCAGCACCGGCGGAAGCTCCCACGCTGGGTGGATCGTGGCCGTGGCCGTATCGGGGGCGTAGGCCAAAGCGAGGCGCTGGCCGCGCGCGATCTGCTGGCCGAGGTACTCGGCAGCCTGCTGGCAGGTGCTGGCCCCGAGAGGGCCATCCAGATTGAGGCGCTGGGCCATGTAGGCAAGCTCGCTCTGCGTTTCGTCATCGGGCCCCCAGTGCTGGTCCTCGATGACCAGAGTCAAGGCGTTCACCGATTCCAGCTCGGCGCGCAGACCGGCGACGATGACCAGAGAGCGGAGCGTCTTGACCCACGGCTCGATGCCGTCCGCTACATCCTGCGCGACGTCCTCGGCCTTGCTCGCCGCCACCTCCAGCTTGATGTCGGCGAGCTGCTTGCGTCCGTCCATCAGCGTGACCCGGACGCCCGGCGCCTGCCACGTCGAATCGCCGGCGGGCCAGCGCTGCATGCCTACCTGACGGATGGCGTAGATCCCGGTGTCGCGCGGGCTGGTCGTGATGTCCATGTGCTGCTCCTGCTCTGGGTGGTCGGGTGTCAGCTGGCGAGCTGGGTGCGGAGCTGCGCGGCAAGGTCGAGGACGTCAGCGATGGTGACCTGGGGAACGCCGCCGCGGTAGGAGGTGCGGAGCTGGCCGTCCTCGCGGGCCTGCGGGTCGCCGGCCCACTCGGGGTCCGGGGTGTCGGTGATGACGATGACCGTTGTCTTGAGGATGTTCATGCAGTGGATGCGGGTGCCCTCGTCGGGGATGCCGGCCAGCTTGTCGGCGACCAGCGGGAACCAGTTCCGGACCGTGATCATGTTCGCGCCGGTCCGCTTGTCGATGCGCCGCTTGACGATGGGGGTGTACGTCTCTGAGGTGTCGCCCTTGTACGCGGGCGGCAGGGTGATGCTGGCGGTCAGGTCGAGCGTCACGGGGGCCTGCTTCCTGGCGCGGCGGGCGCCGATGGCGATGCGACGGGCGAGGGAGATGCTGTCGATGGCCCACCGGCCGGCCTGCTTCGCGGCGGTGACGACACCGCGGCGGGCCCAGGTGCGGATGGTGGCGACGGTGACGTCGGCCTGGGTGGCGGCTTCGGTGGTGGTGATGGCGGCCATCAAGTCCCCCTCGTTTCGATCGGTACATGAGTAATGTATCGAACGATACGACTCCAGGCAAGAGGGGTCACCCAGAAGAGTGACACCAAATCAGAAATCCCAGCTCAAACGGCCCTTACGATGTGAGCCCAGTCTCCGGCCGGCAGATCTCGCACGGATGAATGTCCGGCTCCGCCAGGGCGATCATCGCGTCCTCGCGGTTGATGAACCCGCCATCCATTGCATACAGCGAGCAGTCCCCGCGGTGCAGCAGAGCCTGCGCGTTCGACCGCTGCGGCTGGATCTTCCACCGCAACGCGGCATGCGCAGCCTCACGGCGCTGCCGCTCCTGCTGCTCCTGGACCTCGAGCTCCCGGATGCGACCCCGCACCTGCCGCAACTGGAACTCCAGCCACTCCGCCAGGGCCCGGTTCTTCTCCAGCGGAGTCGGCTCACGGTCCTGCTCAGACACGGACAGGCCTCGGCGGCAGCTTCGCCCGGCACGGGGCGCACAGCGGGTTCCCACCCAGCCCATACCGCTGGGTCGGCTGACGGCAGGAGGCACACGGCCCGGTCTGGGTACTCATACGCCCAGCGTACGACCGGTACAGCGGCAACCTACGACAACCCCCCAGGGCACACGAAAAGTGGCCCACCATCCCCTGGGGGACAGTGGGCCACAAGCAGGGGCGGCACCCTCACAGGCACCGTACCGCTACTCCACCCCGTTCAGGGCAGCCATCAGAACATCGCCAGCAACCCCGGCCAGGATCACGGCACTGTCCTTTCGGCGCGCAGCCTCATGCCACTTCGCGGCCAGAGCCTTGGCCTGCTCCACCTGCCGCTCCGCCCTCTCCGCTCGCTTCCGCAGCACGTCCGGGTCGTCGTCCTCCGGCCGATACCCGGGGGCCAGCATCCGCTCATACCGCGGCCGGTACGCCAGACACTCCGGACACGTCACCTTCGCTTTCGGCAGCGCACCCTGCTGGGTGGAGTACCCGCAGATCGCCATCCCCGTCGCCCTGGCCTGGAACGCGGGCAGCCACTGGTACACGGACAGGTGGATCAGATCGGGCTGGCCGGCCAGGTTCAGGCGGGCCACAGGCACCAGGTACCGGCGCTCCCGGTCCTCGACGGTCTCCTCTGTCACCGCCCACCACCCGCGACGACGGCCGCCACGGCGATCCACCCCTTGTGCCACGCCTGGTCCAGCAGCGGGCCAGCCCCCGGGTCCCGCTCCAACCAGCCTGTGTGCCCAGTCTTCCGGGCGAACCGCACCAGCCGGGTCGACGGGCCTTCCTCACGCCACCGGCCACCAGACCGGTCGGCGACATAGTGCGTCACCGCGGACACAGCCAGGCCGGCAGCAGCGCGCCGCCAGTCCAGGCCGAGGCGCAGCGCCCGGTCCGCGGCCAGCAGGGCGACCGCCTGCGTGGCCGTGTACGAGGCAACATGCCGTGCGCACGCCGCCCTGCCCTCGTGCCCGTGACCGCCCTTCGCGACTGCGTCCCGGTCGACCTGCACCCAGTAATCGCCTACCTCGTGCGCGGCCGTCAGCGCCGCGTACACGGCCGTTGCTCGTACTGCTGCTGTGGTCATGCTGTCGTCTCCTTGGTGAGGTGCTTATCGATGGCGTCCCGAAGTTCCCGGAGCGTGTCCGTGTCAATCCCCACGTCGACCGACCAGACCTGGGTGTCGACGTAGTCCACCTCCGGGAAGTGAATGAGAACGCTGTCCCCGCCGTCAGGGTTCGGGGTGATGCTGATGCCCTGCGGCCCGCAGTCCGGGGCCGGGCACGCGTGCCGGTTGCCGCGATGGGTTTCCCACCCTCCGTAGACACCAGGTCCCTCGTGCGTCTCCTGCTCGGTCATGCTGCGCCCCCTGCGGACTGTTCCAGGACGTAGCCCGTGCGGCGCGGCTTCCCGTCCTTGGTAATGGCACTGTCGTGGAGCTGGGTCACCTCGATGCTGCGGCGGCGAATTTCCCTGCCGGTTTCGGTGAGGGTGACCACGTCGACCTTGCCGAAGTTCCATCCACCCGGGATGGTGTTCGGCTCACCCACGACCTTGATCCTGATTGCACCGCCCCCGTGAGCGTGACGGTTCGTGAGGCTGCGGTAGATCTGTCCGGGCTGAATGTTCATGCTGCGTTCTCCTTGGGGTTCCAGGTGTCGGGTCCGGGGATGGTGACCACCCGGTGCCCGTAGTGCATGGACGGCCAGTACCGGGCCGGCTCGTCGAGTGGACGGGACCCGGTACCGGGGCAGCCGTCGGGTTGCGGGCCGTGGGCCCAGAGGAACTGGCGGCGGGTCAGGGCTACGCGGCGCTTGCAGTACCGGCACCGGCCCTTTCGGCGCTTCACGACGCCCCTCCCTGCCCGTGGCGCACCCGGGCACGGTCCTCAAGCTGGCGCAGGTTCACCCGGGACAGCGGGTCAACCGCGACGGCTATGACGAGGCAGGCCACCCCGGTCATGACCAAGTGCAGCCATAGCGGGGCCTGGATCGCCCCGACGAACACCCCGTACGGGATGGCGAAGGCGAGGAGGAGGGTCAGGTAGACGATGTCGTTCAGGTGCCGGCGGAGCATGGGGCGCCTCCAAGGCGTGATGTGACGGTGGGTTACGAAGATGGGGATGGTGCGGGTCTCGGCCCGGGAATCCGGAGACCCACACCCCAAAACGGTCACGCTGCGTCGTCCATGAGCGTGGGCGGCAACAAGCCCTGCTCCACCGCAGCCCGGATCGCAGCCTCCCTGCGCCGGCCGTGCGGCAGATGCGACACCCCCAGCAACCGGTACGCCTCCGACAACCGGGCGCCGACTGCCTGCGTCGGGATTCCCACCCGCTTCCCGATCCCGGACAACGGCAGCCCCGACCGGGACTCCACCAACACCTGCGCTTGCCGTGGTGTCAGCAGCGACCGCTTCACCTTCCGGTCAGGCATCTGCCAGTCGTCAGACAGCAGGTGGCCTAGGGACACCCCGAGTCCGGCGCACAGCTGCGCAAGCCGGACGATGGGGAGGGTGCCGATGCCGCGTTCGGTGAGGCCGACGCATTTCTCGGGGACGCCGGCCCGGGTGCTGAGCTCGGCTTGAGTCCAGCCGCGGTGCTGCCGTTCGGCACGAATCCGGTCCCCGATGTCGGCGACGAGTTCTTCGAGGTCCGGGAAGACCGTGGGCCCGCCACCCGAAGGCGACGGGCCCACACGGACGGGGGCGGTCACGGAGCGGCCTCCACCTTCGCGGCCCGCGCAGCGACCTTGGCGAGCTTCTCGGACAAGATCCCCTCCGCCTTGCCGTCCGCCACGGAGACGAGCGCGACAGCCGCCGCGAGGATCACGTCACACAGCTCATCGGACACGTCCTCCCGGGTGTGCGTGACACCCTTCCGCGGGTTCTGCCCCGTCATCCCGATGTACGCGGACGCGGCTTCGCCGGCTTCCTCAGTGACCTTGAGGATGCGCATGGCGACCTCGTGCGGGGTGCGCCCGTTGCTGCGGTCGATCCAGTCGACGAGCTGGTTGATGGTGTCCCACTGGTCGGGGGTGATCATGTCGGACATGGTCACTTCTCCTTCGGAGCGTTGGCGAGGGTGAGCAGGACGGCGGCGTGGCAGTGGTCGGGCTGGCCAGGTGCGGGGAGCGGGCAGGTGCACGCGAGGTCCTTGCCGCGCAGCGTGTGGAGGTCGGCGAGGACGCGCCGACGGTCGAAGACCTGGGTGCCAACCCGGTACGTCTCCTCGTACCAGCCGCCCTCGGTACCGACCCGCAGCCACTCGCCGTAGTTGGCGGCGCAGGCGCTCCGCGGCTCCCCCATCTCAGCCTCGATGGCGTCCTTGATCAGGAACGGATTCCCGAACCGGGACGGGCGGGACACGATGACCGCAGACCCCTTGGACCAGCCCTTGGTTCGCTTCCGCTGGATCCGCTCCGGGGTCGTCGTGATTCGGGCGGGCAGGAACTCTGCGGCCATTCCGGTTGCCAGGTTGAGGTGCAGGAACTGGCCCATGGTCCGGTCCTGGTTCATGCGGAACAGGCAGTCGGCGAGCTCGGGCCGGCCCAGCTCGGTGAGGACGGGGGTGATGTGCGGGCGGGCGTGCTCGGCGACGGCACGGTTGAGGGTGTCGAGGTCGGTGGCCTGGACGGTGAGGTCGGGCACGGGGCGGGTGTCGCCGAGTGCACCGAACTCGATGGCGTAGCGGGCCATGGTCAGTTCTCCTTGCGGTCGTTGGTGTACATGGCGAGGCAGTCCCGGGTGTCCGCCTCCTCGTCCATCCGCCCGTCGGGCAGGACGTGGTTGGCGGTGATGATGAGCCAGCCCCCTCCGGGGCGGGCCACGACCTCGTTGTCCTGGTTCTGGCGGTGCTCGGAGAGCAGGGCGCGGATGGTGGCGTGGTCGAGGTTGGCCACAGTCAGTTCTCCTTCGGGAGCAGTCAGGGACGGTTGTTGATCTGGTGGGCGAGCTTGCGGGCGGCCTCCTGGATCGCCTGGCGGTTGTCGAGCTCGGGGCCCCAGCCCTCAGCAATCTCGTGGAGGAGGTCGGCCAGGAGACGCCCGGTCTCAGGGCCCATGGCGGCGATGTAGGCCGCGTCTTCCTCGGTGATGCTCTCGGCCTGGAAGACGAGGTCGTCGTGGTCGGTGGGCTCGATGCCGATGGCGGGGCACGAGGCGTCGTAGACGTCCTCCTCTTCGCGGGCGACGCGCCAGGTGTCGCCGTGCGCGGCTTCGGAGAGGGCTTCGAGGTCGAGGACGGCGTCGCGGATCTCGTCCTCGGGGTCAAGCGGGCCGCAGTCGGGGCCGGAGCAAGTCTCACGGGTGCCGACGTGGGTTTCGAGTCCGCCGTATTCGGGATGGGGGCCCTGGTGGGTGACGGTGTCGGGCATGGTCAGTTCTCCTTGTTGGTGAGGGTGCGGCGGATGGTGGTGAGGCGGGTGCCGAGGGGAAGGGCAGGTGGTCACCACGGCTCAGCGCCCCACGTGCCGGGCTTCGACGGTGCGGAACGGTCCAGGCCCCACCTGATGCGGTCCAGTCGGCGCTGCACCCGACGCCACGGCGCGCACCCCTCGGTGAAACAGTCGGCACAGAGCGGGACGCCTTCCTCCGGGTTGCCGGAGGCCACCCACCGGGTGGCGGCGTGATAGACGGGCCTCACGGTCAGGCGCCGGGTGCGACGGGCCCGCATCCTCGCGAGGATCTGCGCGGTAGTCGGCTGCTCCCAGACGTGGATGCCACGGGAGCGCACCCAGGACCGTCCGTGGTGGGGGCGGGCTTCACCGCACCACCGGCAGCCGTACGGGCTCGGGGCGGTGCGGTGGCGGATGCGGGTACCGGTGCTCACCGGGTGTCCTTCCGGGTGGTGCGGATGAGGGTCCAGGCGGCCCGGCGCCCGGAGGCGGTGAACCGGGCCTGGGCGTACAAGCGGGCGCGACGCTCGACGAGCAACGCACGGACCGCGGCCCGCTGCTCTGGGGTCACGGGGTCTCCTCGACGTCCTGTCGGGAGCGACTCACCTGGCGGGCCGCCTCAGCGCCCGGACGCAGGCCGCGGGATGCGATGGTGGGCTCCAGCACGTACACGGTGTGGCAGGGCCACTGGTCTCCGTCGCTGGAGCAGTGGGGCGAGTCCGGGGACTTCCTGTGTGGTGCGAGCGCGGCGGTCGCTGCCGTCTGCAACTCGGCGACCCGAGCTTCAGCTTCTTCGGCACGCCCACGCCAGCGGGCCTTGCCGTCCTTGTGGTGCTCGATCTCGCGGTGCATCCGGGGGAGCTCGTACCGGCGCAGGTGGTCAAGGTCGGAGCTTTCGGCGCGCAGCAGAACCAGTTCGGGGGTGGGATCGGGCTGAGCCTCGGCGATGACGGCGTCGATGCGGGCGTTCAGCTCGGCCTCGTTGTCCTCGGACAGGTTGAACATGGCGTGGAGGCGGGCACGGGCGTCGGAGGTAATCACGGGGCGTCCTTCCGGTCGATGGGTCAGGGCAGTCACGCGGCATCACGCCGGCTGTGACTCTTCGGGTCGTCAACCCACGTCCAGCCGCTGATGGCTTCCTCCAGGACGAGCCGGTGGGCGAACTGCGTGGCAGGCGTCCACGGGGCGTGGTCGGCCTGGCCGTACGTGCCGTCGGGGATGCCTTCGTTGATGAGGCGCTGCAAGGGGCTCATGGTGGGCTCCAGAGGTCTCTGGTCTGGGTGGGGGCCACCGGCCCGCGCTCACCGTGGTGTGGGCGTCGGGCCGGTGGCTCATCGGCCGGTGGGGGGGTACCGGCCGGGTTCGCCGCAACCCCGGGGGCGGGTGTGGCAGTCGAGGGTCAGGCGTCCAGTTCGAGCGACGTAACGACCGGGTGGGGTTCGAGGGCGATCCAGTCGCAGCCGCCTTCGACGTGGATAGATCCGTCGTCGTCCTGGCGGGCGTCGCTGATCGTGAACCGGTCGTGCAGATGCTGCGCCCGTGCGGTCAACGCACCCCGGGCCAGCTCCCTGTCGAGGTAGACGCCGACGATCGAGCCGCCCTCGTGCATCTCGCCCTCGGAGAGGATCCAGACGACCGGGCCAACCGTGTTCGGTGCGGTGATGTCCGGCAGGTTCATGGCGGGCTCCTCAGGCGGTGTAGTCGTCGGACGGGTCGACCAGGGGTGCGGTGCGGGACGTGCAGTTGTCGTCGTGGCCGCACTGGTCGCAGCAGGTGCCGCAGTCGCAGAGCATGGAGGTGTTCCCTTAGCTGAGGTAGGACAGAGGGCTCACGAAGTTGCCGCCGGGGGCGGAGTCAGCGGTCAGCCACTCGTCGAAGCGGTCGCGCGGCGTCTCGGCGGGGAACAGGTCCTCCCACACGTTGGTGGCGTTCTCCATGCGCCGCTCCAACTCGTCCAGCAGCCAACCGCGGAGGATGGTGACCTCCCGCGTCGGAGCCTGCTCGTTGGTGAGCATCCACGTCGCGGCGAGGCGCTCGTTCGTTTGGCGACTCAGCGACTCGCGGGCAATGGCTTCCGACTGCTTGGCCTTGAGCTGCTGAGCGTTCATGCCGGTCTCCCTCGTTCCTTATGGCAACTCTTCTGCGGTGTGCAGTCTGTTGCCGGCCCCACCACAGTACCCGTTAAGGTATGGCATAGGCAAGACGTTACGCGGTATTGGGCAACCCCGGGCAACGCAAAGGGCCCGACCCCAGAGGAGTCGAGCCCTACACGCCACGCCTATCGCTCAGAAGGGAGCCTCGTCGGAGTACCCGCCCTGGCCACCCTGCTGACCCCAGCCCCCGCCCGCCGGCCGCCGCGCACCCGGAGTGCCAGACGCCCACGGATCCTCCACCGACACCGCACCCTGCTGCTGACGCGCCGCCTGATACGCCTGCTGCCCCTGGCCGCCCTTCACCTTCGTCACCTTCGCCGTGGCCCGCAGGAGGCTCACAGCGACCTCCTCAACGTCAACCTCGAACACCGTCCGCTTCACGCCCTCACGGTCCTCGTAGGAACGCTGCTTCAGCCGGCCCTGCACGATGACCCGCATACCCTTCTGTAGCGTCGAAGCCGCATTCTCTGCGGCCTGGCGCCAGACGGAGCAGGTGAGGAACAACGACCCGTCCTTGTCGTCCTCCCACGTGTTCGTCTCCCTGTTCAGCTTCCGCGGGGTAGATGCCACACGGAACTTGCAGACCGCCACAGAGGACGGGGTCCACCTCAGTTCGGGCTCGTCGACCAAGTTTCCGACGATCGTTATCACGCACTCTCCAGCCATCAGGCTGCTCTCCTCTTCTGGGTCTGACGCTCGTCGTACCTTTGTTGGTGCATGGCCCTGCACCGTCGACAGACTCGGCTGCCCGCAGGGTGGTAGTACGTGTTGTCCGGAGTGAAGGGGTGCCCCTGATGGCACCGATCCTTGAGGTCATTGAGGCGCCAGGGGGAGATTCCTCTCTCCCAGTTCACCAAGGGCGTTACGGGCTCCAGGTGCCATGGATTGACGCAGCCACGGTTCCGGCACAGGTGGTCGATCTCCAGGCCTGCTGGTATCTCGCATCGGAGGTAGGCGTAGCTCCAGCGGTGAGCCCGCTCCGTCCGCTTCTTACCGCGGCCAGCCGAGTTGCTGAACATCCCGTAGCCGGACCCGTCCCTGCAGGCGGTCCATATCCAGCAGTCACCCTGTTGGCGGATCTTGGAGAAGAACCGCTGTTCGGCGGGAGGCCGACTGGATCCGGTGGGCGACCCGGTGTTTTGCCATCGCTGATAGTGCTTAGTGCACCACCCTCGAGCGCCCCTGAGTCCGACTGTGCGATCGCAGCCAGCTATCTGGCATGGTCTGTTGGGCCCCCGCTCAATCTTGAGCGGGCGTGGCTGGGTAGAGTCCACGATCAGCCCTCCTTCCGGTGATGCGGACGGCAGGGTCAGGGGCCGCGCTGGTGCTGATACACCGGCGGCCCCGTACCTATATTTTCGCAGGTCAGAGCCTGTTTTTCAGGTGATTCGGACAGCCCGATCATGCTGCACTCTTCATGTCGTCTCGTGTCAGATTCATGTCGCGCAGCGGCACGTACACCCGCCGCCACACCTTGCGGCCCTCATCCAGGGCCTGCCTCTTCGTCCGCTCCCAGGACCGCTTCACCGCGTCCTCGGACATCTCCATCCGCCCCGCTATCTCCGACACAGAGCTGGACGTCCACTCCATGAGGTGGGCAATCGCTTCGCGGCGCCCATCCCGGTCAAGGACCACGGACTCACCCATCAGCCACCGAGCAACAACGTCGTCGCCGTCTGTGTAACCGGCCTCCGGGGCGTCGAGCTGAGGGACCGCGGCCGGGTCGTCGATCGTGTCGTCGTCCCACGCCAGCGGTCCGACCCAGCACTTCCTGGATGCGGCGCGCCGCGTCCGGTCGGCCACCCACTGCTTCACCCCGAACTCTTCCGGCCGTCGGTTCCACAGCTGGTCGTACTCGTGGGCCACGGCCCGAGCCATCCGGGCAGTCACACGTTCCGCAGTCACCACACGGGCGAAGTTTGTGTTCTGGGTGTTGACTCGGTCGGCCATAAACTTCTGACTGAACCCCAGAACCTCCAGGGCCTGGACTCGGCGCCTGGTCCCCATGGGGTCAATACGGGCACTGTCCGGGAAGTCCGCCAGCGTCGGCCAGTAGGCGAGAACCAGGTCTGCGGTCTCACGGCGCACCAGCTTGCCAGGCGGGTTGTTCTGGTCGCCCCACATCAGGTACTCGAACGCCGTGTACGAAAGGCCGAGCCGAACGGCCGTGGCGCGGACCGGCATTCCAGCCGCGCGCACCTTGCTCACGTGGTCCCTGACCGGGCCCGCCGGAACGAACGGCTGCCACGTACCGGCCCGCTTCTGCTCCCGACGCCGGCCCGCCCATCGGGCGTGCGCTGCCCGTTCCTGGAATGACCTGCTCATGCCGCCACCTGCTGCGCCGCAGCGGCCCTCTCCGCCCGGACAACCTCACCCACAGCCTTCGCACCCCACGACCCCGAGATCCCCAGGTACGCGGCAATGTCAGCGTGCCGAACCTTCATCTCCGCCAACCGGACCACCATGTCGGCGTAGTCCTCGCGCAACTGCACTGACCACCCCCGCGGGTCGGACGGCGCCAACCGGGTCATACGCGACCCCGTACCGCCCATCCACCACACGGCGACGCGCACCGTCACCGTGTCGACGTTCAGGCCGTCCTTGGCCAGGGACCGCACCATGCCCTCCAGCGAGTAGCACGTCGACATCAGGCGACGCAGCCGGTACGACCACCGCGGCGAGATCAGCAGCCGTGCCGACTCCAGATCCGGGTACTGGCCCAGGCGGGCCTCGACACCGAGCGCACGCCGCTGAGCGGCACTCAGGCCGCCCCCAATCCCCCAGCGGTAGATGTCCTCATCCTTCGCCTGCTGGTCCCGCAGGCACTCGACGATCACCGGGCAGGTCGCGCACAGGGAACGCGCCCGGTCCTGACCCGCCTTCGTCGTGGTGAAGAAGTCCTCCGGGTCAGCGTCGACTTCCGGGTTCCGGCATACGGCCTGCGTCTTCCAGTCGACGGTCTCGCGGCTTTGTACGGCAGATGTCGTACTACGGCGGACGGGAAGGGTCTGAACGGTCATGTCGGGTCTCCAGGAGGGTTGAGGAGGGCAAGGTGCGCGGGGGGCATCTGGTCGAGGTCGGTGATGATCAGGACGAGTTGGCCGCCCTTGACGGGGGTCCCGATTCGGGGGTCGGGGCCGAGGAGGTGGGCTTCGTTGTCGTCGGGGAGGACGCCGGCGTCTACGAGGCCGTCGACTGCGGCTTTGGCACTGGGTGACCAGTTGCCGGGGTCTCGTCGGCGTTTCTTGGTGTCGGGGTGGAGGACGTAGAAGATGTGGGCGCGCTGGAGGGCGGGGAGCTTCGCCTTTCTCGCTGTGGCCCAGGCGGTGTTGCGAAGGGCTTTGACGAGCTCGGCCTTCTTGCGGAAGTGGAGGGTGTCGTTGGCGCTGATGAGCTGGGTGTTGAGGGGGAGCTCGATGCGCCAGACGTGCTGGCGTACGGGAGTGGTGGTCATCGGGTCGTCTCCGCCTGCTGGGCGAGGACGGCGTCGAGGGCGTCTGTGGTGGGGGTCCAGAAGCCGAGGGTTCCCTTGGCGGGAACGGGCTCGGGGAGGGCGGTGACGTCGGACAGTTCCCAGTGGTAGGCGCTGGCGAAGCCCCAGGGGCCGCAGCAGGTGCCGTCGTCGGACCAGTGGTAGCCGGTGATGGTGGCGCTGCCGATGATCGCGCCGTATACGCCGAGGTTGGGACCGTAGATCTTGGCGTTCTTGTCGAGTTCGGCTCCGGCGTGGATGAGGATGCGGGCGCCGTGGTGTCGGGAGGGGAGCTTCCAGGTTCGGTTCTCGACGCGCTTCGTCTGGTGGACGATCGCCCCTGCCCAGGGCTGTCGAATGGTGAGGGCCTTCATGCTGCGTACTCCTTGATTGATATGGGGCCGTTGCGTGTCATGCGGAGGTAGGTGGCGTGTCCTGGGGCGTGGCCTAGGTGGGTGCGGAGGCAGAAGTGGCACCGGTAGGCGTGGAAGCGGGGTCCGCCTTCGCCGCGTATCTGTCGGGCTCGGCGTCGAGCTGTGCGCCGGCTGGGGAAGGCCCGTTTGCCGAGGCAGGACACTTCGTACTCAGTCGCCACGGGTCTGGGTGATGGCGATGGTGAGGGGTACGGCTCCGTCGGCGTCGGCCGCGCAGTACACCCACTGGTTCCAGTCCTCGTTGCCGCGGGGGTAGCCGGGCGGGGGGTAGAGCGGGGTGAGGTGGGCGTGCTCGTAGTGGGCCATGTCGACGTACATGTGGCTGGGGAGGACGGTGTTGACCTCGGTGACGAAGGTGTCCTTGTCGTGGTGGCCGATCCGCATGATGTTGCCGTTCCAGACGCGGAGGCCGGGGTGTGCGGGCCAGTGGCTGCCGAGCTGGTTGTCGCCGTGCTGGGCGAGGACGCGGGCATTTGCGCTGGCCTGTGCCGCGGCGGCGCCGAGGATGACGAGGTAGGTCTGGTCGGGCCGGGTGGCGGTGCTCATGACTCCGGGTGCTCCTTGGGCTTCTCGGTGGTGGCGGTGTGGCGGTTGGTGAGGCCGGCGTCGATGTCGTCGCGGGACAACTGTTGGGTGTCTTCGGTGGTGGCGGCGGCCTGGTGGAGGGTGAGGATGCGGGTCTGGCCGTGGGGGTCGGTGCAGAGGGCTGCGGCCTGCTCGGCTTGCTGGAGCTGGTGGCCGGTGGTGATGTCGGTGGTGTGGTGGGCGCCTTGGGGGCAGGGGGTGTGGGCGGTGAACACGGGGGTGCCGGCGGTGTGGGTGATGCGGGCGCCGGACGGGAAGCGGATCTGGTGGGTTCCGTCGGGGAGGGGGGTCCAGGCGGTTATGGGGGTGTGGGGGAGGCCTGCGAGGCGGGCTTCGTAGTGGGCGCGTATCTGGCCGTCGGTGATGAAGTCGGGGGCGGGTGCGGTACGGGCGGGGAGGGCGGCGTGGCGCGGGGGCTTGGGGGTGGTGCGGCGGGTGCGGGTTTTGGTGCGGCTCACGGGGTGTCTCCGTCCGGTGGGTCGTGCGGGTCGGTGCTGGTGGTGCCGTGGCCGTGCTGGGAGGCGCAGATCATGGCGAGTGCGATGACTCCCAGCACGGCGGCGATGAGCTCGGGTGCGGTGGGCCAGGTCACGTGGTGGTGGCCCTGCCGGTGTCGTTGAGTTCCGGGGCCAGCCACCGGGCGACCTTCGACCGGGCTTCCATGTCGAGGAGGAGGGCGACAGGGTTCCCGTTCTCGTCGATGCAGCCGACGGTGAGGACTTGCTCCTCTTCGGGGGCGGGCTCCATGGCGACGTCGAACCGGTTCACGACCAGTGGGTCGGGCCCCCTGGACAGCGGCGGGCGAACGGCTCCTCGGCTGAGCTTGTCGGCCATGCGGAAGAGGACGTCGGCCCTGTTGCGGCGGTCCTTGTTACTGCTGCCTTCCTCGCGGGCCTTCTTCTCCAGCCACGCGATGATCTGAGCGTCCCGCTCGGCGATGGTCGTGGCCTGCGCAGCCTCCAGCTCCGTGATGCGGGCGTGCAGCCCGGCAATGCTGAGGCGCAGTTGCTCGTTCTCCTGTTCCTCCTCCCATCGGGCGAGGCAGGTGCCGTTCACGTCGTCGTGCAACGCGTCGATCTCGTCCAGAAGTTCGCTGATCTCGGTCTTCTGCGGCTTCAGGGTCGAGGCGAGCCGTTCGCGGATCTCAGCCAGCCGGTCCGGAGTCATCTGAGCGGTCATCGGTCGTTCCTGTCTGTGTCGGTGGTGCTGGGGGCGAGGGCTGCGGTGACCATGCGGACGCCGAGGATGAGGAGCAGGAGGAGGACGACGAGGGTGGGCAGGCTCATCGGGCCGTCTCCCAGGCGTTGCTGGTGACGGCGACGCGGTGGGCCCAGTCGTAGGCGCGCCAGTCGGCGATCTGGGCGCGGTACCCGGCGAGGAACGCTGCGGTGTACGTGGTGCCGGAGACGGTGGGGTCGGTCATCCACTCCAGGCGGGTTTCGAGGATGTCGAGGGTGTCGCCGTCGTGGAGGGCGTCGTAGGCGACGGCTCGTCCGTGGGCGTGGTCGGGGTTGCTGGGGTTGTCGAGGGTGTCGAGGGCGATGGTGAGGATGCTCATGGCGGGGTCCTGTTCCGGTGTCGTGGGGCGGGTCAGGCGGCGGTGCGCTGGGTGGGGACGGTCGCGAGTTCGGCGACCTGTGCGGCCCGGAGGAGCGCGCCGATGACCTCCGAGGTGGTCGGCGGGTGCTGACCGAAGACGGGGGTGGTGGCGGCCCAGTTGGAGACGTGCTCGATGTACTCCGGGACCTGGTGGCCGTCGACGATCTCCGTGTACGACGGCTCGGTGGGGAGGGAGCCGGACAGGGCGCGGATGGCGGCCATGGCCGGGGCGCTGGCGCTGATGATGGCGAGCGAGAGCGCCTCGTCGGTGTAGAAGGCGTCCGGGATGCCGCCCTCGGCCGTGATGTAGATCGCGGCGGTGACGTCGATGGCACCGGTGGTCCGGTCCATGAAGTACTCGCCGGTGTGGAGGCCGTCGGTGTGGATGAGGTTGGCGGCCCTCCGGAGGGCTTCGGCGGTGGTCTGCGGCATGGCGGTCTCCCGTGGTGGTGGTGCGGAAGGGGTCTTCACCCGGCCCTGGGGAGCTACTGCGCATCCTGTGGATGTGGTGCTCACCCGGGGCCGGGGCCCGTTCCTGTCACGTCGCAAGTGGCAGGACCGGGAGCTGGGGGCTACTCGTCGCCGGTGAGGCGGTGTTCGTCGGCGCAGGTCTCGCACTGGACGAACTCGACGGTGCCGTCCATGTAGGTGCGGGCCTTCGCGGCGTCGAAGATGGCGGCGCAGTAGCAGGCCTGGCAGGTGCAGCGGGCGAGTTCTCCGGAGGCGGGCGGGCGGATGCCAGTGAGGCGGATGACCTCGCGGTGGAGGAGGGCGCTGGCGGCGAGTTCGCGGTTGTCGGCGTACTGGTCGGCCTGGTCGAGGAGTTCGTTGACCTGGTTGGCGATGGGGGCCGACAGGCGGTGCGGGTGGATCTCGCGGGGCTGTGTCGGGGCGTGCGTCATCACGGCGGGAACCATGGCGGTCTCCTGGGGTGGTTACTCCGGGACCTGGTTGTGGTGTCCCGTTGTCGGCTCAACCACAGTAACCCTTACCGTATGGCATAGGCAAGACGTTGCGAGGTATTCGGGCATGAGAAAGCCCCCCACCTGCGGGCTGGGGGCCCAAGATGAGGGGCAGTCAAGGGTCGGCCGGGGTCAGATGTCGCCGGCGAGTACCGCTTCCCGGTGCGCGAGGAGGATGTCGCTCCAGGAGACGTGCGGCACACCTCGGTACCGAACCGTGTCCAGCTCGTCCTTACGGATCCAGTTCTTGATGTCGCGCAGCGAGGCGGCGTGCCCGGTCCGCTGCAGGAGGTCGTGGATCTCCCTCAGGGGCATCAGGTCGCTGGGCGGGCTGTACGGGACGAGCGGTTCGATAGCCACGGGCGTGCTCCCGGTGTCGGCTTGGCCGTCGTTCGCAGCTCCGGCGGCCGAAACAGGGACTCGGACTCAGGTGGTCCGGTTGTGCTGGTGATGTGATGAGTTGGTGCTGACGATACGTAGACCGCTGTGGGGGCGATCAGGTTGCACGGGATCGGATGGCACTTTTGGCGGCGACGTGCTCGTAGGCGAGACGCTTCAGCTCCCACCGGTACGTGAGGCCGCTGTTGTCCTGGCAGTAGTGGTTGGTGCACACGGCTTTCTGCTCGTCTTCCCCCCACTGGAGGCCCCAACACCCGCACGCGGGGCAGGGGTGCTTGCAGACTTCCGCGGTGTCGCCCATCGCGATGGCGTGCTCGAGGCCCTGTTTGTAGATCATGGCTTCGCGGGCCTGCTGGCGTTCCTCGTCGAGGTCCGCGGTGTGCTCGCGGGCCCAGTCGTACAGGCCCGGGAGAGGGCCGGCGTACGGGGCAATGTCGGGTACGTGGGCCTGGGTGTGCTTGACGACCTCGGTGACGGCGGCCGTCATGTAGTCGACGACGCCGAGGTTGATGGGGGCGGGCGCTTCGGCCCGGGTGGCGGTGCGCCCGGTGGGGTCGGGTCCGCGCTGCTGGTGCTGGGTGAACTCCGCCTGGAGGAGGCGGAGCCTGCGTGCGGTGGTGTCGTCGTCTCCCAGCATGGTGTCCCCGTCCCGTATTCCGGCCAGGGGCGCAGCGGGTGACGGTGTGTGAGCCGTGGCGTGCGCCGGTGGCCGGAGGTTGTCACTCCGGGTTATTCCGGACGCCCCAGTGTGCCACGATCTCGTCGGTTGTTGAACGGAAAGTTTTAGATGATCAACAGAGCGTGCGTGCTGGTAAGTGCCTTGTCGCAGGTCGGCATGCAATTACGCCGGTCATATTCGTTACCTCACAGAGTGTCAGGTGCGTTCCGTAGCCCTTCGACCATGCCGGCGAGGTGACGGAACTCTTCGTCGCCGATGAGGGATTCCGCTTGTGAACCTTCGAGCATGAGGCGCACCAGGTCGAGGGTGGCCCGGTACGTGTCGGCGACGTCCGGGTCGGTGAGCGTGGACTGGTGGGCGAGGAACCATGCTTCGGCGGTTTCGGCGAGGCGCTGCTGCGGGGTGTCGGGCACCGCTGCGGGTTCTTCGGAGGGCTGGGGTTGTGGGGTGCGCCGGCCGTGGCCGCCGCGGAGGGTGCGCTGCGCGAAGTGCAGGACCTTACCTGGGGGCCCGGCCATGGTGGGTTCGGGGTGTGCGGGCTCTGCTGCTGAGGGCATGAGGGCGCTGTCCGCTCCCTGGCAGTAGGGAAGGGTTCCTGTCCCCCGGTGCTCCCTCCCCGGGTTTCAGGCCCCGGGGCGGCTGCCAGTTCCGTTGCCGGGGGAGATCTACTGTGGCACCGATTTCCCTGGGTGGGTAAGGCGGACCACAGTTTTGAGACCGCTGTGACCGTGGTGGGAGTATCGTCCCGGCCATTCCCGGGGGCATGAGGAAGCCCCCGGGGTTCGGGGGCTGGAGTTTGCCGACAACCGCCCACCGGACCATCCGGGGGCCCGAGACCTCGCGGGCGTACCCGTCAGATGACGGTGATTGTAGGCCGGGAAGTGGGCTGGCTGCCAGCGTTCGCGGATATGCGGTGGTGGCGGGTGTGGGGTGGGGGCAGAGGCGCTGCGATCCCTGGGAGGGGTGTCCTCTGCCCCCGGGGCCGCCGTCCCGTGCAAGGCGGCGGCACTGTTACTCAAGTCCGCAGGTGGTGGGTGGGAAAGGGGCGGGGTGGGGGATCACTCGAAGGCGTGAACGAAAAACCCCGGCAAGTCGCCGTTTCCGGCTGAATCCCGACCCCTACGACAAAGGCGGCCCCGCACCTCCCAGGCGGGAAGGGCGGGGCCGCAGGCATGCTGGGTCAGGACAGCTAAGACGCCCCAGTGGTATCGGCCGGGGTTCGGCCGAGCTCCCTGTCCATCACCTTGACGAGGCTCCTCGTCAGCATGTGACGGTCGAACTCTCCCATCTGGGCGAGGAGTATGTCGCGCACGGGCTCCCAGCCTCCGGGCGGAAGCTCCCAGGCGTCACCCGGCGGCTTCGCTTTCGGTACTTCGGTGGCTTGAGGCTCCGCTGGCTTCGTGCGCCGAGGCTCTGGCAGTGGGGCATCCTGTTGAGCGGAGTCGTCCGTCGCTTTGGGGGTCTCGATTATCACGGCGTGATAATCGGTCGCCGGGTCCTTCTCCGCGGCTGGCGTCCGCTTGGCAGAGGCAGGGGGCGCGGCCTGCTTGGTGCGCTGCTGGGCTTCTCTTGCGCGTTCGTCGGCTCGTGCGCGCTGTTCCTCGGGAGACAGCTTGCCAAGGTTGCGGACGTGCTCGGCAGGCCTTCGACCCTCCGCGAGGTCGGCTTGCAGGTCCGGTGCCAGTTTCAGGAACGACAGCTTTGACGAGATCGTGGCCTGGGCCATGCCGAGGCGCTTTGATGCCTTGGCCTGGGTACCGTAGAACTGGACGAGCTTCTCGAGGGCCAGTGCCTCCTCAAGCTCGGTCATGTTGTCGCGGTGGTAGTTCGCGACGAACGCGGCCTCGAGGAGCGTCTCGTCGGTGGACACGAGTGCGTCGTCGACGGTGACCTTGATGGTGTCCAGGCCAGCGCGGCGCGCGGCCTCAAGGCGCCGGTGCCCATCGACGACGATGTACGTCGTGTCGGGGTCCAGGGCTTCAGCCCTGTCGGGGCGTTCTTCCAGGTACGCGGAGATCGTGGCGACGGTGATCGCATTGACGACACCGACTTGCTCGACGGACTGCGTCATGTCCGTGAGGTCTCGCAGATGGTCCCGAGGGTTGTCGGGGTTCTGCGAGATGGACCGGATGGACAGCTCGGTGGGGGCGGGTTTCTTCCCAGTGGCGGCGTCGAAGAGTTCCCGGCGGGCGCTGCGGGCTCCGCCGGCTCGGTTGAAGGCGGAGGACTGAGCGAACTGTTCGGACTTCGTCACCACGCTGCACCCCGGGCGATCTGTCGCATGGCTTCGGCCTGGTCGCTGTGAGGGGCGTAGGACAGGAGCGGCTTGCGCATGCGGACGGCTTCGCGTTGTTCCTTGAGGTCGCCGATGACGGCAAGGACGCGGGGGTCACCGATGTCGCGCCACTGCTTGAGAGAGGACGTGGCGACGACACCGCGGCGGGAGTCGTACAGGTTCACGACGAGGCCGAGGTAGTCGATGTCGAGCTGGAAGTCTTCGCGGATGTCTTCGATCTGCCCGGCAAGCATGCTGTAGGCGATGGCGGAGGAGTCTTCGGCAAGGACGGGGATGATGACGCCGGACTGGCCCTGGGGTTCGCCTGGGCGGCGGCGCCCGTAGTAGAGGGCGGCGTCCATGGCGATGCCGAGGCTGGGCGGGCAGTCGACGACGATGACGTCGAAGTCGTTCTCGAGCTGGCGTAGTGACCGCTCGAGGGCGCTTTCCTTCTGCACGGCGCGCTTGCTGCGGTCCATGGACTGGATGGCGATCTTTGCGTCGAGGAGGAAGCCGTCGAAGCATGCGGGAAGGAGGTGGAGGCGCTTCTCGAACCTGGGGTCGTCTATGACGACGATGAGGTCACGGAGGTCTCCGTTGATTTCGTCGCACATGTGGGAGACGAGGCTGTCGTCGCCGGGTGGGATCTTGTCGATGCCGAGTTGGTCGCTGAGGTGGCCTTGGGGGTCGTAGTCGACGAGGAGGACGCGTTTGCCTTCCTCGGCCCAGGCCTGTGCGATGCCGGCTGATACAGCGGTCTTGCCGACGCCGCCCTTCTGGTTGCACACGATCTTGCGTGCGGGGGCGGTGGGTGCGGGAGTTCCAGCGGGTGAGGGGTTCGCGTCGAGCCAGCGGCGTACGGACTGGGCGAGGCCTTGGGTGTAGGAGACTCCGCGGTCGGTGCAGGTGGATTTGAAGTCGTCGTAGAGACCAGCGGGGAGCCAGGTGCTGTACGACTCGGCGCCTGCCGTGTCGACCGCGGGTCCGGGTTGGGGAAGTTGCCGCCAGTCCTGTACTGCGGTGGTGACGGCGTCCTGGATGTCGAGGCCGAGTTCGGCTGCGCGGATCTTGAGCTCTTGGCGAAGGACTGATGGCAGCTTGGACGCCACCTTTTCCCGGTCGCCGTCGGGGTAGGGAGAGGCCATGACGTCACCTTACTGACCTTGGTGTTGATGGTGTCACCCGGTTGGTCAGTTCTGATGCGGTTTCACCTGTACGGGCTCACCGAAATATCACGCCGTGATAATCACGGGTGGGCGTCATCGCCGTCTCGAGAACCGGGGGCCAATTATCACGGCGTGATAATCACGCCGCCCCGAACACGGTCCGCACCGTCTGGTCGCCGGCCCCGTACTTCCGGTCGACGGCGGCCAGTCGTGCCCGCTCGGAGTCCCGTATGGCCGCGGGGACGGTCTCTTCCATGGCGGCGACGGTCGCGGCGAACGCGGTCTCGGGTTCCCGGGCGGCGTCCTGGTTCTGGCGGGTGATTGCCTTGAGGACTCGCGGGTCCACGGTGCGGGGCTCGGGCTTGCGGATGGCGGCTCGGGCGGCCTGGAAGCCGGCGCATGCGGTCTCGTGGGTCTTCACCGGTCGTGGGGTGGCTGTGACCGCCGGTGCGGGGGCGGTCGAAGGCTCGCCCGTCATAGGGCCGACCGGCAGGACTCGGATGGTGCGGACGACGGCCTTGCCGAGCTTCTGGTTGATGCGGTCACAGAGTCCGCCGTTACACAGCCGCAGATGCGTGGCGTATGCGGGTGAGCCGGGCCGTACGTCGAGGCGGCGCTTCTCAGCATCGTAGGCGACGGGTTCTGCCAGTCCGACAAGTTCGGGGCACAGGGTTGCCCACTGGTCGCGGATGCCGCCGCCTTCGCGGGCGAGGTCCCAGCCCTGTTCGGTGCTGATCTTGCCGAGGACACCACCGAGGCCGACGGGGTCACGGCCGGGGCCGCGGTCGTGCTTGATCTGGCGGAGCCTGGGCTTGGTGGTCGGTGCGTTCTGCGCCCCGGCCTTGTAGGCGGCGAGGGCTTGGCGGGCGAGGTCGGCACCGGCTGCGGTCTTGTCGGTCATGCCCACGCCTCCTGGCGGTCACGGGTCTTGCTGTCCTGGCGGATGGCGTAGGTGCAGAGGCGGACGCCGTAGAGGTCGAGGGCGTCGTCGGGGTCGTCGGCGTAGTGCTGGGCGACCTCGGGCCAGGTGTTCCAGTCGGCGCGGGCGCGGAGCCGGTCTTCGTCGGTGCGCTCCGGTGCGGCCTCGGCGGCCGCGGGGGCCGCGGGGGCGAAGAGTGCGGCAAGGCCTGCGAGACGGGCAGCTTCCCGGCCGGCGGTGCTGTTCTCCCATGCCACCGAGTGCACCCTGTCGACCTCGACGGGCGCCGTGTTCTCGAGCTGGTCCTGGTCCGCAGTACGGAGCGCGGCAGCGATCAGGCGGTGGGGGCGGTCCGGCTGCCAGGCGAACCCGGCGGCGTGCTTGTGACCGGTCTCGACGGCGAACCGCACGGCCTGGTCCACGGTCCACTGCTGCTCGCCCATGTCGGCGCACACCCATCGCAGCTGGTCGTGGGTGGCGTTGCGGGTCCACGGGACGGCGCGGCGGATGGCGGTGGCGAGCTTCTCGCCGAGCTGCATGCCGGCGGCGGTGATGTGCGCACCGAGGATCGTGCTCCGCTTGTTGTTGCTGCCTGCTTGTGCCGGGATCTTCGGGGAGGGGGTGGGGGCGGTCTTGTTCGGCCGCTCCGCGGTAGTAGTTACACCCCCCACCATCTGAACCTTCTTCTCTACATCAGCTGAGGTAAGGGAAGGGGTCGCAAGAGATCGTTTAGCCGGGTTGTCCACAGGGCCCGAAGAGGCGTTGTCCACAGGCCCCACGGGGGTGCTTGAGGGCCTGGTGTCGGGCATCGTCCGGTAGTCGCGGATGACCCGTGCCTCGTACCCGTTGCCGATGATCTGGTGGCCGAGGGCGTGGTCGTAGGTGGCGGGGATGGTCGCGGCGTACACGGTGGCGGTGGCGGCGTATCCGGGGAGGCCGAGGAGGCGGCGGACGTTGCGGCGGGTGCCGTACTGGGCCCAGGCGAGGGAGCCGAGCTGTCGGAGGTACTTCACGTGGCGGGCGACGTTGGAGCGGTGGATGCCGAGGCGGTCGGCGGTTCCTTCGAGGTCGTAGCGGACGTGCCCGGTGGAGTAGTCCATGCGGCGGGCGAGGTCCTGGGCGACGGCGAGCGTCGTCTGGTTGGCCTTCGGGTGGAGGCCGGCGTTGATGAGCCACTCGACACTGCGGAGCCAGTTGCGGGGTCCGGTGTGCCGAGAGGCGGTGGTGTCGACGTTCATGTCGTCGGCGTGGACGGGCGTCCACGGGGCGGCCGGGGGGCACTGGGTGCCCTGTTCGGCGGGGGACTTTTGCCGCGAAACGCTCTTCTGGGCGTGCGGAAGCTGACAAGCGGTGTGCGCGTACGGCACTATGTACCTGCTTTCGTTTGTGCGAGAACGCCGAAAGGGGCTCTCACTGCGGAGGTGGTTCGGAGAGAACCTGAAGTCGCTCGACCTGCTCGGCCCCGGTCGCCAAACCGGATCTGAGAGTCGGGCCTTAGCTCGGTCGCCAAACCGAGCCGTAGGAAGTGGCCGCGCACGATGCGCCAACATCAGCGGCCAGCGGTAGAGGAAGTGCCCCCGCCAAGGGGCCCAGGACCTCCCGCTCAGGAAGTCGCTACGTCACCTGATCCCCCTTGCTGGGTGAGGTCTGCTCCTGCGCCTGCTTGGCCAGGAAGTCGTTGCGGAAGCCGCCGTGTTCAGCGATCCGCAGCATGTCCCGGGACCACCAGGTGGGTCCGTCGGGTCCGTCCTGCACGCCACCTACGAAGACGAAGTCCTCTGCCTTGAATTCCCAGCCGAAGTCCGGGTCTGCCTTGGTGAGGTATCCGGCGCTCATCGCTCGCCCTCCGTCCAGCCGTAGCCCTCCGCAACGTGGCGCAGCGTCGGGCAGGGGTGCGGGATGACGGTGCGGAAGGAGACCGAGTTTCCCTCGCTGTCCTCCTCCGCTTCCTCGGGGCGTGCGCAGGTGACGCATCCGCCCATGCCGTCCGGCTGGTGCTCCACGATGAGCTTCCGGTCGGCGGCGCAGCGGCGCAGGACCGAGGCGGGGTCGTTCAGGGCGATGTGGTTGGCGAGGCCTGCGTCCATCTCCGGGGCGGCCTTGCTCTCGTCGCCCTGTCGGAGGATGAGGTACTTCGTTCCCCAGAGGTAGTCGCCGGTCTCAATCGTGTCGAAGCCGACTGCGCGGGCTGCTTCTTCGCGGGCGGTGATGGCGGAGTCCAGGAAGGCGAGGATGTCCTCGCCCTGGGCGGTCACGCGACTGTGTGGGTAGTGGTGACAGGGGCCGCGTGCATCGGCGGTGTGATGTTCACGCCGGAAACGCTGGGCCTACTGTCTGCGGGGGCACGGCCCCGGGTACTCTTCTGCATGTCGACACCTTGTCTCTTGTGTGTTGGCCAGCCGGTGAAGTCTTTGGGGACTGTCGCCGGCACCGGCTCCGCGTCGATCCCGGTTACCAGCCAGGGGAGCGGAGCCGTTCTATTTGCTTGTCGGCACCCGATAACTGAGTAGTCGTCTGGTGCAAGGCACAGCCTACTCTTTCGGCTCTCCACTTGTCTGCCTCCTCGCTGATCGTGTTGTGCGGGGGTCTTCTTGTCGGATCGTCAGGTCATCGCACGCCCGTGCGGGCTCCGGGGCTTGTCCTATAGTTTTGCGACAGTAATAACGTGATCTTGCAAGGCTGGCCTGGCACCCCTCAAGACGCCCTGGCCAGCAAAAAGGAAGGTACGGACTCGGCCACCACGGGCCGGATGGGGTGGACTTGGCCCCCGTCCTCACCCGGTGGCGGGTCCTCCGTGGCGCGCCGGTTCGCCCGGCCTTCGGTGGCAGCCCGGGTGCACTTCGGGCAGCGGCAGCCGAGCATGTTGTACCGGTACTCGTCGTGCGGGACCCCCTCCCGGCGGACCTTCTGCCCCACCACCCGCGCCTCCCGGAGCGCGGCGGCGAACTCCCGGTCGATGCGGGTCTGCCGGGTCGGGGTGACACGGTTGATGCCCAACTGGGTGGCGGCGTCGCCGAGGTGCATGCCGTGCCGGATCAGGTCGAGGTATGCGGCCCGCATCGGTTCGTCGAAGATGGGCGGCTGTCCACGGCCACGCGACGACCGGCGGGAAGGGGGCTGGGTCACGGGTGGCCCCCGTCCCGGACCTGGCTGCCGACGGCGGGGGCTTCTGTGTCGGCGGGATGCCGGGGCGGGTGGATGCTCGCGGACCGGCCGGCCAGCTTGCCCATGGCCACGTACCCGGCGGCGGCGAGCTCCGTACGGAGCCGGTGCAGGGCCTCAGGTGTCCACGTAGGGCGCACGGACAGCTTCCCGGCCTGGAACCCCACGGGCAGCGCGGCATCCCACACCGCCTGCACCATGACCGGGTCCCAGTCGGGGAACAGGTCGGCGGGCAGCTTGCGGACGGTGCCGGCGGCTTCGAGGTGTCCGGCGGCGAGGATCCCGGCGAGGTAGTCCCCGGAGGTCTGGCACCGGTTGGCGAGCGCCTGGTCGACGGTGCTGATGTCCGGGGCGGCCGCGGGGGCGGCGGGCTGTGTGGTCATGCTGCGGGCTCCAGAACAGGCGTCGGGGTGGCCAGGGCGGCGGCCGGGAACAGGGCGCGGGGGTAGAGCAGGCGGGTCAGGACGCTGGCCCGTCGGGACCGGGCCCGGGGGCGGGGTTGCGGGGCGAGGAGCGCCACGGGGATGCCGGGCGCTATCCGGCGCTGGCGGGCCCCGTCCGTCGTGGGTGCAGCAGCGACCGGCCACAGCCCGTCCCACACAACCCGGGTCGATGCGGGGATGAGTCCGTGGCGGAGCGCTTCGAGGAGGAGCTCGTCGCGGGTCGCGGTCTCCCGGTCCAGGCCGAACAGGGAGCACAGGGCGGACCGGTGCCAGTTGCAGGTCCGCACGTCCATGCCGGCACGGCGGGCGACGCGTTCGTCGTACAGCTCGACAGCCAGGGCGTTCAGGACGGCGAGCTTCTGTGGGGTTCGGGCGTCGTCGATGTTTCGTACCGGCGGCGCCGCGGGGGCGGTGGCCGTGGTGTCGCCGACCGTGGCGGCGTGCCGGCGGGCAATCAGCGCCCGGTGCCGGGCCAGCGCCAGTTCCCCGCCAAGGATTCCCTCCGGTTCGACGAGGGTCTCCACGCCCGCCTCGTCGACCGTCGTGGTGTTCGCGTACACCCGGCACAGGGCGATGACCGGGCAGCGGCCACAGATGGTCAGGGCGGCCTTCTCCCGGGCCAGGCGGTCCCGCTGCGGCTCGGCCCCGTCGTCCGTGTACGGGCCCCACGCGTTCACGGGCACGTCCGGGTCCCCCGCCGACATCCACGGGTACTCCGAATCGGGGGCGCACCCGCGGTATTTGTAGTGCCGGTCGTCGACCAGGCGCTGCCGGGCGGCAATGCTGTCGGTGCTCATGTCGGGTCCCCCTCGTGCGGGTGGTGCGGGTAGTGCGGTGTGCGGGCCAGCTCCGCGGTGACGATCCGGTCGGCCTCGGCCAGGACGTGCTCGGCTGCCTCGGCCGCCTGCTGCTCGGCGACCAGGCGCCCGATGCGGGCCTTGAACGCGGCCATGTCGCGGTGGTCCGCAGCCCGCGTCAGGCGGACCGCGGCGCGTTCCATGCGGATGACGCGCTGTAGACGGCGCAGCTGCCACACAGCGGCGCCCGTCAGAGTCAGGGCAGCCAGGGTGCCCAGCAGGATCAGGTACATCGGTGTCGCCTCCTCCATGTCGGGGCGCCGGTGGGGTGGGATGGGGGGTCATCGGCGGGCGGGCTCGGACTGGGTGGGGACCTCGTACAGGGCGGCCAGGTCCGGGTAGGCCTGCCGGACTTCCAGCTCCGCGAGGACGACCGCGGGGTGCTGGGCGTGCCGGTGGCGGACGTACGGCTCGGGTGGGGCAGGCATACGCCCGGTCAGGTGCCTGTACAGGGCCACCCCGAACGGGGAGGCGACCAGCAGGCACATGGCGACAGCGGACAGAACGGCGACCATGGCGGCCTCCCTTGAGGGTGCGGGGAATGGAACGGCCGGCCCCATGGCGGGACCGGCCGGGTGTACGGGTGGGGCGGGTAGCGACTACGCAGCTGCTGCCAGGTCACTGTCCTGGGCGCCGTGAAGGACGGCTCGCAGCCGTTCCCCGATCCACGTGCCGACCTGGCGGCTGACAGCGTTCCCGAATCCATCCACCTGGTTCCGTGCGGATCCCCAGACGGTGAAGGTGCCCTTGTAGGTGCCGAAGTCGACATCGAAGCCGCAGCCGCGGCCGATCTCGTGGGCCGCCATCATGCGGTAGAAGCACTCCTCGAACGGAAGCTCCGACAGCGCAAGTCCCCATTCGGCTGTGGTCGCTCCCAGCGGGTCCGTCACCGGGCCGGTTCCGGTGGAACCGTTCTGCTTGAACCAGCCGGCCGCGGTCAGCAGCCCGGGAATCTGGTCGGAGGTGAACGTCGACATCGGCTCCGAGTGCACCGCGGGAATGGTGTTCTTCCGGTACGGGATGACGCCAGAGGAGACCACGGCGAGCGTCTCTGAACCGACCTGGGTGGGCAGCGGGTCACCGGCCCCGCGTGCGGCGCCCTGGTAGTTGTCGACGGCGAGCGCGATTGCCGCCTCGTCCCAGAGGCCCTGCGGGGCCAGCCCGGTCGACAGGATCGCGGCCTCCTGCTGGCTGGTCTGCGTGGCCAGCGGCTGAAGGAGCAGTCGCTCCGAACCGTGCACACCCTTGGCGGGCATGAGGATCGCCGGGAAGTCGGCGAACTTCTGACGGCACCGTTCGATGCGGGCCGTCGTCGATGCGGCGAAAGGCCCGCGGTGGCCGTCGCTGAATGCCTTGACCGGCCGGTCACCGATGCGCGTACCCAGGTCGGTGAGGTCGAGCGCGGCCAGCGACGGCGTCATCGGCGGGACGACGGGGCGACGGCAGGACGGGCACCGGTACTCGTACTGCTTGCCGTACATCACCGTGCCAGTCGCCGGGATACCCGTCTTCCACGTCCAGACCGCTTCGACTGCCTTGTCGCAGTGTCCGCAGTGCGACTCCGGGCGGTGCTCCAGGTCGGGCATCGGCAGGGACTTGTGGACGAAGACCCAGTAGCCGCGGTCCCGGGATTGCGGTACCCCGAAGAACTGACTGTTCAGGTACAAGACCTTCGCAGGGTGGTAGCCGAGCAGGTTGAACTCGTTGAGCCACCACCGGTAGGTCGAACCGTCCCCGACCTTCGGCCGGCCCGGCAGCGCTGGCCCCCACGACGTCAGCTGGGTGGTGCACTCGACCAGAATCATGCGCGGCCGGTGGCGCTCGGCGTAGTGCAGGACGCAGTTCGCGGTCGCCCGGTCCCGCTCCGATCTGGTGACCCGCGCCTCGTAGTCGGGGTCCTCCAGCTCGAACAGCGTCCCGCCCTGCTCGTAGGCCTTGGTCGTGTTCGCCATCGAGTGGTTGACGCAGCTGACCCCCGCCACCAACAGGTCCGCAGCGGGAAGGTCCCGGGCGGAGTGGTAGTCGGCTGCTTCGGGGTTGATCAGGTCGGCAATCCAGTGCTCGGCCTCGGGGTGGTTCGCCTCGTGAACCTCGACCTTGTAGGCGTTGTGGTTCGCCGCCATGATCGTGGTGAACCCGGCCCGCTTGATGCCCTCGGTGAGCCCTCCGAAGCCGGAGAACAGGTCAACGGCGATGTACTCGTCGTGACGGAACCGACGCTGCCTGACGGCCGGCCGGTGGGTAGCGGTGCGACCCTTCTCCTTGACTACAACGGCCATCAGGCGGCGCTCCTCTGCGCGTGCGCGGACTCCAACATCTCCAGCAGGTCCCGGAACGACATCGGCTGACGCTCCGGCGGCGGACCCGGCACCTCCCAGTCGATGACGCCTTCCTCGTCGGCGGCGCCACGTACCTGGGTGAGTACGTCCCGGTTGTGCCGGTGCTCGATCGCCTGCGCGTACAGGGTGTCCAGCACCACCTTCTGCGCGTCCTTTGCCGCGCCCGTGTCCTTCGGCGGATCCTGGCCAGGGACGTCCTCGGAGACGACTTCGACATCCACGACCTCGTCGTCTCCGGCGTCAGAGTCGGGGGTGGGCTGCTGCTCGGCAGCGGCCTTTTCCTGACCGATTGCGGCGATCTGGTCCAGCACGTCAACCGTGGCGCCGGCGTGCTTGGCGTTCGTCCAGACGCCCCGGGCAATGGCCGCAGTTTCGGCGTTCTCGGCCTTGGCGATGAAGTCCTGCGAAGGCGCCATCGGGGCTGCGTTGTCTGCCTGGTCCATCTCCTCGGCCGTGTAGACGCCCGCAAGGTCATGCGGGAACGCCTTGCGGAGCGCCAGTGCTTCAGCGCACTTGGCGATCTGCCCGGCAGGCATCTTCGCCCACAGGCCCTTCGGGTTGCCGTCCGGGAAGGTCTGGACGTACTCGCGGAACGTTGCGACAGCGGAGAAACGCTGCCCGTTCCGGATCACAGTGACCTTCGCTGCGGCTGGTGGCTCGACGGCCAGCCACACGTCATGCCACCGCCCGGACGGGTCGCACCACACTGTGTCCTCGTAGCCGTACGTGCCGCCCGTCTGCGCGGTCACACGCTGGGCGATCACGCGGTACCCATCGATGCCGGTCTGCGGGGTGTAGACCTCGCGGCCGTCCTTCTTGCTGAACCGGCCGATGAGGTAGATCTGCCGGGAGAAGGGGTCGAGGCCGGTGCGCTGGCACAGGTGGAGGAAGCCGGACAGTTCGGCGGGGGTCACCTGGTCCTTGATGCCGGACTGGCGGAGGACGGCTCCCTGTTCGGGGGTCCAGGCGGTCTGGTCGGGGCGGATGGCGAGGGCGCCACCGGTCTTGGCGGCCTGGTTTTGGGTGTGCGTGGTGGGGCCCTCCGCCGTGCTGCTGGCGGGGGCCTCGGTGGTGGTAGCCACGAGGTCTCCTATGAGGTTGTTGCGGTGTGCTGCGGGTGTGGGCCCTGTGTCGGCATTGCAGGCCCCACACCCGCCGGGGCGCCTACTCGGCGGCGGTGTCCGGGGCGATGTTGTACTCGGACAGCAGGTACGCCATCGCGACCTGCATCGGCATCAAGCCCTTGCCCTTGGCCTTGACCTCGTCGAAGAGGTCGTTGTTCGGGCTGACCTTGAACGGGACCATGTCCGCGCCCTTCGGCCATGCCGGGGCGACCGGGGTGAACTCGCCGGCCAGGAACCGGGTGAACGCCTCCTCGATCTCCGTGTTCACGTTCTTCCCGGCCTCCGTCACCCGGGCCCGGATCAGGTCCCGGACGGGGCGCGGCACCTGCGGGATACGAACGGACCCGGCCGGGCGCACCGTGTTGGCCGCCCCCGGGGTGTACGGGCCGGTCTCGTACCTGCGCATCAGCCAGTCCGCAGCCACGTGCATTGCCTTAGTGCCCGTGTCCTCGACCTGCTGACGCAGGGCACCGTCGGGGCGGACGTTGAGGTTGACCTTCTCCTCCGTCGCACCGCGGCGGGCACGGACCGGCGGAGTGGGGGTGAACTCCCCCGCCAGGTAGGCGGCGAAGCCCTCGTTCACGTCGGCGGTGACCGTACGGCCGGCCTGCTCGGCACCGGCGACGATGCGGTCCCGTGCGGTGACGGGCATGCGGATGGCGAGGTTCTCGTCGGCGGTCAGGGCGGAGCCGAGTTCGTACATGGACAGGGCAAGGACGGTGTCGACGTGTTCGGCGAGGTCCGGGGAGTTGACTTCGCGGAGGCGGGTGGCTGCGGCGGTGAGGCCGGCACGGAGGTTGCGGCGGGTGGGCACGGGGCGGGGTCCTCTCGGGGGACGCCCGCTTGTGCGGTTGCTGGGCGGGCGCGTCTTGGGGGCGTTGGCCACGCCAGGTTCCTCCTATCGTATTGCAGGCACCCGCACGCTTAATGGGTATCTGCACCGGGGCTGTCCCGACACCCAGAACAATACCTGTAAACGTATTGCATAAGCAAGAGGTTGCATGGCATGGTGTTCCCAACGCCAAGACGACGCGGGGGACACGATGAAGAACACGGCGCAGCAGACGACGACCAAGACCCTCACCGACCTGTACAGGGCCATCGACCGCACCCAGGCCGTCACCATCACCTACCTCGACGAGGACGGCACCGAGTCGGTCCGCACGATCGAGGCGCACGACATCCGCACCACCAAGTCCGGCCGCATCCAGGTCCGCGCAATGTGCCGGCTCCGCGGCGAGGCCCGCTCCTTCTTCCTCCACCGCATCACGGCGTACACCCTGCACCGGATGGCGTTCGTCCTCGACCGGCCGGCAGCAACAACCCCCGCCGGGGCCGTCATCGTGGTCCGTAGCGCCGCACAGGTCATCGCCCGCGAACTCGGCCGCGACTACCTCCCCCGCACCGCCGTCACGCGTGACTTGACCACCCTCGCAGCCTGAAAGGGGCACCATGACCGACTGGATGCGCACCCACGACAACTACTTCGACCGGGCTGGCCGCGAGATCGACGAGAGCCTCTGGCTCGCACTGCAGGGCGCACCCCAGCGCACCGTCGTAGCCCGCACTAAGATCACCTCCACCGACGACCCGACCATCCGCCACGAGGTCTCCACCGTATGGCTGGGCTCCAACCACAACTACGGCTACGGCGACCCGCTCACCTTCGAGACCATGGTCTTCGGTGACGACGACGAGGAGTACAGCCAGCGCTACGCGACCGAGGAGGCCGCGAAGGTCGGACACGCGGAGACCGTCACCGTGGTCGCTGCAACCGTCCCGGACGCCCTGATCCGTGACTACGACGCCTAACCCCACGAACACTGAAGGCCACTACCCGGATTGGGTAGTGGCCTTCCTACGGGCGTACCCGTCAGATGACGGTGATTGTACAAAATCCTGATCACCTCCGCCACCACAACCAGGACACTGGACCCATGGCCACCGACCGGAACCAGCAGCAACTCGACCTCGACGAGACCACCACCGGTTACCGGCACCGGTACTGCCGACGCTGCGGCCGGCCCCTCACCGCCCAGGAGTCGCGCTTGCGCGGATACGGCGACCACTGCGACCCCACCCGACAACCCGCAGCCGCACCCGCCCGCGACATCGACCAGGACCCGCTCCCCGGCACCTGAACTCAGACCGGTGGCTCCAGCAGCGGCACAACGTCCACGGAACGGCGGATCTGCTCCATCGTCGTCGGCAACGGCTCCCACCCATACGAGCCGGCCATCACCCAGTTCAACGCCGTGATCCCCCGCGCATACCCCTGCCGCAGGCCCTGCGCCCTCAACGGCAACCCGGCCGGGCCCGCCTTCGACGGCACCAGCGACACCCACAACGCCGTCCTCTGCCCTGTCAACGGCACCTGGTCCACCAGCTGCTGCCGGACCTCCAGCCAACGCCGCACCGCCACCCGAGACCCCGGACGCAACTCGAACCACTCCACCTCCGGCACCGGCGGCAACGCATTCGCAGCCTCCAACACCCGGGCCTCCGTCACCTCCGACCGGTCATGACCCTGGCCGGCCAGAATCATCGACACCGTCCGCGGGTGCAGCCCCGTCATCGCCGCAACCTCCCC
Organism: Streptomyces sp. NPDC002125; assembly: GCF_053593715.1. Lineage (NCBI taxonomy): Bacteria > Bacillati > Actinomycetota > Actinomycetes > Kitasatosporales > Streptomycetaceae > Streptomyces > Streptomyces sp. NPDC002125. The sequence goes on along the minus strand of NZ_JBSFDD010000005.1, from coordinate 223,278 downwards.
CGCCCGGTACTCATCCCGGCGCTGCGACCGCCGGCGAACCCCCACCGCCACCTCACCTGGTGCCAAATCCGCCAACGACTGTGCGGCCATCTCCCCCGACCGCGGTGCCGCATCCAACAGCACCGCAACCATCGCCAGCACCCGGGCCCGGTCCTCCACCGACAACGCCGTCCCATCCCGCACCAACGGGCCCCGGGCGGCCAGATCCACCATCCCCCGATACAGGGAGTCCAGCGCCCGACCGTCGACTGTCGGCTTCAGCTCCGGCACGTCCAGCTCCGGCAACCGCAGACGCTTTCCCCCTGGCGGCAGGACCCGCGCGGCAAGGTCCTCCAGGCAGCTCCGCACCACCCGCTGAGTCGCCAACGGCAGCGGCTTCCCCACATCCTTCTCCCAATGCCGCAGCTCACCGGCCACCGCCATCGCCCAGAACGGGCGCAAAGCAGCCCACGTAAACAGCTGCTCCGCCGTACGGGAGGAACGCTTCGGCATCTCGTCCCGGCCGACCGCCCGCCCGAACATGTCGACGACCATCCGCAGCTGCCGCATGCGGCCCTCGGACACCGAGCCCGCCATGGCGTCGACCACCGCGGCGAGCTGGCGTACCGATGGGGCGCTGTACTTCTTTGGGGTCACGTGGGCTCCTGGACTGGAGTGGCGGCCTTCTTCGCGATCCGGGACAGCGGGTTGCGGTCCCCGGTGCTGTCCTCCTCATCGATGTACCCGATCAGTGCCTTCGACCTGTCGTCCCACCCGCCGTGCCGGCCGATGTCGACGATGTCAGCCCCGGCAGCCCGCGCGCTCTTGACCAGCCCGCGGCGCAGCGAGTGCGACGTCCACTTCCCCGGCAGGCCGGTGCGGTGGATCGACCGACTGACGACGTCGGAGGCCCCGTTGATGCTGATCCGGCCGTCCGGGTCCCCGATCGGCTCACCTTTACGGGTCAGCTCGGCGCCTATGTATCCCCACTGGTCGATCCGCACGAACAGCGGCCCGCTGGTGTGCCCCTCGCGCGCGAGTGCTTCCACCAGGTCGCGTACAGCGGTGACGGTACACAGATCCCGGTCCGGCTCGGGCAGCACTTCTACGTTCTGCCACTTCTTCCGCTTCTTCCGGTACACCCGCACGGTGAACCCGCCGCCGGGCAGGTCGGTGAAGCTGCCCGGCCAGTTCAGCGGGGCGAGTTCGCTGCCACGGGAGGCGATGGCGTGCCCCAAGAGCATGAGGGCGGCGTCGCGCTTCCCTACGAGTGTGGTCCGGTCGAGGTGGGCCAGGGCTTCGGAGAGGACGGTTCGGTCGGCGGCTGTGGCCTTCTTCGGGGTGGCTGCGGGGTCCTGGGCTTCGGACAGTTCCTGCCGGTACCCGGCGACGACCTTGCGGGCCCCCATGGTGTCCGGCGGCTCGAACCCGGCGGCCCGATGCGAGGAGCGGATGGACGCGATGACCCGGTCCATCGTCGCCGGACCGTACGGCCGCCCGGTCCGCTCCCGGGGGGTGCGCTTCAGGTGCGACAGATAGGCGGTGACGGTCTGCGGTGCAGCAGGCAGGACCCGGCGGCCGACCTTGTCGCACCAGGCGGCGAACTGCTTCATGTCACCCTCGTACGCCCGGCTGGTGTCCCTGGGGATGCCCGCCCGCACGTCCGCCTCGGCCTCGGGCGGCAGCCACGCGTCGGGGTCCTCCTCGGCCAGCGGAACCGCCGGGGCCCGGTCCTCGGGGATCGCGGGGAGCAGGTCATCCTCGACCAACTCCCCGTCCACCACGTCGTCCTGCTCGCTCACGCGTGCGCGCCTGTCCACGGCAGAGCCAGGCCGTCGTTCTCCCGTCGGGGGACGATGTGGAAGTGGAGATGGAAGACGGTCTGCGTTGCCACGCTGCCTCGGGAGGTGATGACGTTGCACCATTGGGAGGCGGCAAGTTGAGCCGCGCGCTGCATCGTGGCGGCGCTGATGGCGGGGTCGTGGCCCACGTCGGCGACATGCACCTTGGGGATGACGAGCAGGTGTCCCTCGGTGACAGGGTTCAACGGAACGAACGCGAGCGCGTCGTTCCACTCGTGGAACACTTCTGCGGGCGCCTTTCCGGCGACGACGTCGCAGAACACGCATTCGGCCTTGGCGATCGGCGGCACGCTCATGAGGGTCTCCTCATCCGTCATGCGGGCCTCATGTGACCCGCCACAGGAGTCACACGCTATGGCTCCATAGAAGGAACATTATCTGGAGCGAGACGCGATGGTGCCCCTGCCTCAACCATCAGGCAGGGGCACCACTCGAACAGTGCGATTCTGCTGTGAGCGCGATCCTAAGCCTTGGTGCCGCCGCACCTAGGCCGGCGAGGAAGCTTCCACGGTGAGCGTCACGCCGCCGTCCGGCTCATCCTTCCAGCCGACCACGATGCCCTCCATCATCGTGTCGTCACCGAGCTGCCAGCGCATCGGCGATCCCATGACGTCCTCTCGGCTCATCTTGTCGTGGATCGTGGGCTTCAGCGGCACGGTGAAGCGGACGGGATCGCTCGGAGTGGAGTCAGCCACAAGTCCCCCTGCATAGGCTCTGATCAGATGCATGTGAGCTTATCGAGAACCAGAGCTGGCGATCCCTCCGCCGCGACCATGCGGAGGAAGCCTCCGGAACTTCGTCAGGAACGATCCTAAGGATCGGGCCGATTTCGCGACGGATGGTCAGGCGCGGATGCAGGGGCTACAGAGGACGCGGTTCAGCCCCTTGTCGCGTCCACAGATTCGACAGGCGCTCTCGACAGGATGGTCGGGGCAGAAGGGGCGCCCCTTCGAGTCCATCGACCACCCGGGGGCCAGGCGCCGAGGCGTTGACTTGGTGCAGTCGTCGACCTGACAGCGAATCTGTACGCGAGGGCGTCGACCGATCACGGGAAGATCCGGACCACGCCGCGGTGGTGCGCTTCCGTGGCGTCCGTGGTCGCGTCGTGCACGGGGGCACTGACCCCGTCGATCACGGCACGCCCCGGCGTGACCACCATCGCCACGTTCGGCACCGGCCCCTCGTACCCAGGAAGCATGACGGACCGAGCCGCTACGAAGTTGAACGACGGCATCTGCACGTTGATGCGCGACAGGCTCTCGGCCATGCCGCCCAGCGGGCCAGCCTTCAGCCGGAGCAGCCGGTCGGCGCACTCGCGGCAGGACGGCACCCCGTTCAACTCGCGGGAGCAGACGTACTGGCCTCCGCTCCGAGGGTGGGCGTGGTCCCGGTGACTGCAGCGCGGGCAGTCACTGCCGTGCCGGAGGGTCACCTGGCGCAGAGCGCGGTCAGCGTTCGGGTACGGACGGTGGCTCATCGCGACCTCCTGGTGGGCGTACTCCCGAGCGTAGCCACGAACCGGCGCGGCCATCCCCCTGGTGGCGTCACGGGTACAGCAGCCGGGACAGCGGGGCCGGCCGGGCGCCCGGTTCGTGCGGGCGCTCCGGCGGAGCGGGGTCGGGTGGTTCGCCGGGGCGTGCGGTGTCCGGGTCGGGGCTGGGCGCCTCGACCTCGCGGGGAGCCGGGTCGGTGCTCATGGCTGCCACTCGGCGGGGAGCTGGGCGTTGCAGTCCAGGCAGAGGTGCGCGACGAGCTCGCCGGTCGGCTCGGCGTGTACGGGCTCGGGGGTGAGGTGGTTGCACTCCCCCTTGATCCACTGATCGGGACTGCCGTACGTCCCGACCTCGATCCATTCCCAGCGGGGGTCGCGTTCGGTGCTCATGGTTCAAGGGTGCGCCCGGTGGGGCGAGTTGCTGCCCCGGGTCCGGGAGAGGGCTTGCGCTAGAACCTTACAGACCTTAAGGTTGTGTCATGGAGAAGTCCTACGGCATCGAAGCCGCACGAGCCCAACTCGGCGACATCGCCGACCATGCACGCTCCACCGGCCAAGTCATCAGCCTCACCCGACACGGACGACCCGTCGCCGCCATCGGACCCGTCGCTGCCATCAAGCCCCTCACCGGCGTCCAGGTCTGGCTGTACCTCGGCGACCAGGAAGCCATCAGCTACACCTTCCCCGGTGTCCCCCGCATCGGTGAGTCCATCCTCGTGGAAACCCCCGACGGCAACGAGAACTTCTGGGACGTCGTCAACGTGCAGTGGGACATCCGCCCCGACGAAGCCCCTGCCGTCAACGTGCTCGCCAACGAACCGACCAAGGAGGCCTGACCATGAACGACCGGCCCGAATCCCGACCGGGAGGCCACCCGCACCTGGACACGGTCCTGGCCCACGGCGAGAGCCCCCGCCACCTCCTGATGGACCACCTGTGCCGCCCGGCCCGCCTCGACCGAGCGCTCACCGAGACCTACGCGCGGCAGCTCATCAACGCCGTGATCGCCGAAGCGAACCGCCAGACCGAGCAGTGAGGACCGCGACCATGGAGTACATGCCGCCCGTCGGCGGAGCGAAGCAGGATCTCCCCGAGCTGACGGATCACTGCCGCCCAAGCGGCGAGCAGACCTTCGCGGAACACGACTACGCGCCGGAGGGCACGCCGCGGTGCCGTAGGTGTGCAGCCATCGAGCAGTAGCCGCACAGTGCGGTGACCCGACCAAGGCTCAGTTGGTCGGGTCACCGCCGTGTCAGCCTACGCGCTGCCGCCTGTCCGGTGAGGTGACCCGAGGATGTCAGCGCAGAGGGGGTGTGGCGCGGTCGGAGGGCTGAGCAAGATCACGTTATTAACGTCGCAAAACTATAGGACAAACCCCCTGGTCAGCCCTCCGTAGGAGGCTCCCCCGGATCACCGCCACCCTCCGGCGGCGGATACATGTACCCCTGCGCCAACGCGTCCACCTCCAGCACCAACCGGTACTGCGGGCCCGGGTCATACTCCGTCTCCCCGTCCCACAACAACGGCCCCAGCTTGATGACCATGTCGGCCGGGTCGGACGCGTTCACCGCGACATACGCCTTGGGCTCTGCCACAAGTCCTCCTAGAAGTAGCTGATGATGACGGCGATCCCGCCGCCGCCTGATCCGCCCGCACCGGACGTGTTGCCGTTCAGCGCAGCACCCCCGCCGCCTCCACCCCCGCCGTACCGAGAACCGGCCGCCCCGGACTGGGCCGCAGTCGTGACCGACGCGGCCCCAGCTCCCCCTCCGCCACCAGGAAACCCGGAGTTGGCGACAGCATCAGCAGGCGAGGTCGGCGGCGTACTGTCGACGGTTCCGCCCGCCCCAGAGACCACGGCCGCATTGGTTCCACCAGCGCCTCCGTTGCCAGGGGCGTTCCCTGCCGTGATGCCACCACCGGACCCGCCGGACGCCGCGCCGAGAACCCCGGGGTTGCCGTTCGTGCCGGCCGCCCCGGTCGTGGAGGCCGCGCCGCCGGTGGCGCCGAGCGTTGTGCCGGCTCCCGACGACCCTGCGGTGCCATTGGACGCTGTGCCGCCGCCGCCTCCGGTGGTCGTACCAACGCGGGCATACGAGCCGAAAGTAGTCGGGCCTCCAGGCCCGCCAGCGCTGCCGTTGGTGTCGTCGGTGGTGATCGCGGTGCCGCCGGCGCCTCCTCCTCCGACGGTGACTGGAACGGTGGAAGTGAGAAGAACGGCTTGGAGGGTGGCGTGGTACGCGGCACCGCCGCCTGCCCCTCCCCCGCCGCAGCGCACGGTGCCTGCTGCACCGCGACGCCCAGAGCCGCCACCGCCACCACCAGCGACTAGATGGACGAGTACGGTCCCGGCGCCGGCTGGCTTCGTCCACGTGCCGGACGTGGTGAAAACCTGCACGTCGGGTGGGGGCTGGTTGGTTCCCGCCGGGCCGGTGCTGCCGGTGGCGCCCTGGGGGCCCACTTCTCCAGTAAGGCCGGTTGGTCCCGTTGGCCCCTGCGGTCCGGTGTCGCCCTTCGGCCCTGCAGGGCCTTGAGGTCCCATGTTTCCGGTGTCGCCCTTGGCTCCGGCCGGGCCAGTTGCTCCGCTCGCCCCGATGGGCCCGGGATCCCCCTGGGGGCCGGGCAATCCCTGTGGCCCTTGCAGCCCCGCCGCTCCGTCACTTCCATCGGCTCCCGGGACGCCCTGCACGCCAGGGTCGCCTTGCGGTCCCTCCGCGCCAGGCGGCCCGGCCGGACCTTCAGGGCCCGGCACGTACACGATGGTGCTGCCGCCGGTGGGGGCGTCCCCCAGGTCGACGCGCAGGTCGCCCATCCAGTGCGGGCCGGGCGTCTCCGGGACCAGGATGTACGTCATGACGGGGGTGCCGTCGAGAGCCCGCCCCTCCTGGACCGCCCACACCGTGTCCCCCGCGGCGGCTGTGATCTCCGCGTTCGGGGTCAGCTCCGCAGACCATGTGCCGTCATTCTGCGGGGTAATGGGGACAGGGCGCACAATCTCGGCCTGGTCCCCAGCCACATAGCCGACAGCCCGGACCCCAGTGACGTCAACCAAGGTGATGGTCACCTCGGTACGCTGCGGGGCGCCGCCAATCTGCTTGCCCGTGACCGTCGTCATGGCGTCTCTCCCCTGCTGCCGGAACTGGCGGATGTCGTGTCGGTGCCGTCTTGCGTCTTGCGGGGGTGCTGGGCGGCCCACACCATCCACGTCCGCTGCGCAATAAGTCCCGCGACGAACATGAGCAAAGCCGTGCGGGCGTAGCGCAGGACTGTGGCCGGGGCGCCGTCCAGACCGGTGATCGTGACGACGATCGTGTACAAGCCGAGCAGCCCGATCGCCCCGGTAAACAGCATCAGATGCCAGCCCATGGCGGTCCTCCGCCACGGGGCGAGCACGTGGTACGTAGCGATGAACACGGCCGCGAAGAGGGCGACCAGACCACTGGCCGCCAGGTTCAAGATCTGCGCGATGCTCACGCCGATCTCCCCTCAATGGATGCGCGGAACCGCGCTGCGAAATGGTTCTCCTGCCGGATACGCCTCAGCGCACCGGCGGCCTCGGACACGGCGGGCTGCCGGTCCTCGGCCTCTTGGCGGTCTGCCTTCGCCCGTCGCAGCGCGGACTCGGCAGCCTCTTGTCCGTCAGGTGAGGTGGACGGCCAGCGCAATCGGCTCAGCCATTTCAGGGTCACCGGGCGTCCACCTCCGTATCCTCTTCAAGCCCCATACGCGGCAGCGCCTGCAGCGCGTGCGCTGACGTACGGGACAGCTCCAGTAGTTCCTGGGTCTGGGCCCGCTCCGATGTTCGCGCAGCTTCGGACACGGTGTGGGCCTCCCTCCAGGTATCGCGCTCTTTCAGCAGGTCGTCATAGGTCCGTCGCGGCACCAGCTTCCCGGTCAGGACCATGAGGACGACGAGGGTGAGGAGAGCGACGGCGCCCCCCTGGGTGATGTTGATCCCCATCAGTTCAGAGGGCACGGGTCATCTCCTCTCGGTAATCGCACGCTCAGGTACTCAGCGCGGCAGGGTTGCCTTGACAGCGGACGCCGGGACGGGTGCCACGATCTGGGTGCGGTCCCACATCGCGACGACCGCGGCAGCCACGGACAGGACGACGGCCTGCTGCTCCGCAGACCAGTCAAAACCGAAGCCGACGGCCAGGGCGACCGCAGCCTGTATGAAACCGACGAGGGCGGCGCCGACACCGTCGGACGCCATGACGGCGAGGGCCAGGCCGACCGCGGCAGCGGCGACGGCGTTGATGACGGCCTGCTGCTCGCTGGACACGTCGACACCGAACGCGGCGACGAGCTTGACGATGACCGCGACAAGGCCGAGCAGTGCGGCCGGCTCTCTTCCGAGGATCTTCACAGGGTTCTCCTTGCAGGGGTGGGTGGATCGGTGGTCAGGAGTTGGGGACGCGCAGCTTCGCCCAGGACGTCGCACCAGGGATGCCATTGGCGTCGGAGCCCGTGTAGCCGAGCTTCTGCTGCCACGCCTTGTACGAAGCGCGGTCGGCGTTCGTCCAGTTCGGACCGGGACCCGACTTGTACTTCCCGCACCCTTCGGCGACGAGGCGGCGCCCCATGGCGGTGATGACCGAGCTGTGGCGGCCGCCGTGGAAGAACGAGGCGCCGGGGAACGGCTCCAGAGGCTGGGACGTGACCGCGGCCGGGATGTCCTTGCCGGTGCCCTTGACGAGGTACTCCCACGTCGTTGCGCCGGGGATGCCGTCGGCGTCGGACCCGGACCAGCCCTGCGCCTTCTGGAATGCCTTCGTCGCAGCCTTGTCGGCGTTGCCCCACTTCGGGCCGGGACCGACCGAGTAGAACCGCTTTCCGCCCCGCTTGACGAGCATCTGACCCAGGCGGGTCACGTACTCGTTGTTCGCCCCAGAACCGAACTTCGAGGCGCCGGGGAACGCGTCCTTGCCCGTGGGCTTCACCGGTGTCTCGGGGGTCGACGAGCCGCCACCGCTGTCCGAACCGCCGGACGCCTTGCCAGGAACGATGCTGATGTCGATCGCGCCCGGATCCCAGTGATCGTTTCCGGGGACCTGGGAGTGCCCGTAGTGGCCGCCCTTCGACTGCCACGTGGTGCGGTTTCGGTTGGTTGCCGCGGCGGCGGTCGCTGCGGGCTTTCCGGCCGGCCAGGTGTCGGGGACTCCGTGCGCGCGCATGGCGGCGATGAGCTTGCGGTAGTTCGGTTTCTTCGCCGGGTCGAAGTTCTTCGTCCACGGCGACCTGGCGCGGCCGAGGACCTCGACCTGAATGTTGACCTTGCCCTCGCGGTTCGTACGGCGGGAGCCGTCGTTGCGCAGGGCGCGCCCGGACTTGGTGAGCGGGCCGAGCTGGACGAGCCCGTCGGTGACCGGGTCGTAGACGACCTGCGGTTCGGCGCCCACCCGGATCAGGTAGGCGGAGATCGACGTCAGGTACGAGCCACCGGCCGGGGACTCCGTGGTGTGCCAGGTGACCCGCGGCGGGTTGCCCGGGGTATCCATGGCGCCACCGATCGCCTGGCCGCCCATCTTCGTGGCGCCAGAGATGTAGGCGGGCCCGGCCGCGCCGCGCGGCAGGTTCTCGAGGACGCCTTCCTTCGCGTCAGCGTCGGGCTCGAACACCCTGTACTCGGCGGCGTCCTTGGGGACGTACACGTCGAGGTCGCCGTCGTCGCGCAGGACCATGAACACCCCGGCGAGGCGGGGGTGCTCGAGAACGTGACGCTCGGAGTCGTCAAGGGCTGCGATGGCGCGGACCTCATCGGCGTGGGCCTGGTCGCAGGTCCCGTAGTAGGTGGTCGTGGGCTCGGAGGTGTCGGGGTCGATGTGGTCGACCGCGACGTGGAAGGAGGTCACAGGACGACTCCGTCTTTTCGGGGCTGAATGATGTCGATCTCGCTGCGGAGCGCGAGATAGGTGGAAAGGCGGAGCCGGCCGTCGCCGTGGTCTCCCCAAGCGCTTCCCCATGACTGTCGAAAGCGCAGGATGGTGTGCTCGTAGTCGATGGCACCGTCGTTCATGGCGATGTCGTCGAGCGCGGTGACGCAGACCTCGTGGCCGCCTTCGAGCGGGGAGTCCGCCCAGGCGGGGTCGGCGTCGATGAAGCCGTCCGCATTCGGCTCGGACATGGCGGAGTGCCAGGGCATCCCCATGAGGACCGGACCAGTCTGGAGGAGGGTGCAGAGTTGGGCGCCGGTGGTGGCGTGCCCGTACTGGTCGATGAGACCCCGGTTGCGCATCGCCTTGGCGACGCCGAGGCCGGACGAGCCGACGTCCTGGGTGGGCCAGGACGCTTCGTCCCACTGGTCGCAGGAAGTCGCGTCCGCGTACAGGCCGATCGCGAAATGCTGCGCCTGGGAGGCGTCAGCCAGGTTGAGGGCGGCGGCGAGTGCCTGTTCAGGGGTGAGGAGGATGGACAGGAGGGTGGTGGCAGCGTTACCGGTGCAGGAACCCAGGGCGTCAACGTCCTCGTCGAGGCCGTATGCCTGAGCGGTGCTGATGCCCTGGGCGATGAGCCCGGTCTGGTCGAGGACGGGGATGCGGGGTTCCCACGCGGTGGCACGCAGCGGCTGCCCGTCGTACGGCCTGCGGTAGGCGAGGCTGCGCGGGTCGAGGACCTGGTGCCGGCCGAGGGTCGGCTTGACCTCGTACGTGCGGATCGTGAGATCGGTGGGCACTCGCCCGTGCTCCTGCACTCCCCGCGCCCAGAGCTGATGGCTGATCTGCTGTGCCGGCCGGGGCCGGGTGGCAGTCCCTCGGGGGTGGTGCAGGGGCGGAGGGTCGCCCGTTGATCTCAGGGTATGGGGTCGGGCTCGGGTTGCTGCCCCTGCTCGGCCTCATCCGAGCCTGGAGTTTCGGGTGGGTCGTCCTGCGGGGAAGGTCCGTCGCCAGCTGGTTCCTGTGGTTGTGCTTCCTGGACGACGGTCAGTACCTCGGCGAGCGGGCCGCTGGGTTCCCAGGCCAGCGCTCGGGCGATCTTGTCTGCCGGGTACAGGGCCTTGAGGCGCGCCTCGACTGCCTCGCCGATCGCGGCGACGTCCTCGTCTTCCAGCGTGTTGCACATGTCGATGGACAGGGGCAGCGCGAGGTAGGTGTCGGCACCGTTGACTCGCCAGCTCATAACGGCTGGGGCGTTGTAGGAAACCTGGATGGGGGGTGGATCGGAGATGGGCATGCGGGTTGCTTCCGTCAGACTTCGCGGTACCAGCCCTGAATGGTCAGGGTGCTGGTATTGGACAGGTTGGAGCCTCGGTACTGAATGTCACTGGCGCTTCGCAGTTGGTCAATTTCGTTGCCGCTGCCAGTGGGGTTGATGTTGGCGATGCCTGTTCCGCCGGTTGCCGCGTTGCCGCCTGCGGCGATCCCTCCGGCGTACAGGGGCAGGTATTGGCGGATGTCGGCGGACCCTCGGTAGGGGGTGGAGGGCAGGGTGACGGTGATGCCGGTGTTGCCTGATCCGGCGGCGGAGCATGCGATGTAGATGTGGACGTATACGAGCTTGCCGATCTTGTAGTAGTGGCCGGTGCGGGTGGCGTAGGTGGCGCTGCCGCCGTTGTTGACGGTGGGCGTGTAGCTGGTGAACGTCGTATTGGCAACGGCCAGCTGGTCGGCGCTGACGGTTCCTGCCGCAGTCACGTCTCCTGCTGCTGACACGGCGAGGCGGTCGACGGCATTCAGTTGGAGCCGGAAGAGGGGCCCGCTGTGTCCGGTTGAGGCGTTGACGTACATCGGGGACAGTGCGGTCGCTGGGGATCGCACCTCGAGGGCTTCGATGTAGCACGTGGCACGCCCGGTACCCAGGCTGAGCTCTGCGCTTTTGGGAGTGGTGGCCCCGTCCTGGGCGAAGAGCGTGAGTTTGGACTGTCCGGCTGCGTCGATGGCGGTGGCGCCGTCGATGTAGACGTCGCCGATGCTTGTGCTGCCGGACGGGTTGAGTGCGTCGAGGACGAAGCGGCCTGCGGTCACGCCCGGGTTCGGGGGGATGAGGCCGAGCGTGGAACGGATCTGTCGCCCCAGGGAGTCCACTGCTGTGGACTGCGACGCCATGATCGTTGACGGGACGCCCCCGGTGACGCCCGTGTTCAGGAGGCCGGGTCCGAGCTCTGATGCGGCACCGGAGTACAGCAGGATCGAGGATCGGTGGGCCAGAGGGGACGGCGGGTCAGGGGTGAGGACGACGCGTTCACCGCTCGTCCCGGTGCGGATCTCGCTACCGGTGACGGTCGCACCGACAATGTCACCACCGGTGATCGTCTTGCCGGTGATCGCGTCAGCCTTGAGGGCGGTGGCGTCCACGGATCCGGCGGCGAGCTTCGCCGTCGTCACGGCGTTGGCGTACACCTTCGGGGTGGTGACGGCGCCGTCGCCGATCATCGTCTCGGTGATCTCCCCGATGCCGATCTCCCCCGCCACCGGCTTCGGGGCGTACGGGCCGACCTCCGCCGTGGCCAGGGAAGCAGACCCGGAGGTGTTGCGGGCCAGGAGCTGTACGTACAGGGGTACGGCGGAGGGAATGTAGACGATGCCGCCCTGCGCTGTCTCGATAGTGGCCTTGAGGGTGTCAGCGGTGGCGGTGAACGCGGCGGTGGGCGAGGCGTGAACTTCGACCCGCGCCCAGTCCATGGGAATGACCACCCCGTTGGCGAACGTCCCGTCCCACCCGGCCGCGATGCCGCCGACGGCTGGGGCTACTGAGGGCGTGGCGGGCGCGGGCGGCGGCCCCCCGTTGACGATGTTCACGGCGGTGGTGCCGTCACCCTGCTGCCCCAGGATGCCGCGCAGGGACCCGCTACCGTCACGGACCTCGAGCGCTGTGTCGTCGAGGGACGCGGAGGACAGGCGCGATGCCCGCTTGAGCCGCTCCACGTCCTTCTGGAGCTGGGCAATGGCTTTGCCGACGTCGGTCATGTGACGCCTCCGTACTGGTACGACGCGGACGGCTTGAGGCTGATAACCGCCTGGGGGCCGCCGGTGGCATGGGGGCGGACATTCCAGCCGGTGATACGGCACCAGCCGGTGTACGAGGTCCAGGCGTTGTGGACGCGGGTGTAAACGTCGTCGCCAACCTGCCACGAACCGAACGGGGCCGCCGAGGTGTTCCTGATGGTGATCTGGGAGACGGTGCCAAGGGTCTGCCGCCAGGCACGCTCGGCGGCGGCCCGGGTGGCGAGGATGTCCGTGCCGGTGATGTCGGGCAGGTCCAGGGTGTGCTCCAGGCGCAGCCGCCCGTTGCGCACGGCGTTGATACTGCGGCGCTTCGCGGACCCGTCGCCGGCCCCGTTCGCAATGACGACCTGGGCGTACTCGTCGGCGGCGAGCTCGACCTCGGGGGGCTCGATGATGTTCTCCCCGGACGCGAAGCTGATGTCTGTGCGGCGGGCGCCGAGGCGCGGCCAGCCGAGCCGGATGCGCTTCACGGGGGTGGTCTTCGCGGCGTTCCATGACGTGGCACACGTGTAGTCGGGGGTTGCGTCCCCGGACACCAGGTCGTCGACGGCGTCACCCAGCACGGGGAGCTCCCACCACAGGGACTTGTGGGGTTCGGCGGGGGTTCCGACGGTGGACGTGGACGTGGTGGCGTCCACGGTCACACCGAGGTTCCCGTCGGTGACGGACTGGGCGTAGGCCCAGATGTCGCGGAGGACCTTGCACCGGTCCTCGTACGTGTACGGGCCCCGCCCGCCGTAGTTCCCGTCGATGTCGTGGCGCTTCTGCAGGTACGACGACCAGCCGGCGGCCTCGATGGTGAGGGTGTTGTCCTGGGAGCGGATGTCCCAGACGAGACCGCCCCATCGCAGCTGGCCGGCGGACTCCACGTAGATGCACGTGGTGCCCGGGTCCAGGAGTGAGGGGTTCTGCGATAGGAGGCGCGGTGCGAGTTTCCCGGTGAGGGACCCTGGCCCGTTCAGCTCGTCTCCGTACTCGACGTCGGTGAGCGGCAGGGCCGTGGACAGCCACTCCCCCGTCAGGGCGTGCTGGGTGAGGACCCGGTCCGGGACGGGGGCGGTCACCGCGGCGCCTCGAAGAACTCGATGTCGGCGATCAGGGTGCTGCTGGCGTCGACCGTGACGGCGCCGGTGTTGCCGGTGGTGCCGGTGGCCTGTGGGCGCAGGAGTTGGGTGGTGCCGCGGTAGGCGTCCGGGATGGTGAGGGTGTCGGCGACGACGGCGACCTGCCGGCGAATCGCGGTTTGGTTGTCGTCGAGGATGACCTGCTGCAGCGTCAGGGAAGCGCCGAACGTTGCCCGCAGGGCGCCGATGAACTGGGCGGTGGTGTATTTGATCTGGGCGATATCGATGCGGATGCGGGCGGTTGAAGCCCAGGTGGGGATGGCAATGTTCCAACCTGCGGCGGTCGAGAATGTTTGCCACACGCCGTTGCTGTTCGTGATGCTGGTGGCCTGAGAAGCCGGGAACTGGGTGAGAAGCTGGCGGTCGCGGCGGGGGTTCGCGATCGTCCGGATGTCCTTGATCATGGCGTTGGTGATCGTGGACGTGGACGCCGGAATGTCGATCCGGGCCAGCGGAATCCCGGTGCGCCCGTCAGGGATCGTCGTAGCGGACGAGGAGACGTTCGAGATGACCTGGAAGTACGCGACTTCACCGGTGACGGGGCTGATGCTGCCCTCATACTCAGGGTCCTCGACGCGCAGGATCACCATGTCGGAGCGTCCCGCGCCGCCGGTGGCAGCAATGGGAACGCTGACCGCGCCAATGTTGCAAGCGCTGTATGTGCCCTGGAATGCGTTGACGCGACCGCGTACGACTCCCGACCCGTCACCGACCTGGACGCTCGTGCCGGGGGTGCTGAGCTGGGTGACCTTCAGGTCGGTGCCTTGCGTGATGCCCTCGGCGCCGCGGGCCAGGTCGCGGACGAGCATGCGGAACTGCTGGGCGGGGTGCGTGGCGCCGTCGGTGAGGATCGGCCGGGGGAACAGTGCCATTGCGGCGTCTCCTTCAGAGGGCGGTGTAGGCGTCGCGCCAGGTCAGGCGCATGCGGGCGGTGTTGGTGTTGTCGAATCCGGTCCATCGCATCTCGGATTGGCCGGGGGGCAGGGAGAACAGGTCGATGCGGGAGGCTGGGGCGAGGAGGGTGGAGGCGTTGCCGCCGTTCTCCCGAGTGACGGTGCGGTAGCCGGGCCGGGTGTCGATTTCGATCCACTGGCCGGCCGTGAGATTCAGCGTCGGGAAGGAGAGCTGTCGGCCGGACTCGGCGTGGGTGATGGTGACGGTGGCGACCGGGCCCGTGATGCGGATGACCGGCCACGCGTCCCCAGTGCCGGCGTTGGTGGCCCAGCCGGGTCGGTCGGCGGCCACCGTCCCGGACTGCACGTAGATCGGCGCGATGACGGGTGCCGCGAACCCCCCGCCGGTCAGCCAGCCGAGCGGGATCTCGGTGGTGGTGTCCTCGTCGGCGTAGAAGGTCGGGTCGGTGGCGGTGAACTCGAGGTCGAGGGGTACGTAGCCGTGGATGACCTGCGCGTACTCCGGGTCGACCTTGCGTAGCCGGCCGTTGAGGACCTTGATCGGGCGCCCGGGTCGCTTCATCCGCAGCGGCATCGTGACTCCACCGGCAAGGCGGACTGCCGAGTCGTCGGCGGCGGCCTGCAAGGCGTCGACTACGTCATGGCAGGCGGCCGGGTCGCCAGGAATCCGGACCGCGGCATCGAACTGGACCTGCCGGGAGGCGTAGTAGTCGGGGCCGGCGAACACTCCATCCATGCCGGGCTGGTCGGTGTCGTTGTCGCGGACCGGGGGTCGGCCCAGGCCGGTCGTCTCCAGCACCTGGACGGGCGTACCGGCGCCCATGAGGACGCCCCCGAGTTCGTACTGCCAGTCCGTGAGCTCAAGCGGCGGCACGGGCATTCACCCCTCCCCTGCGGGCGCGGCGCACGCTGCGTCCGACCTGTGTGCCGATGTCGGAGGCGGACGCCCCGGTGCGTACGGCGGTGACGGACACGTGGGTGTCGCCGCCCTCGCGGACGATGTAGACGGGCCGGGTGGCGGCCATGTCGGTGAGCCCGACCCCGAACCTGCTGGCGACGTCGCGCAGGACGTTCGTGGCCTGCCGGCGCTTGTTCGCCCCGAGGGGGATGAAGGCCTCCCCGCCGGTAGACGGCTCAGCGAAGGTGACGGCGCCGGCAGTGGTGGAGTAGATGCCCTCCCGGATCCCGCCGTTCGCGTACGACATGCCCTTGTTCGCGCGGGCCAGGTCAGTGATGAACTTCGTGGCCCGGGACCCGAGACTGCCCTTGATCTGGTTGAGAGCCTTGTTGGCGGTGGCGATGATCTCGTCCTCGCCCAGCCCAGTGGTGCCAGCAACATCGTGGATGCCGGTCTTGTTCGTCTTGATCGCGGCGATGACGGCGACGAGCTGTTCGACCTGCTCGTTCGTCAGCGCGTTGTTCGCCTTCTGCGCAGCCGTGTTCGCCGCGCCCGCCTTCTTGTTGTCGCCGACAGCCGCCGCGGCAAGCTCCATCGCCGCCTGATCGCCCTGCGCGGCGAGCTGCTTCGCGAGGTCGCCGTAGCCCTTGCCCGCGAGGAGCGCGAGGTTCTTCGCGAAGGTGCTATCCGCAGCAGTGGCCTTGGTGAGCTGCCGGGTGTAGTCCGTCAGCGATGCCTTCGCCTCCGCGGCCAGACCGCGCAAGGCCTTCGCCATCTCGTTGATGTACTTCGTGGAGCCGTTCGCCATCTTCTTGGTGAGGGCGACACCGTCCTTGCCCATCGCGGCGAGCGCTTCGGCGACATCACCGCCGACCCGGTCGGCGACCTTCTCGAGGTCCTTGTTCCACGCCGTGGTCGCCTTGCTGTTCTTCTTCAGCTGCGTCTCGACGGCCTTGAGGTCGAAGTACTTGACCTCCTTCGTCTTACCGCCCTTGACCTTCACTTTCTTGGTCTTGTTGCCTGCGGCCCCGGCGTCGTTCGGGGAGTACAGGGACCCGGACTGCGGGTCGTATCGCCAGTCGGTGACACCCCCGTCGGCGTTCCACTGGATCATCGACGGGTCGCCGCCGAGACGCCGCACTGTCTCCTCGGTGATGGCACGGGACCGGGTGCGCTTCGACGGGTGGAGGGGCACGTACGACTCCCCGCCGGTCTCGTCCTCCGCGAAAACCCGCCACGTGCCGGCCTTCGCGATGTGGGCGACGTGCCCGTTCTTCGTGTCGGGGCTGGTGCTGCCACCCTGCGCGAAGTGATGGGCGCCGCGGATGCCTCCGCGGGCGTAGTAGTCGACGACCCCACCGTTGGCCTGGGCGAGCTGCGTGCCGTGCGACCCGGAGCGGCGGGCCTCCTGAGCTGCCCCCGAACCCGTGATCCGGTAGTGGGTCGTGATCGTGATGGTCTTGTCGCTGAGACTGTCCCGGGCGCTCTTGACCGCCTGCAGACCGGACAGGGCGCTGCCGGTACGGGCGGTAACAACGACCTGCCCGTTCGGGAGCGTCTCCGTCTGGTAGCCGAGCGAATTCAGCATCTGCTTCGCTTCGGTGGTCAGGGCGTTGACCGTGACCGATTTGGCGTTCGGGGTTTCCTTGATCTTGGCGATGACCTGGTCGAGGCCCGCGATGGCGTCCTCGCTGCGCATGCTGATGTCGGTGGTGACCTCAGACGGCATGGTGAGGTACGTCGCGACGAGAGCCTGGGCCTGCTCTTTGGTGCGGCCAGCGGCCATGGCGCCCTTGATCAGCTCATCGTGGCCCCGGGCGTAGATCCCGTTGACCGTTTCCCATGAGGCTCCGGAATCGCGGGCGGCGGTCGCAGCTTCCTCGGTCTTTGCCGCGAGTTCCTGAAGAGCTGCGGCAGCGTCCCGGGCGCCCTGCTTGTTCAGGTCGAGTTCGTTGCCGCTGCCCTTGAGAGCGCCCGCGTTCTTCGCGATGACCTTCGCGGTGTCGTCGATGGCCTGCTCGAAGCCGATCATGCCGCCCAATGCGGCACGGTTCACCTCATTCAGGGCGACGATCGCCTGGCGCAGCCCATCAGCAGAGGACTTCTGGGCATCCAGCTTCTCCTTCGTTGCGA
Organism: Streptomyces sp. NPDC002125; assembly: GCF_053593715.1. Taxonomy (NCBI): domain Bacteria; kingdom Bacillati; phylum Actinomycetota; class Actinomycetes; order Kitasatosporales; family Streptomycetaceae; genus Streptomyces; species Streptomyces sp. NPDC002125. The sequence continues at coordinate 205,931 of NZ_JBSFDD010000005.1, read as the reverse complement.
TGGCCTGCTCCCCGAAGAGGCCCATGCCCGAAGCCGCGAGCTGCTGTTCTGCTGCCGCCGCAGCCAATGCGTCGTTGTACTGGGGAAAGAGTTCGGCGATCTCCTTCGTGGAGTGGCCAGCCTTCTTCGCCGCCTTCTCGATCAGCGCGAAGTCGCTCGCGGCTTGGTCGCCGTAGCCGTTGCTGACCATGCCGGCCATGGCCTCGTCGAGGCCCTTGAAGTCGTCCTCCAGGGCGCTGAGGGACTTCTCGCCGTCGGTGAGGTCCGACCACAGGTCGTGGGCGCCGCGGCGCAGGTCATCGAGGGGGCCAATGCCGCTGTTCCCGAACGATTTGACGTACTCCTCGGACTCCTTCGCGGCGTCGCCGAGCTCCCCCATCTTCTGCACGACGCCGTCGATGTCGCCGAACGTGGTCTTCAGCTCGCCCGTGAACTTCCCGGACTCGGCGAGTTCCTTCAGCGAGGTGGTGAGCCGGTCAACGTCCGGGGGCGCGCCGCGGGCTTCCTCGGCAAGCTTGCTGATGCCGACGGCCGCGACGGCGAGTACTCCTAGGCCGACGGAGGCTTTGGCCACCGTGGACATGGATGCTGCGGTCGCCCGGAGGGTGGTGGGTACTCCAGCGGCGCGCATGATGGCGAAGTACGCGCCAAGGCGGGCAACCGCTGCACCACCGGTGACGGCACTGAGGGCTGCTGCGCCGAGGGTGATGAGCTTGAGGCCAGCGTAGAGCTGGATCATCGTCGACAGCAGGCTGGTCGGGATCGCGTTGACGAGCTGCGCGAAGGCATTGACGACGGTCAAGACGCTGACGCCGACGTCGGACATGGCGACAAGCAGGTGCGTAACCGAGGTGGCCAGGTTGCCGAGGGTGTCGCCGACGAGCGGAGCGTTCTCCTCCGCGTAGTCGAGGAATTCGCGCAGGTCCCCGCCGATCTCGCCCGTGTCCAGGGCCTGCGTGAACCGAACCAGGAGGTTCGTGCCGTGGGCCAGGGACTCGGTCGCGAACTGGGCGAACGACGTCATGAACCGCTCGAAGTCGTCGGTGCGCATCCCGCCCGCGGCAACGTCCATGAAGTGGTCGAGCTCCGCCGAAGCGCCCTTTACCAGTGGCCTCAGAGAGGGCAGGCCCGCGGCGAACAGCTGCAGCGACTTTGTGACGACGGGCATGGTGTCGTCGGAAAGGGCGTCCGACCACTCCTTGTACTCGTCCTTGAGTGCGGCCAGGGCTGCGGCGGACTCGCGGGACGCGGGGGTCATTTCGGCAAGGAGCTGCTGGTACTCCACCTCGGCCTTCGCCGCTTCGGCGGACGCGGCCCCGTGCTGGCGGACGGCCTTGTCGTACTTCTCCTCGGCCTCCGCCGCTTCGGTGAGGGCCATGATCTGCCCGCCGATCGCAATCCCGAAAGCGCCAACGGCTGCACCTGCCGCACCGAGGCCGGCTGCAATGGGGACGGCGGCGGCTGCGATCGGGATGAGGGCGGTTCCCAAGCCGACTGCGGCCAGGATGAGGTTCTTCGTGCCGGCGGAGGCGCTGTTCGCGGACGCCCCAGTGGTGCCCAGCGTGCCGCGGAGCCCGTTCAGGTTTCTGTTGACGCGGGTGAGGGTGCCGTCCAGGTCGCCGAGGTCGCCGCGCAGGGTACGCGTGTGTCCGGACAGGGTGGCCAGACGCCCAGTCGCCGCGTGGGCGCCGTCGCCCAGGAGGACGAGGTTGGTGGCAGCCGTGCGGGCCTGGTCGCCGAGCTCGTCCAAGGCGGATGCGGCGGCAAGGGCGCGAGCCCGGAGTGTCAGCAGGACGCGGGACAGGCTGCGGGCGGCGTCCACTGTGGCCCGCAGGGCAGATGCCGCCCCGGCTGCGGTTCCCGTGAGGGAACTGAGCGCTCCGTCGGCCCGGTCGGCGTTGTCGCGCAGGTCTCGCATTGCCGCTGCTGTCGCGGCGAGCTGGGCGGTGTCACCGTCGAAGTCGACGCGGATCCGGACAGGGGACAGGGCCTGGATTTCGGCGAGGGCCGCGCGAAGGGCGGCCCGGCCGGTGGCTGTGTCGTCGTCGAGTCGGGCGGTGATGCGTACGTCCCGGATGGCGCCCTGGAGGCGCCTCTCGGCAAGGGCCGCGGCTGATGCCAGGCTGCGGAACTCTCCGGCGGCGTCACGGACCTGTCGGGCCGTCTGGGCGAGTTGGGTGCGGGCACGCCCGGAAGCGGTGCCGAGGCCGCGGACGGAGTTCTGGGCGGTGCGGGCGGCCCCGTCGAGGCCAGTGATGTTCCGCTGAGCGTCGCGGGCGGCGTCGGCAAGGTCCCGGGCATGTCCGGCGCTGGTGCGCAGGGTGCGGGCCAGGTTGGCGCCCTGACCGCGCAGTGACACATCCAGGTTCCAGTTGGCCACCAGCCTGCCCTCCCTCTCGTCTCGTTCTCAGCCGCGCCGGCGGCGGTTCGCTTGCTCTTCTCGTTCGACCTCGAGGGCCGCTGCGTGTGCTGCGGGGATCAGCGCGACCTTCACGCCGTGCACGTTGTCGCCGCGGTCGCGGGCCAGCTCCTGCTGCTTGTCGGCGAGGACCTGGCAGCCGACGCAGAGCTGGACGGTGACCGCGTAGGCGTCCTCGCCGTCGCCGCCTTGGTCCCAGTCGTCGTGCCGGGTCTGGCACTGGGGGCAGACGGTGGCGAGGTACGCCTGGTAGGCGAGGGCCTTTGCCCGGTCGCGTGCCGTCCAGGTGCCGTCCCCGGCGCCCCGGAATTTGCTGTGGGGGATGCCCCACCGGTCGCACAGGGCGAGCTCGTTGCGGAAGACTTCATCGGCAATCAGCCTTTTCCCAGGTCCATGCGCTCCGTGCGCTGCACCCCGAACGCGGTGTTGAGGAGCCTCTCTCCTTCGGCCGGGCCCCAGTCGTCGAGATACCCGGCGGCATCTTCCTCGGTGATCCCGTCCAGGGAAGAAGCGGCGATGAGGACAGGCCCGAGGGTGTCGACGTTGAATTCATAGCCCTCCTCGGCCTGCTCCTCCGTCGGGGGGTGCGCGGCGAGGAGCGCCTTGTACGTCTTTCGGTCCAGAGCCTGGAAGCGAAGCTCGATCGACGCGGCTTCGAGAGTCGCCTGAGCGTCGGCAAGTGCTGTGGCGGCCTTCCGGCAGGCGGCCTTTGCGGCGCCGTCCTCAGGGGTGCGTTCGACCGCATCCTTGGTCAGCTGTTCGTTGACGCGGGCGGCGTTGACAGCTTGCTTGGCGGCGTCGTCGTCGCAGATCGTCAGCTTGAGCACCGGGCGGGTGCGGGCCCGAAGGCGTTCCCGGGTCGCGGCCCAGTGCGCGTCCTGCGCCACGGCGGCGGCCGGCGGGACGGGTGCGGCGGTCTTTCGTGCGGTCATGAGGTGGGTCCTCCGTCAGGGGAAGGGGACCCGGCCGGGCACCATACGGCGCCCCTTCCCGAACACTGTCGGGCCCGGCCGGGAGCTGCGAGGGGGGTGGGTCAGGCGGCCGGAACGGTGGCGTTCGTCAGCGGGCGGTCCGTGATGGAGAAGCGGACGGTGAGCTTCGCGGCCTCGTTGTCGGCGGTGACCGTGCTCGAGTTCGACGCGACACGCACCGGGTACACATCCAGGCCCTTGGTGCCGGATGCCTTGCCCTTGCGGGCGATCAGAACGAACCCGGTGGTGCCCTTGGCGAGGTCGGTCTCGATCGTGTCGGTGGTGTCGTCCTCGTAGAACGTCAGCGAGGAGTCTTCGGCCGAGTCGTCGCCGGGGATCTTCGACACGAACGTGGAGTCCATGTCGGGGGTCTCGATCTCCTGGTTGGAGATGGAGAAGCCTTCGACGGCGGCGATCTGCTTGGTGTAGTCGGTGGCGCCTGTGATCTCGGCGAGCGTCGGCGTGTAGTCGGCAGCGGCGATCGTCTCAGCGAAGAGGATCTTTGTGACGCCCTTGCGGTTGAACCTGGCCATGGTGGTGGACCCCTGTCCTCACATGTGGTGTGGGTGCGGCCACCTGCGTGGTGGCGTCCGCGTGGGGTCCCGCCGCGGTGCGGTAAAGCGCCTGATCAGATGTCAGGTCGAGGTCAGGTCGAACCTGAACCTCTGCACATAGCTCATGATGGCATCGGCTGGATCATTCGTTCCCCCCGCTTCAACGTCGAGGGACCGGCCGGTGACCTTCATGCCGGGAATGGTGAGGGTGCGCACCCACAGTCCGGTCGCCGGGTTACGGCCGAGGATCGCGGTGCGCGCCTTGTCGGCCATCCACTCAGCCTGGTCGGCGACGCCGCGAGAGTCCTGCTTCGTCGGGTCGGGCCCGGACACCGACGTCACCTGGTACACGTACGAAGCGTCCTCATGCAGGTCAGCGAACGGCGCCCCGGACACTTCGGCAGGCATGGCGTACAGCAGGTAGTACGGAGGGTTCACCCCGGCCGGCTTGTTGCCCCGACCGACGGGCAGGCTTGTCGCGGAAGCCAGGAGCGCGGACAGGGCCATCGTCACAGGCAGGCGGTCGATCATCCGAGGACCTCCTCGACGGCGTCCCGCATCTGCTGCAGCAGCACGGCCTCCATGCGCGGGATGGCTGGCCCGACATGGGGGAACGGGGGCTGGAAGTAGTGGCGGCCGAGGCTGTCCGTCATGTCGAAGAAGCCGAACTCGAGGCGACGCCCCTGGGGGGCTTTCGTGCCGATGGTGCACTGCGCCCCGTACGGGATGGCCCGGCCGACGACCTCCCACGACGACCGGTACCGCCCAGTGATGACGTTCGGCCCGGGTCGCCCCGTCGCATTGGCGCGGATCATGCCGCGCCCCAGCTCTGCGGTATGCACCACCCGGCGCTGCACTGCAGGAGTGATCCGGTCCGCTGCGGCATCGAGCCGGTCGGCCAGTTCGTCCGGGGTCACAGCCCACCCCCCGCACCGGGCGGCACCGTGTTCTGGTCGAGTGGGGTCTTGCGGACCACCTCGACGGTGCTGGCCATGCCGGGGCCGGAGCACTGCCACGTCCGCCCCAGGAGCGACGTGCGGGTCGGGTCGTGGACTGCGACGACGGACACGACAGCGTTCTCCCGAGGAATGGGCGCGGTCAGCGGGGTCAGGAGGAAGTAGGCGAGTTTCTGCTGCTGCGTCCATGGCTGGCCGGCGTCCGGCACGGCGGAGCGCTCCGTGGTGCCACTGGAGGGCACGACGGCACCTGGCCCCTCGTACAGGGTGTCGCCTTGCGGGTACTCGAGCTGGCCAGTCTCCATGTTGAGGACGGGCTCCCCGTCACCGGGCAGCGTGATGCGCACCGTGTCGATGAGGAGGGTGGCACCAATCCACCGTGTGACGCCGGCAAGTGCCGCATCCAGTCCGGCCATCAGCTACTCCCCCGCCCCTGTGCGATGTCGGCGAGCGCCTGCAGCGTCGCCTTGGTGAGCTCGTGCCGGCTGCCGTCGAGGTCGTCCCGGTTGAGGGCGGCCTGCTGAAGTGCCGCGGGGTCAATGTTGGCGAGGAACGTGGCGATGCTGTCGCCGGCGTCCTGCTCGGGTTCCGCGACCGCGACTCGGGCGAGGCCAGCCCAGTGGACGCTGTCGGGCTGCCGGGTGTGGAGGATCAGGGTGGGCAGAGCGCCATGGACGTCGTGCTGGAGGACGTAGCCGGTGAGCTGGCCTGGGGGCAGGAGTTCCCCGTTGAGACGGATGGCGACTTCTCCGGGCTGGGCGTCGATCTGTACGCCGTGCACGGTCGGCTCGTCGGGGGCAGTCACAACGTGACCTCCGGGTCCTCACCGAGAGGCACGGCTTGCAGGACCCAGCGCTCGACCGTCAGGGCTCCGTCGGCGCCCGGGTCCGTGAACCTCTGGCCGTCCTCGCCCCTGCAGAACTCCGTGTACCTGATCCGGTCGCCCCCCTCGTTGCCGTTCACTGCCCGCGAGTGCACGGTGATCGAGCCTCCGGTGGAGACAAAATTCGGGTCGATGCCGTTGGCCTCCAGCCAGGCACGCACGCGTTGCTTCTGGCCCTCACTGAGTAGCTGACCTGCCTCCACGACAGTGATGACGCGGCGCTGCACGGGGTAGGGAACGGGCTTGAGCTGAGGGGGGACGCGCACCGGCTGGTGGTGCATGAGGCCGTCTTTACCCCAGTGCGTGACGACGGTCACGACCGCTTCAGCGACACGACCGCCGTCCTCCATGTCGATAACGAGGCCGAGGTTGTCAAGCTGCTCACCGATCTTCTGGTCGGTCATGTGGCTTCACCTGCCAGCAGCACGCCATCATCGACTCGGAGAAGGTGCTGAACGAGGTAGTACTCGGCACGGTGGCCTCGGGTGCGCTCAGTGTCTTCGTCGGAGGAGGGCGGCCACCCGCGCTCGGCAACGAACCCGGAGTCAGGTCCGAGTTGCCGTTCGGGAAGGGTCATCCAGGCGTAGTAGTCGGCGAAGGTCTCCGACTCGAGCGCCTTGCGCGTCTTCCATGCATAGCTGTTGTGGTCCCCCTCCGTCAGCTGGTCCCACGGCTCACCCACAGGGTGGCCTGCCTGGATGTGCAGGAAGGGGCGCATGGTTGCCTCGTACATGGCTTGGGCGGCCATCTGGAGGGTCTCGGCAGGAATGGTCATGACAGGGCTCCGAGGATGTTGGGGCGGTCGAAGTGCGGGAGGAATTCTCTGATGCAGTGGCTGTGGGCCACTGGGTGGGCGAGAGCGTCGTTGATGCTGCGGTAGGTGCCGTCGGCGAGGTCGGAGTCCTGGTGCGACGTCCATCCGCAGTCGGCCCCATCGCGAACCTTGACCCGGGTGCAGGCCAGCTGCTCGTAGGCGGTGGTGACGGCTCCGGCGTTGGCGGTGGTGACGGCTTGCCAGGACAGTGCGGCTGCCGCCCACGTCTCTACGGGGTGCCGGGCGTCATTGACGTAGATGACGGTACCCAGGGGGTGCGCGTCACGAAGGGCGGCCGGGTCGAAGGTGCCGACGTCGAACTGGGTGATGCGGGTGCGGGCTGCGTCGACGGCGGCGCGCATGAACGCGCGGGCGCGGCGGAGGGCTTCCTGGAGGCGGCCGGTGAGGTGGGCGTAGTACTGGGCGGACAGGGCCGTGACCGCGTTCTGGTGGCGCGTGGTCCACGACCAGGAGCGGCGAGGCCGGTCGGCGCGGTCGAGCATCCCGTAGGCGCCCTCGCGGTAGGCGAGGGGCAGGTCGGTGGCCGCCCACCGCTCGGTGAACGCCCCGACAGCCCGGTCGAAGTCCGCCAGCCGCTGCTGGAACGTGGTCTGCGCCGCCCGGATCGCTGCGGATGCACTGCGGCCGGGTCGGATGCGGGCGAGGGCGTCGAGGAGCGTGTTCTGGGCGCCGGTCAGGATCCTCCACGCTGCGGTGAGGCGGCTGGTGGCGTCTCTGATGAAGTCGAGGAGGCGGGCGCGGAGGGTGCGGCGCCGGGTGGGGGTCGTCATCGGCGGGGCCGTTCCACGAGCTGGATGAGGCCGAAGCCGCCGGTGTCCTCGTCGTCCGGTGCGGCAGGGTCATCGGGTGCCGGGGGTTCGCCGGACAGGAGCTCGGCGAGTTGCCGTTCGTAAGCGGAGATGTTCGCGGAGAAGTTCACGGATACGACGCCGGGCACGGACACGGACCCGGGGGCCGCGAGGAGCGCGGCAAGGCGTTCGCGGACGACCTCAATGGCGACGGCCCTGGCGGTGCCGAGGCGGGTGTAGCGGGCTGTGACGTCTACCAGGTCGGTGTCACGGCCGAGCTGGGAGAGCAGCCACGCGGTTACGGCGGCGTCCACCGAGTCCTCCTGTCAGGGGCGAGGGAAGGGGTGCAGGTGTGGGCCCGGCTCTTGGCGCCCCACCAGGGGCCGGGCCCACACGCCGCTTACTGACCGCCGGTGCCCTCAGCGGCGGTCGTCCGGCCCCGGGCCGGCCTCTTGGCCGCCGTCTTACGGGCGGCCGGCTTGGTGTCCTCGGAGTCGTCCTCGGACTGGTCGTCAGCAGAACCGGCCTGGGCGTCGCCACTGGCGTCGTCCTGGGCGGCTGCGCCGTCGTCGTTTCCCTTGCCGTCGTCCTCACTGTTGCCAGCGAGGTGCTTCTTCACGGCGGCGGGGAGCTTGCCGCCCTCCCAGCACGCGGGGTTCTTCACCAGAACCGCGTACTGCGGTGCCGGTGTCTCTCCCGCGCGCAGGAGGATGTCCTGGTGCTTGGCCGGGTCCCTCACGAACACAGCCCGTGCGAGTTTGGCCATGGGTCAGTCCTCCGCCAGCACCGTGGCGCTGATGTGGAAGTTGTTGACGTACAGGACCGGCATCGCGATGGCGTTGGCCGTGGTGGAGAACTGGACGGGGTTCTCCTGCTTGTTGTACGAGACGTAGATGCCCGGCTCGCGGGACGCCTCGAGGCCGGGGTTCTCTCCAGTGTCGAGGTTGTCCTGCTCGGCGGTCACGCCGTACTGGGTCTGCGCCCACTGCTCCGGGTTCGGGGGGACCATGGCCCACAGCGACTCGGGGGTGGTGCGGACGTACTCGTCGTCGGACCAGACCTGCTCGTCGTAGATCTCGATCGGCGGCAGGCTCCAGCGGGCGCGAACCGCGTTGACGTCCGGCGGCGACAGGGTGGCCGACGGGGTCGTCTCCGGGCTGCTGCTGTTCCAGAAGGCGGTGCGGTACTCCAGGTTGGAGGCCAGCACGGACGCGGCACGCTCGGAGGTGATGACCCGGGCGGGGCGGGGTGCGCCGACGGACTTGAGGTAGCGGATCCACGCCTGCTCGTCGGTGATCGGGGTGGCGCCTTCCTGGTCCCACGGGGTTGCCGCGACGGGCTTGTTCTCGTCGGGGACGTTCCAGTCAACGTCGAGCCAGTCGCCACTGTCACCGATGCCGGGGAGCTTGACGACGCCGGTGGTGAGGAGCTGACCGGCCGCGATCTCCATGGCGATCTTGATGGAGGTGAAGTGCCGCTCGAGGTCGTCGTAGAGCTGGTCGAGGAATTCCTGGTCGTCTGCGCCGCGGCGGGCGTTGAACAGGATCAGGGAGAGTTCGCCCATTTCCAGGGTCTGGCCGACCGGGGGCAGCATGCCCTCGTTGACGACCCGCTCGGCCTGGCGCTTCGCGAGGGCGTGCGGGGTGTCGAAGGCCCGGAACTTCGCGGCGTTGATGCGCCGCTTGTTCGACTCGATGCGGAACTTCGGCCCGTAGATCTTGCGCTCCGGGACCACGCTCTGCGTGAGCTGGTACCGGTTCGGGACGGGGAGTCCGTTGACGTAGGCGTTGATGTCTTCCGGCGTGACGTTGCGCAGGAGACGGTCGAGGGTGCTCATGGATGGTCTCCTTGCTTACCGGTAGTGGATGCTGACGCCGGGGGCGACGCTGGCGACGTCGGTCGGGTCGAAGGGGATGGGCAGCTTGTTGGCGAAGACCTCGCCGTGCCACAGGAGCGCACCGGACGTCTTGGTGGAGCCGGGTGCGAACAGGGACTCGGTGGCGAGAAGCCCTGCGAAGACCTCGGTGCCGTCCGTGGCGGTGCCTGCTCCGCCGGCAGTGGACGTGCCGATGGTGACGCCGGGCGTGGATCCGCCGGTCAGGGACGCGGTGGCGGTCATGGCTGCGACGTCGTCGCCCATGAACTGGCCGCCGAACGTGACGGCCATGGCGGTGCCCGGGTGGGGGCCGCCGGTGACGGTGACCTCGCCGGCCGCGATGTTCGACAGGTTCTCCAGAGCGGTCTTCACCTGGGCTGCGGTCGCGTTGTACGGGATCGCAGCGGTGGTCTGCCCGGAGAACGTCAGGGTGTAGGTGCCGCCGGTGGGGGTGCCAGTGACGGTGACGGTCTGGACCTCGGACGTCGGCCCCGCGTAGGGGGCATACAGGCCGGTCGCGGTGACCTTGCCGAGCGGGAGGCCGGACTTGATGACGTTCCGCGGCTGGAAGGCGGTACCCGCCTCGTAGTGGACCCCGGCGACGAACTTCGTCAGGTCCAGGGCGATGGTGTTGGCGTCGTGGACGCCGACGAGGGAGGCGAGCCACGGCCGGTCGGCGGTGGCTTCCTCGCTCGTGCGCATGGGCTGGAAGTCGTTCACGTGCCCTCTCCTCAGGGTGTGTGCGTTTCAGGCGGCGCCGCTTTGGGTGGCGCGTCCACGAGGAGAGGGGCGTGGTCCCGAGGTTGTGCGGGTGGTGCGGTCAGTTGGCGTCGGCGGGGATCTTCCCGCGGCGCTTGAGCATGGCGAGGCCTCGCTCACCGGGCTTGGGCTGGTTGGCGCCGGGGCGGGGGACGCCCGCGGCGGGAAGCCCGGTGGGGGCCGGGGGGACAGCGGCGGGGTCGGGCTGGCGGGTGGCTCCGAAGAGTTCCGGGCGTCGCTGCTTGAGTGCATCGGCGGCTTCCCGGATGTCCGTGTCGTCGGCGTCGTCCGCGACCCGCAGGAGGGCGGACGCGTCATCGAGGTCGTCACCGGTGGCACCGAGACCAACAAGGACGGCACGCCGGTTCGCGGTCCGCTCCCGGGCTTCGGCGGCCTTCTCGCGTGCCTCTGCCTTCGCCTCACGCTCGGCGAGCTCGCGTTCCCGCTTCTCCTGCTCGCTCAGCTGGGCTTCCTTGGCCTTGCGGCCTTCCTCAATGAACGCCTTGGCGTCGTCGAGGTTCGTGAAACCGAGATCCGCGGCAACCTTCTCGAGCGCGGCCCTCGCTCCGGCCCTCTCACCCTGCGCCTTCTCCTTCGCGGCCAGGGCGGTGAGCTCATCCTGGGTGAAGGTGCGCGGCATGGTGGGCGGGCCTGGCTTCGGGGGGTCCTGCGGGTTCGGGGCACCACCGGTGGGCGGGTCGCCGCCGTCGTTGTAGAACACGCCGAGGCTGGCGATACCGGTGTACGGGTGCAGCCACGCCGAGTGGATGGCGGGGATGCTGTGGTGCTGCGTGGGGCGACGCATGAGCGCAAGTCCTCCCGAACTTGTTCCAGGCCCCGCGCCTGAGATCAAGGAAAGCATGGGTTGCGTCATTCGTTCCCCCTGCTCTGTTCGTCGTCCTGTTCTTCCTGGTCATCAGGCTGTCCGGTGGGCGGGAGGATGAGGGTGGGCGGTTCGGGGTCGGGGTTGATGTCGATGCCAAGGTAGTCGCCGACTGCTTCGGTGGAGCCGGTGGCGTCGGCGAGGGCGCGGGCTGCTTCGAACTGGCGGGACTGGATGCGTTCGACCTCTTCGCCGATGTCGTCGATGGGGTAGCCGGCTTCGACGAGGAGGCGGACTGCGGTCTCGAGAGACATGACACCGCCCTTGACGCCAGCACTGACCTGCTCGAGGACGGCGGCCTTGTCGGTGGGCTTGTAGGTTCCCCAGGCGAGCTCGACATCGACGACGGGGCCAGTCCAGTCGGGGTGCTGGAACGCCTTGAACATCCTCTGGACCATCTTGAACAGAAGGCTGTACTTGCTGTCCCGCGGCAGATGCATGGAGTCCAGGAGGGGTTCCATGGGCCCGTAGGACAGGTCGATCGCGAATCCGGACGGCGCCTTGGTCGGGTCGATGCTGCCGAGGGCGACGGCGGGCATGCGGGCGTTCAGCGACAGGCGGTCCTGGAGCTCGGCGGTCTTGTTGCGGAGCTCAGCAAGCTGAGGGGATGTGTCGACGGCGAAAATGTTCCCGCCCTGGGCCATTTCGACGACCATGCCGGGCTGTACGCGGATCTTCTTCTGCTCGCCGCGGCGGCTGCTTTTCCCGTCGGGGTTCACGATGCCGAGGATCGGGGCCCCGGTCGTTGCGGAGGCTTGCGAGGAGTCGGTGTCGGTGCCTTGCAGCTCGTCGAAGAGCTGCAGGAGCGGGGACAGGGACGACTCTCCCCAGTGGCCGTCCTCCGGGATGGTGTTCGGGACGTGGATGGCGGGGATGAAGTCGATCTGCAAGTCCAGGTGGTCGAGGACTTCTCCGTCGCCGCGGGTGAGGAACGTGGCGTACCGGTAGTCGAGGGTGTGGACGTCCTGGTCGGCCTTGATGTCGTCGAGGTCCCACTCGGCGTCGGTGAGGTAGCAGGTGATGGTGGAGGGTTCGTCGTTCCACGGGTAGAGGCGGCTGATCGTCTCTGCTTCGGGGTTGTACACGTCGCCGCCGGTCATGAGCGGGGTGATGCCGTCCATGTCGTAGGCGGGGACCCGGACGGGGCGGGGGCCGTCGCTGTCGGACACGGTTCGAGTGCCGATGGGCCCGAGCTCGTAGGTGAGGCGGCGCAGTTTCGCTTTGGTGCCGGTGAGGGGGTCGGCGTCGACTTCCCAGGCGAAGTGGATGCGGTCTGGGTAGTCCGCGCTGTCGCCGGCATTGTCGGGGAGGTCGGGGAAGTAGAACCCCGGGTCGATGACGGACAGGCGGGGGCGGCCCTTTACGGCGTCGAGGCCGAGGAGGTAGACGGTGTCGCCCTCGCGGACGGCCTTGCGTTCGGCCTGCTGCAGGCGGAGCGTGAACTGCTCGGCCTTCGCCCAGGCTCGGAGCTTCTCCTGCACGTCCGCGGCGTGTACAGCTTCGGGGGTGGCGGTCGTCCCGTCGGAGGGCTCGGCGTCTTCGGCCCCGGGGACGGTGATGGTCTGCTGCCGGCCGAGCATGTGCGAGGTGATGGAGGCGACGAGCATGGCTGGGTCGCCGAACTCGCGGCGGGCGGAGGCGTCGGTGTGGTCCTGGATGGACGCGATCTCCCACGCCTGGTTGTGCGCGTACGCCGCGAACATGGTGTACGAGGCGAGGCGCCGCCAGTCTTCCTTCGGGACCCAGGAGCGCCGCGCGTGAGGGAAGACTTCGCGGCTGGGCTGCTTGTACGCCGGGTCGGCGAAGGCGCTCTTGTAGTTCAGCGCACTCCACCGGTCGACGATGAATCGGGCAAGGCCCACCAGTCGCCCCTTCTGGACGTGATCAGGCCCCGCGCCTTGTGATCAGGGTAGGGCGCGGGGCCGGGATCGTTGCCCCCGGTCAGCGGCGGCCGGGCGGATCTCCTCGCTCGTAGGTGTCCATCGTGGTCTCGAGGCCGTCAATTTCGGCGAGCTCTGTGAGGGCGTGGACGGCGGAGTCCATGCGGTCCGGGGAGTCCATCCCAGGCATCCACGTGACCATCTGGCCCTCCAGTTTCGTGAACTGCCCGACGTGGTGGACACGGCCCTGTCCGTACAGCTGGGCGATCGGCTCGGCCCGCAGCCTCTTGCCCTTCTTCGCGTTCACGGGGATGAGGCGGGGCATGAGCATGTGCCTGGTCAGGCCCTTACGGGTCAGCTCCTGCCAAGCCTGCTTGATGACCTGCCCGGTCATGTCGCCGCCGAAGTTCGACTCGACGACGATGGCGTCGGCCTGCCAGTCGATGGCGAGCTGGCAGGCGACGATGCCCCACTCCTCGGCACCGAGCGAGGCCGATTTGTCGTCGAGGATGTAGAGCTCGTCGCGCATCTCCGGGTGGGCGTGGTGGGCACCCAGGGCTTCGACGTAGGCGGAACCGGCCGCGGTGATGCCGACTTCGTCGTTCACAGAGGAGTCCCCGCCGGCAGGGTCGACGGCAATGACGATGCGGTCCAGGTCGATGCTGCGCAGGATCGCCGCAGTGAGGCGGTGGTCGTCGATCCACTCCTGCTTCCACACGCCACCGGACATGGGGCGCGGTTTCTGCTGGAACAGGGACCACCAGACGCGCTCTCCGACGCTGCGCCGAATCTTCGCGAGGGCTTTGAGGCCGTAGCGGACGGGCCACAGGGGGCGCCCGATGTCCCGGCGGAGGGGGTCTTCTGGGGAGTCAGCGATGGCGGGGAGGTCGAGGATGGTCCAGTCGGAGGCGTCTTCTCCGGCGAGGATGCGGCCGGCGAGGTCGTCCTCGTGCCACCTGGTCTGGATGACGATCACTGAGCCGCCGGGCTCGATGCGGGTCAGGAGGACGGACGTCCACCAGTCCCACAGGCGCTTTCGCATGGTGGGTGACTGGGCGTCCGCATCGTCTTTGATCGGATCGTCCACGACTGCCAGGTGCGCGCCCTTGCCAGTAAGTCCGCCGCCGACACCGGCGGTGACGAGGCCCCCGTCGAGTCGGTTGCCGTCTCGGTCGGCAAGGTCGAACCGGTTGGCGGCTTTCGACCCGGCGTGGAGGTAGAGGCCGACCTGGTCGCCGTATCCGTTGATGGCGTCGCGAATCCACCGGCCGTGGTCGTCGGCGAGGTCAGCGGAGTAAGAGGCGATCATCACCCGGTGGTCGGGGTGCCTCGACAGGTACCAGAGAGGCGCCCACCGTGCGGCACGCCGACTCTTCCCATGGCGCGGGGGCATCGTGATGAGGACCTTGCGGGGGATCCCGCGGGCGATGTCCCGGAAGACACGGTCGATCAGGTCGAGGTGTTTGGCCTGCATCTCCTTGCCGTCGGTGAGGATCGCGGACATGGACCCTGGGCTGCGCTTGAGGGCCATGTCGCGTTCGACGCCGGCGAGGACGGTACGGATCTCCGGAGTGGCGCCGAGGGAGATGCGGCGGCGCTGGGCGCGGTTCAGCTTCCGGTAGGCGGCGACCAGCTCGAGGAGTTCGGCTGCTTCGTCTGCGATGCCCGTGTCCTCGTCGAGGTAAGGGGCCTCAGGCGTTGTCGCCGTCATCCGTGTCTTCCTCGTCGTCCCCCTGGTCTTCGTCGTCCTCGTCGGGGTCGGGGTCTCCGGCGATCTGGATCAGGTCGCGGAGCTTTGCGACACCGACGGAGCTGAGGGGTACGGGGCCTCCCCCGGGACCTGAGAGCTCGGCCTTGAGTGCCTGCTCCCAGCCGTTGAGCTTGGCCTGGCGTTCGAGGAGCTTGAGGCAGAGTTCGCTGGCCTTGATGTCTCCTTCGAGGGCGGTGGGCAGGTGCTTCTCGAGGAGGCTGTCGAGGATCTCGTTCTGCTCTTCGCGGTACTCGGTGACCTGGATGTTGAGGTCTTTGCGTCGGGCTTCGAGGGCCCGGTAGAAGTCCTTGCTGGCGGCCTGGCTGGAGGTGTAGCCGAGGGCGAGGACTTCTGGGGAGTCGAAGCGCTTCTTGGGCTTCTCCCGGCGCAGCTGGATGAGGGCGGCGCGCCGTTCGTCGATGATGGCCTGCTCCGCTTTGGAGTTCATGGCGGTGGGGCTCCCGCTGTGTGGTTGTTCCGGTCAGGCCCCGCGCCTGTTACCGATGATCCCCGATGTCCGGGTTTTTCTTCCCCCTGCCCGGTGTGGGTGTCATCCTGCGCCCCATGAGGTGTATGCGCGGGGTGGTGTCTGGGGCGGCTGGTTTGGTCGCGGTGGTGGCGCTGTCGGGGTGTGGTGGCGGGGATGGTGGTGAGGGTGGGGGGAAGTCGTCGTCGAGCCCGTCGGTGTCCGCAGCGCCGACACTGTCTGTTCCGCCTGAGCCGCCGCCGGCACCGTTGACGCGGGAGGACCGGGTGGATGAGCTGGCCGCGGCTGAGGGGTGGATGCCGGGCGAGTCGACGTCGGCGTATGTGGTGGACATTTGCGAGACGCTGACGGCTCAGGAGGAGCTGGGTGAGGATCCGGTGGAGTGGCTGACGCTGCGCCAGGAGGACGCGGATCATGCGTCGGTGCTGAAGGCGGGGGTGCCGATCCTGTGTGCGGAGTGGTCGAAGACGGTGCGCAAGGTGCTGGGTAGCGGGGTGCGGTTCTATTCGGACGGCACGTATGTGGTGAGGGCGAAGCCGGACCCGGACGCGGAGGAGATCGCCCCGGGGGCGTACCGGGTGTCGGGGGCGTTGGAGGACTGTTACTGGGAGCGCACGTCCCGGTCTGGGGAGATCCTGGATAACGGCTTTGCGACGTCGGCGCAGGACATCACGGTGACGGTCCTGGCTTCGGATGGTCAGTTCACGGCGCGCGGGTGCGGGTTGTGGAAGCCGGTTGGGTGAGGGGTGGCGTTGCACCCCTTGACAACCTTGCATCACGCGATGCAAGGTTAGGTTCATCGTCAAGGGCACCCGCCCAACGGTGCGGAGAAGGAGCCTCCAATGAGCTTTCCGGACGTCAGCGACTACTACTCGCGGGAAGATTGGGTCGACGGGGTCATGGACTACCGGTCTTGCAGCAACCCGGACAACGGCACCGACGAGGAGCGTCAGGCCGCGTACGGGGAGAACTGGAGGGCGGTGTACGCCCTCGTCCGCCAGGCGGTGTCCCTCACCCAGGACGAGGCGGAGAAGATCGAGAACGGCTACCAGTACTGCACGTTCGACGGGGCGCACGATGAGTACGCGGACGAGGGGGAATGGGAACTCTACGTGGCGGTCATGGCTGCGGCCCCCGACGCTGAGGTCTGGGAGCAGCGCTGGGAGCGAGCCTGCGATGCGGCCCAGGAAGCCCTGGAGTTCAAGTACTCGCAGGCCGAGATCTTCTACGAGATCTCGGATCACTTCTTGGACGCGCTCCTGGCAACCATGGTCGGGGACAGCATCCCCAAGCAGCTGCACGATCAGGCCATGCGCCCCTGGACCGCGCACTCGAAGCGCCACTGACAATCGCATAGTGACGGCCCGCTACCGGGGTGCATCCGGTAGCGGGCCGTACTGGCACGGAAGGAGCCCGCACCATGCCCGACACTACCCCCGAGCTGTGGACCATCGACGTCGCAGCCGAGTACCTCGGCATCCAGAAGGGAAGTGCGCGGGGGCTGCTTTCCCGTCGGGGCGTGAAACGCGTCGACTCGATCCAGCATCCCGACAGCGGGCGCGACATCGCACGATTCCGTGCCGACGAGGTCCGTGCCGTCGCCGCCGACCGACGCCCTGGCCGCCGCACGGACCGGGCATGACGAAGCGCCCCACCGCCGTGGGGCGATGAGACGCTTCAACCTCCGCTCGCGCGGAGAGGGCGGTACGTGGGCGCCTTCCCGTCTGCCTGTATCGGCTCACCTCCGCTCGCGCGGAGAAGGGTGGCGCCAACCCGCCCGCTTTCGCGGGCAGGTCTTCATCCTGGCACACGGCCTCGGGAAACGAGGCCAGTTCGGGAAGAGGCCCCCACCCGGGGGGATTCGGGTGGGGGCCTTCCGCTGTCCCGCGTACGGGCGGGAGTCTGTGGCACGGCCCGGTCTTCCAGTAACCCGGGCGCGGGGACGTCAAGGACACCATGTCGTCCGGGCCGTGCATGTCTAGCGTGACGCACGATCGGGGGTTTGTCCGGGCTGCCCTTCCCTCGGGTTGGTCAGGCAGTGAGTGCGACGCCTGCGGCGGTGACGAAGTCGTCGGTGGCGGCGATGGCGTGTTCGCGGGCTGCACGGAGAGTGGTGTCCGTATCAGCCCCTCGGAGTTCGTAGGCCGCGCGGGCGGCGTCCTGGGCTGCTGGGGCGACGGCGGGGAGGAGGAGCTGGACATGAAGCAGTGGTGCGGTGATCGCGGATCGGGTGGCGTGGGACGCTGCGCGGGCCTCGTCCCAATTCTGGCCGCGCAGGCGGAGGTCTTCACGGACCCACATGGCTCGCCGGTGGTCTGCGAGCGCGGTCGCTAAGGCGGCTACGGCGGTGAGCGCTTCGGCGCGTTGGGCCCGGTGGTCGGCGGCGCGGCGTTGGGATCGTTGGCTGAGGTGGGCAATGGTGGCGCCGGCAAGGGTGCCGAGAACGGCGATGAGGGCGGTCAGCATGAGGAGGTTCTCCTGCTTCTGTGGTCGGATTCTGCAGCTTGAATTTCCAGTCCCTTCGGTCCCCGCCGGCCTGCGGGTGCTTCGGTGCGGAGGTGGTGGCGTAGGGGGCTGTGGTGGTCGGGGACGGTGGGGTCGAGGATGGCGATGAGGAACCGCCCGCCGGGGAGGTGGGCGGTCACCACGTTGGTGCTGGTCACGGTCAGTCGCTCTCCGGTTCGCTGCTGCGCCCCAGGCCCACGCGCACGGTCTTGCCTTCGGCGATCCGGTGGATTTTCCCTGCGGTCTCGAGCTTGCCGAGGGCGTTGGCGAAGGTTCCTTCCTTCAGGCTGGTTGCCGCGAGGAGTGCACTCCGGTCGATGTAGCTGATGTCGAAGTCGTTTGGGTCGATGTCGTTGGCGCCGCCCAGGTAGTCGAGGTGCAGGGGGTCGGCTTCGTCGCGGAGGGCGGCCAGGATCTTCTCCTCGGCGGTGGGTTCCTTCTTCTGGAAGTTGAATCCGGCCGCGATGACCGAGCTAGCACCGTCCTCGTCTTCCCCATCTCCGCCGTCGCCCTTCTCTTCGAAGCCGGGCAGGGGTGTGTTGGCCAGCTCTTCCATGATGTCTTCGTCGCCCCACCAAGGGACGTCTTCGGGGGCTGCGACGAGCTCGGGGCGGATGTGGGGGGTGGCGTCCTCGAGGGTGTCGATGCGCATCATGCCTGCGCGTCCGCCGGGTGCGGCGAGGTAGCCGAGGCCGAAGGTCCGGCGAGGGTCGTCTTCGGGGATGTCGGGGTCGTAGATGAGGGATTCGTCTTCGGTGGGCCAGACGGCGGGGATTTGGGAGGGGTCGATGCCTTCGAAGCCGGTGGGGAGGTCGCCGAGGTTGACCTGGTCGGAGTCGGTGCGCAGGATCAGCCAGGCGCCGCCGGCGAGGAGGTTGGCTCGGATGGCTTGTTCGCCGCCCATCTGGTCGAGGTTGACGGTCTGGGTGACGAGGGCCCAGGGCATTCCCATGGAGCGACCGAGGGAGGCGCCGGCCTTCACGATGTGGACGGCTTCGGCGCGGTTGGGGACCTTGGGGCCGAGCATCTGGGGGGCTTCGTCGAGGACGGTGGGGCACCAGGGGCGCATCTTGGATGCCTGGAAGTTCTTCAGGTCATACTTGGCGGCCTCTGCGACCCGGTGCTGAAGGACGTGGTAGGAGAGGCGCAGGGCTCCGAGGGCGCCGTGACGCTGGAGGCCGGAGTAGGCGGCCATCTTCGGAATGGCGGGGTTGGACGCGCCCTTGGGGTCGGCGTAGATGATCGAGGCGCCGTTGGCGTGGTAGCCGAGGCAGATGACCTGGACGGCTCCACCCTTGCCGCTTCCGGTGGTGCCGGCAATGACGATGTGGAGTGCGCCGAGCCGGGGATCGAACATCTGATAGCGGGCGGGGTGCCCGGAGATGATTTTGCCAATGGGGAACCAGCCGCCGGCGGATGCCTTGAGGGTGTCGAGTCCCTGGAAGTCGTGTCCGGCCTCAAGGGGGTTGGAGTCCATGACTCGGATGATGGCCTTGCGGACGTTGTTGGGGTTCGGTTCGTAGGAGATCAGCAGGGGGGATTTACGCAGGTCACCGGCAAGGTCGGTGAGGTCGGGTGCTTTCAGGGCGCCCTTCATGTCGTCGTCCGCGGCAACCCAGGCGGCCTGTCCTCCGGTGTTCGGGTCGTCGGTGACGTCCTCGAGGTGGGTTTTCGGCATGGTGCCGCCGGAGCAGGCGACGCGCTTCTTCCAGGCTCCTTGCAGGGTGTCGGGGTTCAGTTCGGCGGGGGCGGTGTAGGAGACGCTGAGGTGGGCTTCTCCGGCGTGGTCGCCGTGCTCGATGTCGATCCAGGCTGCGTTGGTCTGGTAGACGGAGGAGACGGCTTCCTTGCTGACGGTTACTCCGGAGCCGGCGGGGGCGAGGATGCGTCCGGTCCACCGGTTGGTGTAGACGGTGACGTCGGTAAGGACCTGGTGGCGGTGGCGGCCTCCGTCGGGGTTGGAGATGTGCTCCTCCCATGCGGCCAGGATCTTTCCTGCGAGGGTGACCGGTGCGGGTGTGCTGTCGTTCGTTGCGGCCCCGGGGGAAGCCTGGGTGTCCACGGCGTGGCGGCCGAAGATGCGCCGCAGCTTGAAGCCGGTCAGGCCCATGGCGGCCCACCAGCCCAGGGACAGGATCCCAGGCACGGAGACGGGGTTTAGGATGCCGCCGATGAGGAGGTCTGTGGCTTCCGGTCCGCCGAGAATGCCCAGGCCAAGTGCCATGCCGGTGGTGATGGTGGAGATGCCCATGGTGTCGCGGTGGCTGCGGGCGATGTCGATGCCGGGGAGCTGGTTCGCCCACGGGCCCAGGCGGTTCATGTAGTTGGCGCCGGTGAACGTGGCACCCGCCATGAATGCGATGCCGGCTGCGCTGGCGGCTGCCGGGTCGAGCATGGGCGCCATGACGCCTGCCCCGAGTGGGGCAAGGATCTGCGCGATGGCTGCGAAGCGCTCGGCAGGTTCGGTGTTCGGCACGGTCTGGGCGGTGGTGGACACAGGGCTGCTCTCCTTAGGGTGCGGGTGGTCCCGCGGTCGGCTGGCCCAGGGGGTGTGCTGGGCCAGCCGGTGGGTGGGGGGGTTATTCCTGCTCGAACCAGTCGCGGGAGACGTTCTCCAGGCCGGTGACGTCGGAGCGGTCGAACGCTTCCTGGAATCCGCCGTGTGTGGCGCGGGCCTGGTCGCCGGCCGCCTTGGCAGCCTTCGCGGTGTCGGTGCCCTTCGCGGCGTAGCTGATGGCACCGTCAGACACGCCGCGGATGACTTTGGCGAGCTCCTGGCATTCGGAGATGGAGTCGCGGTCGACGGACTTCGCGCCGAGGGCGTCGGAATCCTTGGCGGTGTCGTCGGCGTGCTCGGTGATGTTGTCTGCGGCACGTTTCACGCTTTCCGCGTGGCGGGCCAGCTTGTTCTCCTTGTTCTGTACGGCGCGGACCAGGGTCTTGAACGTCATGTCGGTTGCCATGTGCTGGTTCTCCTGTCTGGTCAGGCGGCGGGGGCGTAGGAGCTCTTGTCGTTGTAGAAGCGCAGCTCTGCGGGCTTCGTCTCATCGCTGTCGACGACGGCCTTGTACAGGGGGGCGTACCGGGTCTGGATGTTGGTGAGGACGACCTTGCACATTTCGGCGGCCCGCCTGGAGCGCTGGGCAAGCTCGGCGGCTTCCACGGCCTGGCTCTTCGCGGTCTCGGCAAGACGGCTCAGTGTGGCGAGGAGCTTCTCGCCGCCCTTGACGCTCTTGGCCTGCTCTGCAAGATCCTGGCAGTCCTTGGCCTCGTCCTCCGCCTGCTTCTCAAGCTGCTTGCACGCGGTGGCGATGTTCTGGAGGACGGTCTCCTTGGCTTCGAGCTTGCGTTCGTACTGCTTGAAGTTCCGCAGCTCTTTCCGGCTGACGGTGGCCTTGGCGCCGTCGGTACCCAGGGTCAAGGTGTTGGCGTCGATGGTCTTGATGGTCAGCGGCTTGACGTCTGTGCTCACTCCGTCGTCCTCCTGCTCGGCGGGCTTGCCGCCCTTGGCGGGGTCGGCCTTCTCGGTCTTCTTCTTGTGGGTGGTGTGCGCCTTGTCGAGGCGGTCGTGTTCCTTGGCGTTCTCGCCTGCCTTGTCGCGGTAGCCGTCGACCGTGCCGTCCTTGTACGCCTTGACGTGGTCGATGACGTTGCGGACGGCGCCGCCGTCTTTGTGGCCGATCTCGCGGGACTTCTCGAGCGGGGTACGGGTGTCTGGCTGCTTCCCGGAGCCGTTGCCGCCACCGGATGCCCCGGGCTTGCCGGGCTTGCCGTCCTTGCCCGCTGACCCGGACTTTCCGTTGGGTCCGGCTCCGGTGGAGCCCGACCGCTTGGGGCTGGTGTCCTTCCCGTCGCTCTTCGCCTTGTCGCCAGTGCCTTTGCCTGACGTGCCGGTGTTGCTGGCCCCTGACGCGCCCGCCGAGCCCTTCCCGTTGGAAGCGGATCCGTAGGAGCCCGAACCGGCGCCGTGGTTGCCGGTCTCCTTGTCCCTCCCGGGCCCAGACCCGCTGCCAGTGCCACCCGAACTGCCGCTGGTACCGCGGCCACCGCCGGATCCGCCCCGACCAGCCCCACTTGATCCATTTCCGGAAGAATTTGACGAGCTTTTTCCACGGGAATCGCCACCCGCTTTACCGGAATTTCCCTTGGGCGCGCCGCCGGCACCGATAGAGTTCCGCCCGGCAAGGCCCCCGGAGTTCGTGATGCTAGTGGTCCGGCTTTCCTTGACCTGGTGGGCCTGCGCTTTCGCTTTCTGCATGTCAACGCGCTTGTTCGCCGTGCCGCCGCCCTTTGCCCAGCGGGTTGCACCAGCTAGCCACCACGCCTTCCAGACGGATCCCTGGGCTTTCTGCTTTGCCCCGGTGGCGTCCTTCGCTGCGGAGTTTTCGGCGTCGCGGAAGGATGCGGAAGACAGGCCGGGGGCGGAGCGGTCCAGGGCCTCGTCGGGGCCGTCGGTGGTGTTGCTGTTGGTTGTCGGGGAAAGGTCGAAGGTGGGGCGGGCGGGTTCCACGGGGGCCAGCATCGCCGCCAGGAAGCCCTTCGCTGGCTCGTTGTTAGCGGTGGTGCCGGCGGCAGGTTCGGGCGGCCCGGGGGCTGCAGCGGGAACCGTGTCGGTCGCCATCAATCCTCACTCTCTGTAGCTTCATTCCTCACTCACTTCCCCGTCCGGAACCCCGACCAGGCGGATCATGGGCGGCCATGTCGGGGGCTTTCGGGGGTGAAGTGAGTGAGGAATGAACCTGATCGGTTACGCTGCGCGGTTCTTCTTGCCGCGGTTGGCTGCGGCTGCGATGAGGACCGCTCCCCCTGTTCCGATGCTCAGGAGAACGGCCGGGGAGATCCCTCCCTCGCTGGTCGCGTCGGTCGTAGAGGCGGCCTCCGCCATAGCCGGGCTGCTGTCGTTGCTGACCCCGTACTGGGCACGGCAGTCCTTGGTAACGGACTGATAGGTGACACCGAGCTGCTTCCCAATGAGACCCTTGTCGGCGTCCACGCAGGCATTGATCTGCTTCTGCTGGGAGGCGCTGAAGGTCTCCTGGGCCTTCTGGTCAGCGGCGTGGGCCTTGTTGAGTTCCTTCTGCATCTCCAGGGCAAGAACGTTGTTCTTGTACTGGAGTTCCTGCGCCCGGAATTCCGTGGCCTGCGCCTGGGTGTTGTAGTGCTGCCAGGTGAGCATTCCACCCCCGGCGATAACCGCTGCACCGATAGCCAGGGCGACCTTTCCGCGCTTGGTGAGGCCCGGCTTGATGGATTGTGCGTAGCGGCCGTAGGGCGATTCCTGGGCGCTTTCGGTGGGGGGCACGCTGTATTCCTTGTTGATCATCTCGTCGAACCGGTGTCGGTCGTCGGCGGCGGTCATGCGGGTCACTCTCCGTTCTGTCGGGCGAGGCCGGCGGCCCTCGTGAGGAGCTGCTGGACGGCGGGAAACTGCTGGTCGGGGAGGTCGTTCCAGGCGAAGAACTGCATGTGGACACCGGCCTGGGCGAGGGCCTGCTGCATGTAGGCGACGGCTCGTTCACGCCCGGCCGGGGTGGTATGGCCGGTCTTCTCGAGGACGTTCTGGGCGCCGCGGATACAGAGCCGGCCGGTGGGGGTGGTGTCGACGGACTGGCACCACCCGTACTGGCGGAGGACGGCCAGGGTCTGCTCGAGGTGTACGGACGGGGGCTGGGGGGTCGGGTCCTGCCAAAGCCCCAGGTCGGCGAAGACCCGGCGGAGGAACGGCGGGAGGAGCCGGTGGGACCAGGGCGGTGGTTCCGCCGCGGTCTCAGGGACGGGTTCCGGGGGCAGGGCGTCAAACCCGCTGGGGCGGATGTCGGGGCTGGTGAACTGCGACGGGGCCAGAGTGTGGTTCATCGGGGGCTCCTTCAGGGGGGTGGGCGGGGCTGAGGACTCGGCTCACATGTAGAGGCCGGTTCCGTCGCTGATGCGGTCGCGGGCGTCCTTGAGCCGTCGGCCGGCGGTGGCCGGGCTCACGCCGAGGATCTGAGCCGCGGTGGTCTTGGTGAGCCGGTCGCCGACCTTGAGCCGGTGAGCCAGGGTGGCGATCTGCTGCTCCTTCTCGTCTGAGCCAGCCTCCGGCTCAGCGGGCTCATCGGCGGTCGGCTCATTGGCGGTCTGAAGGGGCGGGTTGATGACCGGCTCAGCCCGGCTCAAGACGGGCTCACGGGAGATCTGCTGGTCAGCCGGGTGGTTGATCGTTGCGGGGTCGGTGAGGTTGCGGGGGGTCGACTCTGCGAGCGGCTCACTGTTCTGGCTCAGGCTCAGAGGCCCGGGGGTGAGCTCACGGGTCGGCTCAGTGGTCGGCTCAGTGGTCGGCTCACCCGCTTCGATGGCCGGGATCAGGGTGTGAGCCGGGGCGGGCTCAGGGGTGCCGGTGAGCATGGATACGAGAGCGGCGTCGGCTCCCTGGGTGAGCCGGGTGCGCTGGACGCCGATGAGCCCTGAGCCGAGCTGTGAGTCGCCGTCGCCGATCTGGCGCATGAGCTTCCACGCTTCGAGAGCCGACTTCTTCTGGACCTTCTCGTCGGGGTGCCGTTCGGCCTGGGCGGCATGGAAGGCGATCTTGCGGAGGATCTCGGCGTTGCGGCGCTGCGCTTCGACGTCGACTCCGCTGGTGTGGGCGACGATCCGGCGGGCGAGGAAGCTGATGCCTTCAGCGGAGGCGGTCATGGCGAGGGGGGTGAGGCCGTAGACGACGGCTTCCTTGACCGTGGGGGCGATGACGATGCCCATGGTGGAGGCGGCGGCGGGGAGGGCCCAGAGGGCGGCGCGGACGACGAGGGGGGCGGCCTGGCCGAGCATGGTGACGCCGATCATGACGATGGCGGCGACGAGGGTTGCTCCTTCGCCGGCGGCGACGACGCCGAGGGCAGTTTCGGCGCGGTGAAGTTCGGCGGTGGCGTTGGCGTAGGTGCCGATGGCGCCGCCGATTCCGACGGCGATCATCGGGAGGGTCGCGAGGGCGAGTACCCACTTCTGGCCGCTGGTGAGCTTGCGGACGAGGCTGTCCCCGGCGGTGGGCAGGGCCTGGCCCGGGGTGGGGCTGGTGGTCGGCTGCAGGGCCGGGGTGCTGGTCATCGGTGCTCGGTCCTTTCGGGTCGGTGTGGCGGTGGTCAGGCGGCGGGTGCGAGGAGGTTGCGGAGCCGGTCGGCGGACTGCTGGGCGGTGGCCTGCGGGGTGCCGAGGTGGGCGTCGTTGGTGCGGAGGACCTCGTACGTCTCGTGGTCGGCGGTCGTCCAGGTGGTGGGGTCGCCGTGGGTCTGGAGGAATTCGGTGGCGGTCATCGGGGTGCCTTTCTCGTCGTTGAGCGGCGGTGGTTGGGGTCCGTGTGGTCCGGGCCTCTCTGCCGCCACCAGCCGCGGGGGCTGGGGGCGACAGGGCGGGCCGGGTCAGCCGGCCATTTCCCGGTACTCCTCGACGAGGTCGTGGATGTCGGTGAGGTATGTGGCGGCACGGTTCACGAGAACGGTGCGTTCGGTGTCGTCGGTGCTGTCGACGGCGTCGGCGAGGTAGGTGACGGCGGTCGGGAGTTCCTCCGCGCCGTCGATGTCGGCCCACTCCTTGCCGAGGCGGTCGGCTGCGGTGGCGAGTTGCGTGTTGAACACCGCCAGGGTGGTGGCGGGCTCCTCCTCGGCGACGAACGCAATGTCGGCGGCGTAGTCGGCGATCAGGCTCTCGGCGGTGATGGTCTTCGTGGTCATGTGGTCGGGCCTTCCAGTGCGGGTTGGATGGTGTGGGTTGGCGGGTCAGTAGACGGGGCCGTCAAACTGCTCGGCGTAGAGCCGGACCCCGGGATGCTCGGCCTGGATGCGGAGGGCGTCCTGGACGATTCCGTTGAGGGAGCCGGGGCCACCGTTGGTTCCGAAGGAGAGGAGCTGGCCGGTGGTGGCGTTGTAGATGCGGTAGTGGAGGTCGATGTCGCTGACCGGGCTGCGGTCGACGAGGGGCTTGCCCTTCCACGTATCCATGTCGGGCCCTTTCGGCGATCAGGCGGCGGTCGTCTGGCTGATGGCAGCGCGGAGGATGTCGGCGTGGTCGAACGCCAGCGGCGGCAGGCCATCGATCGGCCACCACTCGGCGCGGGTCGCGTCGTCACCGGCCTCGATGGCCGTTCCGGGGATGACGGTCAGGTGGTAGGCGACGGTGATGTACCGGCCGCGCGGGTCCCGGCCGGGGGCGTCGAACGTGCCGATCTGGTCCAGCTCTTCCGGCGCCACGTACACGCCGGCTTCCTCGGCGAGCTCGCGGGCGGCGGCGGCGCGGCTGGTCTCGCCGGGGTCGACGTGGCCGCCGGGGAGGGCCCACATGCCCTTGTGGGGGTCCCAGCCGCGCTGGATGAGCAGGACGTGGCCGTCGGTCGTGGTGACGATGACGTCGGCGGTGTAGCGGATGGTCTCGAACGTCTCGGTCTCGCCCATGGCGGGTCCTTTCGGGGTTGGTGCGGGGGTCCGGTCTGTCGGCTCGGCCGGACCCCCGCGGGGAGGGGTGGTTCAGCGGGTGTGCTGGTCCTTGCAGCCGTCGGCCCATGACTGGTGCCGCCAGCAAGTGGTGCGGTCGTCGGCGTGCATACCGCCTTCCTCGCGCTTGTTGTCGCGCTCGATGGCCGTATAGAGCTCCTGGGAGAGGTCCGGTCCGAACTTCAGGTGCTTCGGCATGACGGGTCCTTTCACGGGTGTTCAGCGGGGGCGGGACTCGGACTGCTTGTTGACCTTGCGGACCTTGTTGGAGAGCTCCTTTCGCTGGTCGTCGTCGAGGAGGGTCATGGCACCTCCCCTCACGGTTTCGTCGATCAGGCCGGCGGCGTGGTTGGGGTGGTCACGGGGGGTGTACTCCGCGGTGTCGTGGGCGTGGTGTTCGCCTGCGAGTTGGACGGTTTTGCGGGTGGTGTGGTCGAGGGCGGTGAGGGTGGGGTTGGTGTCGGCGTTCGTGAGGTGGGTGGCGAGGAGGGCGAGGAGTTGGGGGAGGTCGGGGCCGTGGGGGTTGGCGAGGAGGCTGAGGGTGGTCTGGGTGGCGTCGAGGGTGAAGTGGCCGTTCTGGGCGGCGTCAGCCATGTCCTGGATGCCGTCGAGGACCTTGGTGAGGCCGGGGATCCAGTCGATGCCTTCGAAGTCGTCCAGGGCGTCGTGGATCTCGGCCATCACAGGTCCCCGTTTTCGGCGCCGGGGTGGGGGATGTGGCCGAACATGTCGTCGATGGCCTGCGTGGCCGCGAGGCGGCCGGTGGGGGTCACCGCGTTGAGGACGCTCTTGGTGAGGTCGACGAGGTCGAGGTTGTCGAACATGTCGATGAGGTCGGCGACGGCCTTCGGGTGGAGGTCTGGGGTGGAGGGCTTCGCGAGGGCGTACTCGGCGACGACGGACACGGCGTTCGTGGTCTCTGTGGTGGCGCGCTGTCCGAGCTGGACTTCGCCGACGAACTCGCCGTCCATGGTGCGGATGGTGAGGCGGACGACGGGTTGGCCGGTGGGGTCCGTCTGGTAGTCGGCCATGTTCAGGTTGTGGATGGCGGCGAGGAGCTGCTGGGCGGGTGTCAGGTCGTTGGCGCTCATGCCGCCACCGCCTGGATGACGAGGGGGCCGTTGCCGCGCTTGATGCCCGTGGCGAGGAGGCGGCGGCCAGGGCCGGGGGCCAGCAGGCGAACGATGCGGTTCAGGAGGTCCGCGCCCGTCATTCCCTCCACCGTGGTGTCCACCAGGAGGGCGTAAGCCCGGTCGGCGTCACGGGTGGCCTCGTCCCACGCGTAGTCGGCCATGTCGCTGGCCTCGCGGATCGCGAGGTCGTTGGCGTCCTTCGTGTGGTAGTTGCTGTTCCGGTTCTCGTTCCAGACGCGGGACGCGGTGGCGTTGTACTGCGCGCACTGGTGGGTGAGGCGGGCGGACATGAGGAACGTGAAGTGGAGGGTCTCGGGGGTGAAGACCCGGGTGGTCTGGCTGGGCTGGTTCAGCCGGCGGGCGAGGTCGGTGAGGAACTCGCTGCTGGGGAGCCGGGTCGGCATGGTCGGGGTGGTGGGTGCGGTGTGTCCGGTGATGCGGCTACGCTGATTCACGCGGATCTCCTCCTGATTGAGCAGGTGGGGCACGGTCCGCCGGACTCTTCGGGGTCCCCTCTGGGCCTGGGTGGTTGCACACCCGGGCCCTTTGGCGTTTCTGGACCGCCGCCGTTTCCGACACCTCCAATATAGACTAGTCTCAACGTGATGCAAGACTAGTATCGAAAAATGTTCCCTTGGACTAGACTCCGAAGCAGATGACTACTCACAACGGAGTGCGTAGTGGACGACGAACGGAAGGAGGCGACATGCCGAAGAAGCCTGGGTCCGCAGAGATCGCTGCGGAGCTACGCCGTCAGATGAAGGACGGGACCCTGCGGCCCGGCGACGAGGTACCGAGCTACAACCAGCTCAAGGAGCAGTACCAGGTGGCCCACGCCACCGTGGCTCGCGCGTATCGGACCCTCAAGATGGAAGGACTGATCCTTCCCAGGCCGGGCGCCAAGATGGTCGTGGCGTCGCCGGCCAGTACCGGCATCGGCGCCCGGGTAGCTCTGCACGCCAGCACCGGCAGCGCCATGGGGGATGGCGAGTCCTCGCGAATCCTCGAAGTGGGGACTGTCGGCGCGGACGCCCTCGTCGCTCATCGGCTGGACGTGCCCCCAGGCACTCCCGTGCAGGTACGGCGGCGGGTCGTGAGTCGGGGCAACGTCCCGGTGCACTTGAGCAGCAGTTACTACCCGGCGTACGTCATCGCGGTGACCCCGGAGCTTCAGGAGCCGGTCTCGACTGGTGCCTCGCGGGAGCTTGCGGCGGAACGGTTGGGCGTAGCCCAGAACGAGGTCCTGGAAGAGGTCACCAGTCGGCTCGCCACGGCGTCCGAGAAGGAGACCCTCGGGCTGACTGCGGACACTGTCGTGGTCACGCAGATCGTTCGTACGGTCACGCTGGAAGATGGGCGTGTCGTGGAGGTCGCCGTGAAGGTAGCGGAGGGCTCGACGATCCTGCGCTGGACAACTTCGCTGCGGCCTTCGGAAGGAGATGGTGACGCCTGATCTTGCCGCGTCCCAGCATCCAGCCTGGACGCACGAACGGCCGACCGGTGTATCAGACCAGTCGACCGTCCTATGCACTACCGGCCTGCGAGTCGGCAGCACGTGACGTACCCACCCCATCACTAAGGAAGGCCGTCGCCATGAGACTACTTGTTGGCGTGACTCTCGCGAATCTCCGGGGCGTAAAAACCGCAGACCGGGGGCTCCGATGAAGACAAAAGACCCCCGAACGGTGACCGAAACGCCCCCCGTCGTCACCTTCGCCACCGGCGCTGAACTCCTCATGCGCCTCGGCCTCTGCCTGCACATGACCCGCGAAGGCGTCCGACGCATCGCCTACCGGCACCCCGAGTGGCCCTTCGGCATCGACCGCCCCTACCCGTACTGGGAAATCGCCAGGGCCGACGTCATGGAGACAAAGCCGTTCCTGGAGTTCTTCCAGTCGCACCCCATCGTCGGTCGGGGCCCGGACAAGGCCCCGCGGTCGACACGGAGCTCCCCGTGACCCGGTTATGCCCCGCCATAGCCACGGTTCGTGGCAGTCCTGGACATGCAAGAAGGCCGGAGAGTTCGCAGCTCCAACCGGCCTTCCAAGTGCAACAGCGGGTCGTAACCGCTGCTCCGAACGTCGCCCCATCAGAAGGTCGAGGTTCCCGATGAGGGTACCCGTAGCAACCCGCACCACCGCAAGTGCACGCTCCGTGATCCTCCGTACGGCGGGGGTGACGGCATGAGCGGCACGCGCCCTCGAGCAACCCGACGTGGTAGCCGGTTGGACTGGGTCAAGTTCGACTTCGAGCTCGCCCGCGACGGCAGCGTCGACCCCACCGACAAGGCCCTGTACGCCGCCATCGCCTCGTTCGTGGACATCGAGACCCGCGAGTCTCCCGACGCCGGCGACGTAGACCTGAACGGCATCCCGGACGACGTTCCGACCCGGAAGCGGCTGGCGGAGTGCATCGGCAAGTCGGTGGACACCGTGGATCGCTCCACGAAGCGGCTGGAGGAACGTCGGCTGCTGAAAGTCCACCGGCAGGCCGACCCTGACCATCCGAAGTTGAATCTGCCGAGCGAGTACGAGCTCCTGGACCACGTGCTGTGGGACGAACGCGCGGCTGCTCGGGCGGAGCGCCGGGCTGCTCGTCGACAGGCCGCTGAGGAGGGTTCCCCTGGTCAAGGGGGTGGCCGCACTGGTGCGGCTACCCCTGGCCGCGTACATGCGGCTACCCCTGGCCGCACCGGTGCGGCGGTAAAAGACTCAGGAGAAGTAGAAGAAGAGAAGGGGGAGGGAGAGGAGGCGGTTTCACCGCGTAGCGGTGGTGACGGCCGAAGGCCATCTGCGGGTAGTAGCGTGCGTGCACGTGAAGGCGGCTTCGCCGCGTCCGGCAAGACGAGCCCCTCCCCCACACCGAACGACGACACCCGCAAACCAGCTCGAGACCCCAAAGACGGCAGCAAGAAGGCGGCCCACACCAGGGAGCAACTCGACGTCGTCCGCCGGGTGCGAGCCTTGTTCCCGCCGGAGCTCCTCCAGAACGGTCTGCCCGACCTGCCGGTGCTGTCGTCGGCGATCCTGGCCGCGATGGCGGAGGGCCGGACGGTCGAGCAGATGGGTGAGCGCATCTGGTACCGGTGGGCCAACCACGGGTTCGCAGACATCTGGGCGGCCGACGGCCGGTTCGAGAAGCCGGTCGGTGTCGCTGCCGCCTTGGTCCGCCCGCTGCGCCGCGGTGACCGGTTCGCATGTCCGGACCTCCGGTGCGAGAACGGGGCGAGCCTGGACACTGGCGAGGTCTGCGTGAAGTGCGAGATGCGGATCGCGGGCTGGAAGGCGGAGCAGGCCCGCAAGTGCGGCCAGAAGCCGCCTGGGGGCGCGAACACGCCTCCGGTGGGTGCCGGTTCACCCGATGCCGCGTTGCCCCCGCAGCGAGCCGTACAGCCTGCTGCGCCTCTGTTGCGGGACTGTGCGAACGATCAGTGCCCGGCGTCCGTTCCTGTCGCGGGGAATCCGCTGTGCGGTACGTGCCAGGACGACCAGGCCGAAGCCGAGTGGGCAGCCGAGGTCATGCTCAGCACCACAGAGGAAACGCCGCCTGATGTTGACGAGGACGCCCTCGAGACCGCCCGGCTGCGCGCCGAAATCGCCGCCCAGTACGGCACCCCGGAGCAGAAAGCTGCGTACTGCAGCCCCGCCCCGTTCTAAGTCCCTGCCGGGCCAGCCACATCGGCTGGCTCGGCGACATCCGTAAGCCACCGCAGGAAATATCCGTGACCGATTCCGACGTTCGCGCCACCATTCGTGAAGGCGTGTACAACGAACTCCTCGTCCTGGCGGCGAAGCTCGACCAGAGCCGCCGGCAAGGGGGTAAGGCCATTCAGCCTCACGACACTGCCGCCATGCACGCAGTGCGCCTCGCCGCCTGTCTGCTGTATCCGCTCGTCGAAGCTCCGGCTCCCCCGTTTCCGCCGAAGCGCACCGATCACCTGGTGAAGCTGGTGAACGAATGGCACGACGTTGCGTTGTTTCCCGAGCGACCTGCAACCGTGGAGACCCGCCCAGACTCGGAGTGGCCAGCTGATCCGTCAGACACGGACATCAGCGACTGCACCCAATGCGGCACACGCTTCTACGGGGCAGGTCTCTGCGGCGAGTGCAAGGCCAGCTGAACCTGTCGCCCTGTTCTGACACCCTGTCCGGGTCGGTCTTCGCGGGTCGGCCCGGAGTCAGTCGGCTGGCGTCCAGGGTGGTGGCGGGGTGATGTTGTTGCCATCGCACCACCAGCAGTCCCAGTCCGCTGGCAGACGGTACTGCTCCGTCCAGAACCCGGTCGGCTTCCCCCAGACGACGCAGTCCGCCCCGCACCACCCGCACACGAACTCGAAGTTCACCCTGCCCCCTGTCGTCGAGATCAACGATGGCCCGTGCGTAATTCCCGTACAAGACCAGCACAGGCCGACCTCAGGGCATGATCTACGCAGGGGTGCGCCAAGCGTCCCGCGATCATGGGGAGGGTTCACATGGCGGAAAGCCCCGGGGTGTACCGGTGGCCGACGTACTTCCACGAGGCCAACTCGTCGGACGTGCTGTACATGCAGGAGGAGGGCCTGCTGGACCTTCCGGTCGGGTCCGGAGTCCTGCTCGGCAGCGGGGACCGGTACCGGGTGGTGGACTCCTGGTTCAGCTACGACAACCACGGCACCTTCAACACCGGCCTGCATGTCTTCCTGGTGCCGGCGGCTGGGGCGGATGACCGCTTGAAGCAGATCGAGCCCCACTACTTCCGGGATGAACCCGACGCTTGATCTGCATGCAGCAGCACGACGCCCTCAGTCCGATCCGGGTTGGGGGCGTCTTGTTGCGCAATGCCCGGACAAGGCAGGTCACAGGCGACAAGACTGGCCGCATGACTATCGACCCTGACGCCCCACCTACCACCGTCCTCCCCTACGGCCCCGGCAACCGGTGGACCTACTCCTCCAGGCAAAGCGGCTTCACCCACACCGAGGAACTCGCACTCGTCGCCGAACTCGACGGAGACGACCTCACCGACGACTACACGGCCGACGAAATCAGCGCCCATGACCTCTGGAAGATCTGGATCGACAAGCACGCTGATCTGCTGCACAAGGAGTGGCCCGACCTGTACAGCCCTGGCGAGGTTCACATCACCTGGGGAATCAAGGGGCCGGACGGCGGCAATGTCGCCGAGTACGCCCCGCACGCCCGCCGGCTACCGAAGCCCCGCTACGCCGCCCTGCGACCTGATGACGCATTCCGCGAGGACTTCCTGACGCACTTCACCCACCCTGTGCACGCCGTGACCGGCGAGCGTCTGAACTGGCTGCGCCTACCCGTCCTGGACAGCCAGTGGAACGCGGCCAAGGCCGACCGGGGTGGCTTCGTTCAGCAGGTCACCGGCTGGAAGCCGTCACCTTTGCAGCCCACCGTGGACGTCCGGCAGATCGGGGCCGCCGCCGGCCTGTACGTACCCCCGCTGTAGACCGCTTTCGATAAGAGACATGACGCGATGACGAAGTCCCGCCTCACCTTCGAGGAACACGATCAGCTCGGAGCGCACATTGCGCAGATGCGGCACGAGCTCCTCCGCCTTGAGATCCAGCTCGGGAGGGCTTACCCGAAGACCGGTCCTGAAGCGGTGCCGGCCCAGAGGCTCGCGGAAGCCCGCGAGGTCATTGCCCTGGCGCTCGACAGCCTTGAGGACCGCCTGTACGACGAGCACCCCCGGCAGGCCACGACGGAGGTGTACTCCCGGGGTCGCCAGTAGGGACCCGGCTCATTCCGACTGTCTGCGTCCCGGACCGGCCCTGGTTCGGGGCGCAGCCGTACTCCCGGGGTCGGCATGATGGGGCGGCATGACGCAAGAGAAGCCGGAGAACCAGCACCCGAAGATCCGCATCCACCGGTACGAGCAGGCCATCGCGATCAAGTGGCCCGGGGAAGACCGCTGGTTCATGGCCTGGGGAGACGGCGGGGCCAGCGCCGAATGGCGCGAGAACAAGAACGACTCCATGCGCCTGGACAGACTCATGCCTGACGACGAGTGGATGGACCCCATTGCCGAGCACCGCAAGGACGTGACGCCGTGGACGGACGCGATCCGGAAGGACGTGGCATCAATCCAGAGGCTCCTCGGCAGCCTGGAGGACCACCCCTGGGGGTGAAGGCGCCCCTCTCCCTGTCAGTGCCCGCTGCCACACTGGGCACAGTGGTACAGGACCAAGGAGCAGCGATGACCGATCGGCAGACCGTCAGCACCGTCACCACTGCTGTCACCGGCATGGCCGCCTGCACCCGCATCCTGTCCCGCGAGCTTCAGACCACAGCCCGCACGCTCCAGGTCCTCGAGGAGCAGCACCGCATCCGGGCCGAAGGCGGTGCGGATATCGGTGAGCAGGTGTCCATGGCCCTGCGCGCCCTCCTGAACGCCGGGCAGGCCCTCCAGGTCGCCAACGTTCACCTTCGGGAGGCCGGCGGGGCACTTGGCGTGATGGACGACCAGCTCGAGGACGTGAGCGTCACCAGGTAGCCGTCCGGCGCCGCACAGAAGAGCCCTCGGCCATCGGCCGGGGGCTTCGTCGTGCCCAGGGTGCTGCGCTGCTCAGAGGTCGAGGACTGCCCAGGTGCGACGCCCGTCGGGTTCGGCGGGATGGGGTGACGTATCGCATTACCCCGAACCGCATAACGTCTGGCGTATGCCATATGTTTGCGGGTATGATGGGCGTCTGCCTACCCGAGCAGGGGGAGCGATCGGCCAAAGCCACGCCACCCTGAGAAGACCCCACGGCACCGCCCACACCGAAAGGACTCACCCATGACGGCCATCACCGACACGGACCTGGAGGCCACCTTCGGCCCCGGGTGGGCGGGCGTCGCACAGGTGGTGCGCCAGGCAGCATCCCTGACCGCAGATCAGGCAGGCCGCATCCACGACGCCGCCCGCGATGCCGCCTGGGCGGACGCCCGGCCCGCCGCGGAGGATGCCGCCCGAGCCGCCGCCCGCACATCGGGCCGTGCCGACGCCTGGCATGCCGCCCGAGCCGCCACATGGAACGCCGGCTGGCACGCCTCCCGCGAATCGACCTGGGACCGGACCTGGGACACCGCATGGGCAGCCAGCTGGTCCGCCGCCTGGGCCGCGGTAGTCCGCGACCTCATCACCCCGGACCAGCACGACACCCTCACCGGCCCCTGGCGGGCCGCCTTCCCCCACCCCACCCCGTGACCGTCCCGCAGCAGGACGGGGCGCCCCCGTTCGACCCGGGGGCGCCCCACCCCCAGCATCACACGCCACCACCAGGAGGACACCGTGACCGAGCTGACCGACGAGCAGCGCGAGGAGCGCCGCACCCGTACCCGTGACCTCATCGAGCAGCGGCTGACCGAGACCTGGCCCGCATGGCGCCGCCCCGGCCGGAAGCCGAACCTCACCCTCGCCGCCGACATTGCTCTCGACTCCCTCGGCGAACTCGCCGCCGAGATCCTCGTCGACGGCACGATGGTGCGCGCCCTCACCATCAAGGACGGCGTCGCCACCCTCGAACTCGACGAGGCCACCGAGATGGTCCGCATCTTCGCCGCCGGAATGCGCGGCGTCCTCGACGGCCACGGCGCCTCGAACTACGTCGAGATGGAGATGACCGACGGGGCCACCGGCCAGGGCTACACCGTCACCGTTCAGCGCCGCGAGTGCCCGACCCCGCACCAGTTCCGCCAGCAGGCCGAGGCCCGAGCCGATCGGCTGGCCGCCACCCTTCGCGAGGTCCTCGACACCTTCGGCCCCATGCACGAGGTCTACGGCGGACCGGTCTCGTACTACGACGGATCCGCCGACATCGAGCCCGAGCAGTACGAGGGGTGGCGCGCGGTCCTTGACGGCACCACGGCCCCCGCCCCCGCCTGATCGCCCCACCCCGGCCCGGGGTGTCACCGCCCCGGGCCACCGCCACCACCCCGCCACCCACGCGCAGGAGACACCCCATGACCGACACCACAAGCGCCGCTGACGAAAGCATCCTCGGCCCGATCACCCCGATCCGCTGCACCGAGCCCGGCTGCCACTGGGCCGCGCACGGCGTTCCCGACAAATACACGGCCAGCCGGGCTCAGATCCTCGCCGACCACTTCACCAGCGAGCACACCCCGCGCCCGGTGGCCGAGCCTGCCCCCGCCACCACGCTGCCCGCTGCTCTGGGTCGCGTCGCCGACCTGCACCAGAGCTACGACGGAGCGTGCGGAACTTGCGCCGACGAGGACGGCCAGGCCGCCGTGTGGCCGTGCGAGACGGCCACTGCTCTCGCGGTGGCCCGGCAGGTGCTCGGCACCACCACCGGGCAACCGGAGACCGCGCCCGCCGTCGACCGCCGTGCCCGGTACGCGGCAGCGATCCGCGACACCGACGGCTGGGTCCTCGACGACGGACAGCACATGATCGATGCCGTCATGGCCGTAGCCGATGGCGAGCAGGCCGGGCTGCGGGCCACGGTCCTGAACGAGGCAGCTGACGCGTTCCGCGCCATGTTCGGCGACGTGATCGTCCATGGTGCTGACGGCGACTGGGCCAACGTCGCCGACTGGACCGCAACGGGCGCCCGGATTCCCGCCTGCGGTTCGTTCTACCCGCACCACACCGACACCCGCTGCGTGCTCCACAAGGGCCACCGGGGAAGCCACCGCGCTCCGTGGGGCAGCCGAACCATGGCGTGGCCCTACGACCGCCGCGAGACTCAGCCCAACTCGGCCACGACCGCCGGCGCCCAGCACCTGAGCCGCATGGCCGCCGAGGCGCAGCAGCCCACCCCCGACGAGACCGAGGAGCCCGTCTCGCCCACGGCCGCGCTGCTTGCCGCCCGCTGCGACGACTGCCAACACGTGCTGAACAACCACCTCCGCTACGGGGCCTGCCTGCACGACGGTTGCACCTGCCGCCGCTACCACCCCGCCCCGTGACCCTGGCCCACGCCGCCCTGCACGTGGCCCTGTGCGCCGCAGCCGCACTCTGCCTCCACCACGGAAGGCACAGGCCCGGACACGGACACACAGCGACACGCACCCACCACCGAAGGAGCACCGACATGACCGAGCACCCCATGGACAGGGCGTACCGCCTCGGTGCGGCCCGCATTCCCGAGGACATCGCCATCGAGCTCTGCGAGGAGACGAACTGCGGAGTCCCTACCGGGTGGCCTGAGTTCCTGGATCGGGACAGCGACATCTGGCGGCTCACCGACCGCACCCATGACGGGGACGCCGTGATGCTGCCCTGTGCGGCCGACATGGACCCCATGCTCCGCCGGGACGTCGAAGCCCACTTCGGGCCGCTGCTTCCCGCCTGACCTTGCGCCCACCCCGTCTTGTGGCCGCCCCGCCCCGGGGCGGCCACCCACCACCCGGATGGACCCACATGCCCCACCGCGACCCCACCGTCCACAAGCCCGAGCTGATGGTCGCCTGCCCCGAGTGCGGCAGCGTCCCCGGAGCCTGGTGCTACGGCAAGGCCGGCCGCCGGATGAAGGGCGTCCACGAGGAGCGCGCCGAGCTCTACCAGGAGCAGAAGGAAAGCCGATGACCGAGCAGCGCCCCACGGAGGCCTGACCCATGCACCCTGCCGACCGCGCCCGCACCGTCTGGCTCCACGGCAAGCCCTACTGGTGGACCACCGAGGAGCAGCGCCTCGTCCTCCGGCCGGCGGACTGGCTATTCACCCTCCCGCCCGAACCGCCACCGACGCCGGTGCTCTCGGACCTCCTTCAGTGGCTGGCCGTCCAGCGGTAGGCCAGTGCTGATTGTCAGACCCTCATGTCAGCCTGGTCGTAGTCCGCTTGATCCAGATCGAAAGGCTTTGCATCATGCAGTCGCAGAAGGTCGTTGACGCCACCGAATCCGCTCGGCTCGCCCTCCTCGGCGCCATCGAGCGACGGGTGGCCATCGCAGAGGCCTCGAAGACCATGACCTCCCTGGACGCATCGGAGGTTCTCAAGAATCTGGCGGAGGCCTTCGCCTGGGCGAGTAACCCCAACCAGCCTCACTGACCGAGCAGCGCCCCGCGCCCGTCGCCCGGCCCAGGGCGGCGGGCGCCGTTCCGCTGCCTGTGCAACGCCGGTACGACTTGCCACTCGCCCGGGTGACAAGGCGGCGCTCCTACCGCAGTTGGGATACTGGGGCCGATACCAAGACCCCATGATCACCAAGTCCATGCGAGGCCTCGCAGCCGCCGCTCTCACCGTCCTGCCCCTCCTCGCCGCCACGCCGTCTCAGGCCGCCGAGGTCGTCACCCTCACCGAAGCCGTACAGCAGCTGCCGCTCGCTGCCGAGTCCCGTGCCGGGTACCAGCGCTCGTCCTTCCGCCACTGGGTGGACGCCGACCGCGACTCGTGCAGCACGCGCGCCGAGGTGCTCCTCGACGAGTCCCGCATCCCCGCCACCGTGGAGGCCGGCTGCAAGGTGACCGCGGGCGAGTGGTTCTCGTACTACGACGGCGTCGTGCTCACCGCCCCGGGCGGCCTCGACATCGACCATATGGTCCCGCTCGCCGAAGCGTGGGACAGCGGTGCGTCGCAGTGGACCGCGACGGAGCGGGAGGCCTACGCCAACGACCTCGGTAGCGAGCGCAGCCTCGTCGCGGTCACCGCGAAGACGAACAGGTCGAAGGCCGACCAGGACCCGAGTACGTGGCTGCCGCCGTCGGCCGGCGCCCGCTGCACCTACGCGGTCGACTGGGTGGCCACGAAGCTGCGCTGGAACCTCACCGCGGACCAGCCCGAGGTCGAGGCACTGACCACCATCGCCGAGGGATGTGGCCCGCTGACCGTGCAGTACCAGCCGGCCAGTTGAGGCTCTTGATGAGGCGAAGTCGCTAGGTCAAACCCCTGGGACGGCCACCGGCACTTCGTCGCTCTGGCCGTCCCAGGTCAGGTACAACGTGCCAGGCACTGGCCTTCCCGCGGCACCAACCATCATGAACGGTTGAGCGTCACCTGCCGTCAGCGCGACATCGTCAAGCCCGTTCAGAATGTAGGGAAGCGCTCGATCGCTCACCCTGATGCCTGTCGCCGGTCCGGTACCGATGTTCCGCAACCGGAATGCCTGCTGTCCGGATCTCTCGATACGGAACTCCGGCCGAGGGCGGTTCGCTTCCTCTTCCGCTGCACGCCGCTCGGCTGCTTCCTGCCGCTGGTCGGCCAGTTGCTGCTCTGCCACCGTCGCTGACCGCTCTGAGGCGAGGCGCGACAGCCTCGCCTCTTCCCTGGACAGCCTCGCTTCCTCCACCGATGCCTCGGCAGCAGTTGCCGACTTCTCCGAGGTGGTCGCCGACTTCTCGGCCGCGTTCGCTGAGCGCCGGCCATCGCGCTGCGCCCTGACGCTCACACTGAAGGCCCCGACCGATATTGCGAATGCGGCCCATCCGGCCGCGTCTCCCAGGTCCATGCCGCGAGGCTACCGGCGGGCACTGACACCGCCGTCAGGCCGCGTCCCATTCGTGGGCGCGGCCACCCCGCCACTCCACCCACCTGGGGTCGTCGAGCAGAAGGTCCGGGTCCAGCAGACCGGCATCCGACAGGAACACGATCAGGTCGTGGTCGGAGTAGGCCAGCCCGAGGATGCGCCCGCGCACCGTGACCCGCCGGCCGCCCGACGGGGACGGCCGGTGCACGACGACCGGCGCATGCTCCATCCCACCAGCGTGCACTGGGCCCGCGGTCACAGCACCCCGAGGTCCGTGTCCGGCCGGCACTGCTGGCACGCCCGACCGCTGTCCTCGGCGAGGAGGCGCAGCGCCTCGTCGCGGGTGATCGGCTGGGTGCGCCTGCCGGTCATCCGGCACCAGCCCTGGTGCACGGCGACGACCTGGTGCCCCACGCCGATGCCCTGCTCGACGACCCAGTCCGGCGGTGGCGGTGGGGCGTGGCGGGCGGCGTGCTCGGCCTGGCGCTGCTCCTCGGCGGTGATCCAGCGGCGGGTTTGGTTGAGCTGCTGGAGCTGGACCCGTTCCAGGAAGCGGAGCAGGTCGAGGCGCGGCGGAGATTCTTCGGACACATGTTCGAGTCTACGGCCGCGCGGCCCCGGCGGCACGAAGCCCCCGGCGATCACCGCCGGGGGCCGGGTCGCGCGCTACTCCTTGGGCTTCAGGTCAGTCCGCTCGCCCTGCTTCGTCTCCCGCGCCTCGTAGTACGCACGCACAGCATGGAGGTCCCAGACCTCGCGCGTACTCCCAGGCAGACGCTCGGACGCGGGGAACGCCGGATCGCTGACACGCAGCCTGTGCAGCCACTGCCGCGTCACACCGAGGGACTCGGCCAGCTTCGACATGTTCATCAGCTCCCGCGCCCCTTCCTCCCCTGGCGGCTCATTCCGCTCCGGCATAGGTGCCATCCTGCCCTAACCTTGTTGACACTGTAAAGCAGGTTCCCTACGGTGGAGCCTGCAACGAATGCGGCCCCGGCCGGCGCTGGAACGCCATTGGCCGGGGCCAGCCACCCACCTGACTTCACCGGGGGATGACCATGGACCACAGTATCGACCCGGACATCGTGGCTGAAGCCCTCGCCACCATGGACGACACACTGCACCGGCTCACCACTGAACCGACGTGGGCGCACCAGATCCTCGTCGCCACCGCCGTCGGCCTCGCCATCGAGGAGCCGTTCCTCGTCGCCACCCGCGCCGACATCGACGCCGCCCTCACCTCCGTTGCTGAGTGCCTGCTCGCGCACCTCCCCGCCGCCGTCGTCACCGAGGCCATGGCCCGCGTGGCCGCCGTCGCCCCGGCGCCCCGCCTGCGTGAGACGCAGAGCGTCTACGCCATCCGCCTCCGTGCCGCTGCGGGGGCCGTGTGATGGCGAAGACCACACAGCCGGTCGCCCCGGACCGCCAGCCGAACAGCGTCATCGCCCAGCCCGCGACCGTCGCCGCGTGCCGTGAGGACTACGCGAAGGGCGCAGCCGCCCGCGCGGCAATGGGCAAGGCCGCTGCCCGCGCCCGCCGCTGACTCCCCTCACCGCCCCCGACCGGCCGGGCCCGCCACCGCGCAGGCCCGGCCGCCCTCTCGCTCCAGGAGGAGCAGCGTGAAGACCCGCACCGTGCAGCGCACCCAGCTTGTCCCGCACACCATCAACGGCAAGACCCAGATGGTCCTCGACCGGTACGACGTCGAGGTCCCCGTCCCGCCACGCGACTGGGACCGCACCGTCCTCACCGCCGTGACGGCCGCTGCCGGGTTCATCGGCGTGGCGTGCATCGTCTGGTCGACCGCGTCGATCGGTGACCTCCTCGCCCGCGCCACGGTCGCCCCCGCCGCGTATGCAGCGGCCGGCGTGTTCGACCTCGTGTGGCTGTCGTGCATGGCCCTGGAGTGGCTGGCCCGCTACGACGCCGAGCGGGCCAAGTTCCCGCGGCGCGCCGGGTATGTGGCCCTCGCCATCGCCATGGTCGCCGTTGGCGCGCACGGGTGGATCGCCGACCAGGCCGCCATTGGGTTCGTCGGCGCCGCCGTGTCCGGGCTCGCGAAGGGCATGTGGACGCTGGTGCTGCGCCATCACGCGAAG
Organism: Streptomyces sp. NPDC002125; assembly: GCF_053593715.1. Classification (NCBI taxonomy): domain Bacteria; kingdom Bacillati; phylum Actinomycetota; class Actinomycetes; order Kitasatosporales; family Streptomycetaceae; genus Streptomyces; species Streptomyces sp. NPDC002125. The sequence continues at coordinate 165,277 of NZ_JBSFDD010000005.1, read as the reverse complement.
CCGCTGGACCGCAAGACCCAGCAGTGGGTCGACGCCGAGCGCGCGGAGGTCGGAGGCCGGCTTGCGATGGTGGCGGTGCGACGGGAGCTCAACCGCGCGGAGAATGCCGTGGCTGCCGAGCAGGCCGCGATCGGAGCCGCTTCTCCGGAGTCTCCGGAGATCGCCCGGACGCCTCCGGAGGACGAGGCGGAGACTCCGGACGAGGAGGAGGAGCCTGCCCCGTCCGGGCCGATGACCATTGCGGATGCCGTCCGGACGGCGATCTCCTGCGGCATCACTTCTCCGGACGCTGTCCTGCGCTACGTCCGGAGAGTGGCCGACGCGAACGCCAAGGAGAGCAGCGTGGAGCGCTACCTCCGGGGCCTCCGGAAGCCTGCCTGATGGCCGCCCTTCTCGGCTGGTGCTTCGCGGTCTTCGCCCTCGGTGCCCTCCTGATCCTCGGCTCCATCGCCCTAGCCGAAGTCCCGCGGGTCCTCGCCACGCTCGCGCTCATCACCGCCCTCGCCGCCATCGCCGCGGCCATCCCGCACTGAGGACCCGCCATGACCCACCCGCCGATCTACCCGACCCGGGTCGCCAAGGCCGGGGAACCGATGCCCACCCTCGGCCCCGTGCCACCCCCGCCGCCCCCTCCGCCCCCGGTGTCCCCGCCCGTTGCCCCGCCCGGCGGAGAGTGGTGGCGCTCACCGGTGGCCCCGCCCGCCGTACCCCCAGCGCTCGACATCCACATCCACATCGACCCCTCAGCCTGGCTCCCCGTCACTGAGCCCGACCCGGGCCCGAGCTGGTGGGCGCGCTTCCGCCCCGTCTACAACGGAGCCTGCGCCCTCGTCGGCCTGCCACTTACCAGCGGATGGGCCGGAGTCCTCATCGACGTCCGGGACGAGGCATCCCTCGCCGGGGCCTGGGTCATGGCCACCATCCCGCTCGCCGTCGTCGCGGTCGCGGACAACCACTACCGGGTCACAGCCCGCGCCACCCCCGACCTGTGGGCGCCCCGGGCCCGTGCCGCAGCCGCCCGGGTTCTGCTCTGGGGGACCGTCCTTAGCGCGGCCACCGCGCTCCCCGTCGCCACCATCGTCTACGCCTTCACCGGAGTTCGATCATGACCACCATCACCCTGGCCGCCGGGCTCGGCGACATGACCAGCACCACCCTCACCTCCGCCGGACTCGCCGTCGGCATGGGCCTCCTGGCCGTCGAGCACTACACGTGGTGGCGCGGCAGCGGGGGAGGCGGAGCCGTTGCCGGGAAGAAGGGCGGTTCCGTCGAGGCCGGCGGGAAGGCCCGGGACCCGAAGGCGCTCGTTCCGTTCTGGTTCGGCGTCGCGTTCGGCACCCTCATGGTGGCCTGCCCCGCCGGACTCCTCGGCTACGGCGCCGGCATCCTGCGCTGGGGCGGCAACGGCGCCGGAGGCCTCGTCATGTCCTGGATGACCGGCCAGGACGCCACGACCATCGCGACCGCCGCTGCGCCCCGCATCGACGGCAACGGCGCCTTGGTCGTGACCGCTCTGGTCATCGTGTTGTACCTGCTCCGCAAGAAGTTCGCGAAGATCGCTAAGGGCCGGTTCTGGAAGGGCGTCCTCGTCGGTGTCCTGGTGGCTATCGGCACCGGTGTCTTCGCCGTGATCGGCAACATGGTGGTGCCCGGCGTCAACGACATCGGCGCCTGGGCCATGGGCGTCGTCGTCCACAGCGACTTCGGAGGCCTGGTGTGAGCGACCAGACAACCGCGCAGTGGCTCCGAACCGCCGTCGACCGCATCGCCGTGGGCTCCAGCAGGATCTGCCTCATCTGCGCCCGCCAACTCGCCCAGAAGCTTCGAGTGAAGGGCCAGGCCTGGTGGCAGGGCGCCACAGGGTGGCTGGGGGAGGCCGAGGGGCTCAACTGGGTGTTCCGCGCCGCCCTCCTACTGGGCATGGCGCTTGCCCTCCGCAAGGTCGGCGCCGGGGCCATCGTCTGTCTTGGCAGCGTCGTTCAGTCGCCCGCCGCCCGGCTGTTGCTGTGGCCGGCGTCGGCAGTCTGGATCATCACCGCCTACCGCATCGGCCACCCCGACTGGAGGCCGAAGACGACCACCCCGGCGGACGACAGCGCCGAACCGGAGCAGGCGCAGGCGCAGCAGGACGCGGAGGCGGAGCAGACCACGATCACCCCGGAGGCCCCGCCGCTCTCCCCTTTGGACGTCTGTGAGGCGGTCTGGCGGGTCGGCACACCGCACGCACACCTCGCCGTTCTCGCTGAGGAACTGGGCACCACCGCAGACCGCGTTCGCGAGGTCCTCGCCGCCAAGGGCATCCCCGTCGAGCCGGTGCGCATGAAGGGCCGCGGCTCCTCGACTGGCGTGAAGGCCGGCCACTTCCCCACCCCTGCTACCCCTTCTGTGGGTGTTGTTGCCGCAGGTCAGCCCACCAACAACGACAACAACAACGGAGTCACGGTGACCCGGGACAACAGCGGGGCACTGATCACCGTCACCCCGATCCGCAGGGACACCGCGGCCTGACGGTTGCCCGCGGTGCCCGTCACGCACGGGCGCCAAGGGGAGCCGGACAGCCCGGCCCGGACAGCACGGAGCGCCCCCTCCTACCGCCAAGCAGAGCGGGGGCGCCCCGGTCCATCTCCGCAGAGACAGGAGCCCATCGTGGCACTCCGCCGAACCATGCCCGCCCGCGACCCCGAGCGAGCCGAGCGCGAGCCGCAGCACTCCCGCGACTACTCCGCATCCCGTGGCGGCCACGTCCAGACCCCGCCCAAACCCGTTCCTGGGACGCCGAAGAACTGACCGCCCAACACCCGCCGATGCCCCGTTGCCTCCCCGCAGCGGGGCATCACTGCGAGAGGATGACCCAGTGGACGACAACACCATCGAAATCCGCTGCACCACCGTCATCGACCAGCGGCAGTACGAGTTCACGATCCCCGTACCGCGCGCACTGTGGGCCGACGCCGAGGAACAGTGGCGCACCGAGTTCCTCGACACCTGCCGCCTCCGCTGCGCCGCCCAGATCCAGCGCGAGACCGGTGTCGCACTGACCGACGAGCAGACCGCCGGAATCTCCGCAGCCCCGCCTGGCGTTGCCGACAGCCCGGTGGCGCTGGTGACGGTCACCCTGTTCGGCGGCCCGCTCGACGGCGAGAGCGTGGCCGTGGACCCGGACGACCCGGAGCCGGGCATCGGGATCATCGCGGCCGGCTGCTCCTACCCGGGCGGCCGGTGCTGGTACGAGCCGAACGCTGAGGGCCGGTGGACTTGGAAGCACGACATTCCGTGGGGGCTGATGTGAGCGACGACCTGGTGCAGTTCCTCCGCGACCGTCTCGACGAGGCCCTGGCCCGTGCTGCGGCTGGAGCAGAACCGGGCGCCAGCCCCCGCCCGTAGACTCATCGCATCATTCGCGCGAGCATGCGGTGATTGTTTCTCCCGGCCCCGTCGGTACTGCTCCCGGCGGGGCTGGCTGCTGCCACACTGTCCCCTCACCCGACAGTCCCAGGGGGGACCATGCGCACCAACCTCACCGTTGCCGCCATCGCGGCCGGCATACTCCTCACCCTCACCGCCTGCGGCGGGAGCACCACCGAGGACAAGCCCGCCACCCCGGCCACAACCGCGGCGGCCACTCCGACACTCGACGCGGCCGAGGTCACCCAGGAATGCATCGACGCCGTCGCGGCCACGGTCGGCGCCCGCCCCGATGATTTCGACCCGGAGAACGACAGCGACCCGAAGCCGGACGCGTGCAAGTCCCTGTCGGAGGACGAGTACATGGACGCCTACATGGACGGGCTGACCGAGGCCAACAAGCAGGGCCTCGCGGATCTCCAGGACCAGATCGACGAGGCCACCGAAGGCCAGTAGTCCCGCGCCCCACTGCCGCAATGGCCCACTCCACCAGGTGCCTGACCGCCCCCGGAGAGTGGGCCATTGGCCTACCCTGAGCAGGAAGGGAGGCCCCGATGGCACAGGACGACAGCCCAATGGAGCGGCTCCGCAACGGGAAGGGTCGCTTCGATCGGTCCATCCACACGGTGGAGCGCGACGCCGCGGCGGCCGGCCTCCGGGCCGAGGGCAAGACGTACCAGCAGATCGCCGACGCCCTCGGCTACTGCGACCGCGGCGAAGCCTGGCGCGGCGTGCAGAAGGCGAAGGAAGACGTTGCCCGCGTCCCGGTCGTGAAGCTGATCCAGACCGAGGCGGCGCAGCTCGACGAGCTGTACGTGGCCGCCCTCGACGTTCTGGAGCGGAATCACGTGATGGTGTCCCACGGTCGGATCGTGAAGGACGACGACGGCAACCCGCTCCTCGATGACGGGCCGAAGCTCGCGGCGATCCGCGAACTCCGTGGCGTGCGCGAGTCGTACCGGAAGCTTTTCGGTGTCGATGCCCCGTCCAGGGTGAGTGTCGACGCGCAGCAGATCGGCGCGGAGATCAGCGCACTATTCGACCGGATGGCTGGCGATGACGGCGCCAGCGCCTGACCTGGAGCACCTGCGCCACCAGATCGACCAGCTGGTGCGCGCCGGTGACACCCGGCAACTGAAGGTCGTGCGTGACCAGCTGAAGGCCGGCATCGACCGGCGCGCCCTCGCCCGGCGGACCCGCGAGTACGGCACGGCCCCGGTGCGGTGGGTGCAGGAGCGCCTCCGCCAGACGGTGTGGTCGAAGCAGCGGGAGATCCTGGCCGCTGTCCGGGACCAGCGGAAGGTGGCCGTACGGTCCGGGCACGGCGTCGGGAAGTCCTGGACCGCAGCCCTGGTCGCGTGCTGGTGGCTCGACACCCACCCGCCCGGTGAGGCGTTCGTCGTGTCCACCGCTCCGACGTTCTCCCAGGTGCGGGCGATCCTCTGGCGGTATATCCGCAAGCACCACCGCTCCGGCAACCTGGCCGGCCGGGTGAACCAGACCGAGTGGCTGATCGACGATGAGCTGGTCGGGTACGGGCGGAAGCCGGCGGACACCGACGAGGACGGGTTCCAGGGTATCCACGCGCGGTTCGTCCTGGTGATCCTCGACGAGGCGTGCGGTATCCCGGAGCAGCTGTGGGTGGCGGCCGACGCTCTTGCGACCGGGCCGGACTGCCGGATCCTCGCGATCGGTAACCCGGACAACCCGGCCTCCCACTTCCGGAAGGTGTGCACCCCGGGCAGCGGGTGGCACCAGATGAGCATCAGTGCGTTCGACTCCCCGAACCTGACGGGGGAGGACGTCCCCGCCGAGATGGCCGCGGCCCTGGTGTCGCGCGAGTGGGTGGAGGAGAAGGCCATCGAGTGGGGTGTCGACAACCCGATCTACCGGGCCAAGGTTCTCGGCGAGTTCAGCACGGACGCGGCGAACCAGGTGGTACGCCAGTCCGACGTCGCCAACTGCCGGGCCGCTACCGACCGCCGCCCGAAGGCCGAGGAGCTGGAGCCTGTCGAGCTCGGTGTCGACGTCGGCGGCGGCGGGGACGAGACGGTGATCCGGGAGCGGCGCGGGCGCCGGGCCGGCCGGGAGTGGTCCGCGCACACGGACCGGCCGGAGGTGATCGCCCCGCTGATCATCCGCGCCATCAAGGAGTCCGGCGCCACGGCCGTGAAGGTGGACAGCATCGGCATCGGGTTTGGCGTGATCGGCGAGCTCCGCAACGCAGCCACCCGCGGCGAGCACACGGCGCACATCGTCGCCGTGAACGTCGGCGAACGTGCTTCCGAGCCCGACAAGTTCCTCAACTTGCGCGCCGAGATCTGGTGGTCCCTCGGCCGCGGGCTCTCCGAATCCCACGGATGGGACCTCGCGATGATGGACAACGCCGACACCACCGTGGCGCAGCTCCTCGAACCCCGGTGGGACACCGACCCCAAGGGGCGGATCCGGGTGGAGCCGAAGGACGAGATCCGTAAACGACTCGGCAGGTCACCCGACAACGCCGACGCCCTGCTGCTCGCGTACTACTCCGCGGGCCGCCCCCGAGTGAGGTGGCTGTGATGCCGAAGAAGTTCCTGTCCGCGGTGGTCAACACCGGCCCCATGCTGAAGAAGTTGCGGCCGACCGCAATGAACACCGCAGGATTTACGCTAATCTCGGCAGGGAGCTGGAGTATTTACGGTATGGGTGTTGGTCTGATTACCGGCGGTGTCCTCACCGTGGTCCTCCAGTGGTGGGTCGACAGCGACTGACGGGCGCGGCAAGGAGGGGGCCATGGGCAAGACACTCATCGGCTCCCTCGCCGCCGCCACCCGCCGCGCCACCGTCGACAGCCCCGTCCCCTTCGTTGGCCGAGCCGCCGAACGCGCCCTCCCCTTCATGCGCCCCGCCGGCATGGAACAGCAGCTGCGCGCCATGGGCTCGGTCGGCACCCTGTTCTCCATCGTCAACAGGACCAGCAACGCGACCGCGCAGGTCGACTGGAAGCTGTGGCGGAAGGCCAAGTCCGGGCGCAAGGAGGACCGTGTCGAGGTCACCTCGCACGCGGCCCTCGACCTGTGGAACAAGCCGAACCCGTTCATGCCTCGGCAGGAGTTCGTCGAGACGTTCCAGCAGCACGTCGACCTGGTCGGCGAGGGCTGGTGGGTCATCGCCCGGCACCCGGGGTCCACGATCCCGCTGGAGGCTTGGCCGGTCCGCCCGGACCGCATGACGCCGGTCCCGTCACAGACGTCGTTCCTCGCCGGGTACATCTACACCAGCCCCGACGGGGAGCAGATCCCCCTCGGGCTCACCGAGGTCATCCAGCTCCGCATGCCGAACCCGCTGGACCCGTACCGCGGGATGGGCCCGGTGCAGGCCGTGCTCGCCGACCTCGACGCCACCCGCTACTCGGCTGAGTGGAACCGCAACTTCTTCCTGAACAGCGCTGAACCCGGCGGGATCATCGAGGTTCCGACCGCTCTGTCTGACCCGGACTTCGACCAGCTGCGCGAGCGGTGGAACGAGCAGCACCGCGGCGTCGCGAACGCCCACAGGGTCGCGATCCTGGAGCACGGCAAGTGGATCGACCGGAAGCTGACCCAGCGGGACATGCAGTTCGTTGAGCTGCGCGACGTGTCCCGGGCGGTGCTCCGCGAGGCGTACGGCATCAGCGCGTTCGCGCTCGGCGAGGTCACTGACGTCAACCGGGCCACCGCCGAGGCGGCGAAAGCCTGGTTCGCGGACCAGTTGACCGTCCCGCGCCTGGAGCGCATCAAGGCCGCCCTCAACCACGACTTGCTCCCCATGTTCGGCGCGACCGCCACGGGGCTGGAGTTCGACTACGAGAACCCGGTGCCCGTCGATCCGGAGACCGAGGCGGCTCAGCTCACCGCACGCTCGGCGGCGGCTGCCACGCTGCGCGACGCGGGGTGGGAGCCGGACGACGTGCTGTCCGTCGTGGGCCTGCCGGCCATGCGCTCGGCTGCGGCCCCCGCCGTTGACCCGTTCCGGGCGTCGGCGGACCGGCTGCTCGCGGCGGCCGGTGTCCCCAGGGTGGACGCGGCGATGCGGTGGGTGGTGGTCGCCGAGGACGACGACAACACCTGTGCCCCCTGCCGGGAGAACAACGGTCACCTGTACCGGAACCGCGAGCAGGCCTACAAGGACTACCCCGGCGGCGCGGGCTACGTGCACTGCGTCGGCGCGGAGTACGGCAACGACTGCCGGTGCAAGGTCGTCAAGCGGCGCGCTGGAGGCAGCGAATGAGCAAGCACGGAACCCATTCCAGGGCGCTACACATCAGCGGCACCGGCCTGCCAGGCGGCACGACGGTCCAGCTCGACGGTGAAGACATCGCCGCCGCGCTCACCGGCCTCACCCTGCGGATGGGCACCAAGGACCGCCCAACCGCAGTGCTCGACGTCGTGCTCCACGACCTGTCCACGGACGTCGCCGAGCCTCGCATCGTCGTGCCCACGAAGTCCCGGGCCCTGCTGGTGCAGCTCGGTTGGACCCCGCCGGTCGACGGCGAGCAGCAAGGAGACGGATCCTGATGCCCCTGATCGAGGCCGTCACCCGGCCGCCCCACCTGACCGCCCGCGTCCAGGCCCACGCCCCGCGCTCCTGGTACGAGATCCGTAACGCCGTCGACGCGGACGAGGCCGAGCTCCTCATCTACGACGAGATCGGCGGCTGGTGGGGCAACACCCCCGGCGAGATCGTCGACGAGCTCCGGGCGGTCACCGCCCCGAACCTCCGCGTCCGCATCAACAGCCCGGGCGGGTCCGTGTACGACGGGATCGCCATCGCCAACGCGATCCGCCTGCACCCCGCGACCGTGACTGTCCAGGTCGACGGGATCGCCGCATCCGCCGCGTCCGTCATCGCGATGGCCGGGGACCGCATCGTCATGACCCCGCAGTCACAGCTGATGATCCACGATGCGTCGAGCCTGTGCATCGGCAACGCCTCCGACATGGCGGAGATGGCGGCGCTCCTCGACATCCAGTCCGACAACATCGCCGACGCCTACGCTGCGAGGGCAGGCGGGACCCGCGAGGAGTGGCGGGAGCGGATGCGCGCGGAGTCCTGGTACCTCGCCGCCGAAGCGGTGGCTGCGGGCCTCGCGGATGAAGTGCTGCCGTTCCGCAAGGAGGCCGAGGAGCCGGAGCCCGCGCTCACGAACTCGTGGGATCTGTCGGTGTTCCGGTACGCCGGACGGGAGGAGGCACCAGCGCCTGCGACTGGCGGGGTCCTGAACTCCGAGGCGCTCGTCATCGTTGGGGAAGGCCCCGTGTGCGCGGCCCCGCCTGTCCGTCCCGTTCCCTCACCTCCGCCCGCGCGTGTGGAGATGAAGAGCGAGCACGGCCCCGAGCTGACGTTCACCGCCGGATCGGTCCTCACCGCGGAGATGGTCGCCCTGCTCCACGCCGCGACCGCGCCCGTCCCCGTCGAGTCGGAGACCCCGGCCGTCGAGGACCACAGCGAGCCGGAGCCCACCGTGGACCCGGCCGCCGAGACCACCCCTGACTCCGCAGTGGCTCTCGCCGCAGCGGCTGACGAACCCGAGTGGGCCGCAACAGTGGCCCACCTGATGACTCCGCCGCCCAGCGCGGACGACGAGTTCACCCGCCTGAAGGAGGCACTGCTGTGACCACCACGATGACGATCCCGCGCACCAGCAACGAGCTCGCCGAGATGCTCGCCGACCCGGGCAAGCTCCAGGAGGTGATGGCCTCGAAGGAGTCACTGACCGAGTTCATCACCGCGTACGGGCAGGCGCAGCAGGGCGACGGCACCGAGCTGAACAGGCTCGTCGCGGAGGAGACTCAGCGCGTCTTCGCGCAGATGCTGAAGGACAACGACATGGATCGGAACGCGATCAAGCGCCCCGTCCTCAACCCGCAGGCCAAGGGCCGCGGCAACATGCTGACCTCCCACCAGCAGGCCACCGCGTACAACCCGGCCGCTCCCGGCGCGCAGATCGACAAGCACTTCGAGAGCAACCTGGAGTACGTCTCCAGCATCTGGCACAAGAACACGACTGCTGAGGCCGCTGAGAAGGTCGCCCTCCTGCGCAACGCGGCGTCCAGCGTCAGCCCGTCCGACGGCGGGTTCCTCGTCCCCGAGGTCCTGCGCGCGCAGCTGATGCAGATCGCTCTGGAGAAGAGCGTCGTCCGCCCGCTGGCGACCGTCGTGCCGATGGACTCGGCGCGCGTGCCGATGCCGATCATCGACTCGACGACGAACCAGGGCTCGGTGTTCGGCGGGATGATCGCGTACTGGGGTGAGGAAGGGGCGATGCTCCAGGACTCGAACCCCAAGTTCGGGAAGGTCGAGCTCGACGCGAAGAAGCTGACCGGGCTCTCCGCCGTCCCGAACGAGCTGCTCCAGGACAGCATCGTGTCCTTCGCGTCCCTCATCGAGACGCTGTGGCCGCAGGCCCTGGCGTTCTCCGAGGACACCGCGTTCATCAGCGGCAACGGCGTCGGCAAGCCGCTCGGGTTCCTCGGCCCGAAGAACAAGTCGGCGGTCGCCGTGGCCCGCGGCACCGCCTCGAAGATCTCGTACGTCGACATCGTGAACATGTACGCCCGGATGCTGCCGTCGTCGCTGGGCAACGCGGTGTGGGTCTGCTCCCCGGACGCCCTGCCGCAGCTGCTCCAGATGTCCCTCACCGTCGGCACCGGTGGCAACAGCGTGTTCGTCGTCAACGCCTCGGCTGCGATGCCGATGAGCATCTTCGGCCGCCCGCTCATCATCAGCGAGAAGGCCGGACAGCTCGGCGCCCGCGGCGACCTCGCGTTCGTCGACCTGGCGTACTACCTCATCGGCGACCGCCAGACGATGAGCGCCGACTCCAGCACGGACTACCAGTTCGGCTCGGACAAGTCGACGTTCCGGATCATCCAGCGCGTCGACGGCCGCCCGTGGCTCCAGTCCGCGATCACCCCGGCCAACGGCTCCACGAACAAGCTGTCGCCGTTCGTCGAGCTCGCAGCCTGACCCCACCCCCACCCGGCCGGCGGCGGCAGTCACGCCCCGCCGCCGGCCACCACCCGGGTCGGCAGTGTCGCCCCGACAGGCACCCCACGACAGGAGAAAGCTCATGGCTCAGAAGGCTCTCGGCCGGCACTTCAACGCGACCGCCGCCGCCGACAACGTGTGGATCAACCTCTCGGACGCGGACGGGGTGGCGTTCATCTGCTTCCTCACTGGCGCGGTGGGCGACACCTACACCCTCACGCAGGCCACGGACTCGGCAGGCACCGGGGCGAAGGCGCTGACGTGCATCACCGAGTACCACACGAACACCGGCAACGGGACGGACGCGTGGACCCGCCGCACCCAGGCCGCTGCGTCCACGGTCGTCGCTGCTGCGGCGGCCACGCAGAACGCGGTGGTCATCGAGGTGGAGGGCACCAGCTTGGACGACGGTTTCCAGTTCGTGCGCCTGGCGTCCACGGGCGCAGGTGCGGTGACCGCCCTGACCCGCGACCTGAACGTCCAGCGGGCCCCGGAGAACCTGCCCGCAATGGCGGTCTAACCGTGGCTGGGCTGGTGTGCCTGGGGTGCACGGCCGTGTATTCGGTCGGTGCGCCCCGGTGCCCGCAGTGCGGCAGCACAAGGCAGCGAGAGGAAGGCGAAGAGGACATGGCGAAGGTGACAGTGCACGGCGGCCCGAGCAATGCAGACGAGCCACAGCCGGAAGGCGGTGAGGACGTATCAGCTGGGAGCAGCTCCGAGACATCGTCCGAGAAGGAACCCAGCTCGCCCAAGAAGAGCGCGGCCGGCCGCCAGAAGCCTGCCCCCAGGACGGCGAACCGCTCCGCGAAGGACCGGACGGACAGCTCTTCTGCCCCTGGGACGGATGGCGACCAGACGGCAGCGTCGTCGGACAGCAGCGACGGTAGCGGCGGCAGCGAATGACGTCCCGCCCTACGCGGCTCCAGCTTGGCCAGGCCGCCTACCGGGCGTACGGCGAAGCGACCGGGGGCCTGAACGTCCGCGGCGAGGCACTGCCCGACTGGGACGACCTTGGCGGCGTCGTCCAGCACGCGTGGCTGTGCGCCGCCCTGGAGGTGGAGCAGCTGCTCCGCACCTCGCCGACCACCCCGACCCCGCCCGACAGCGACACCGACTGAAGGAGGTGACAGAGGATGACCACGCTTCCGACCTACGCCACCCGCGAGGACGTCAAGGCAGCGCTCGACGTCAAGCAGTCCGCGCGTGCCGACCGCCAGATCGACCGCGCCCTGCACACCGCGTCGCGCGGCGTGGACGCCCTCTGCCGCCGTACCTTCTACCCGGAGCTGGCCACCCGCTCATGGGACTGGCCCAGCGCGCAGCGGGCCCGCCCGTGGCGCCTGTGGCTCGACGCTGCTGAGCTCATCAGTGTTGACGAGGTCACGACCGGCGGCCAGGTCGTGTCGGCAGAGGCCGTGTTCCTGGAGCCCAACGCGTACGGCCCGCCGTACAACCAGGTGCAGCTGGACATGGCCAGTGCGACGCCGGGGTGGATCGGCGGGGACACCCACCAGCGGTCCATCAGCATCCTTGGCCTGTACGGGTACCGCGACGACGAGACCACGGCCGGCGCGACCACCGGCAGCCTCGGCGACACGGCCACCACCATCGGTGTGGACGCCGCGACGTCGGCCGCCGCCGGTGTCGGCACCCTGCTGCGCCTGGACACGGAGCGCGTCATTGTGGCTGGCCGCCGCCAGGCCGACACCGGGCAGTCCCTCACCGCCAACATCGACGCACAGGCCAAGACAGTTCTCATCCCCGTGTCGGACGGGGGCGCGTTCGCGGTCGAGGAAACGATCCTCATCGACGGCGAACGCTGCCTCATTGTCGACATTGCCGGGGACAACCTGATCGTCCGCCGCGCGTGGGACGGGTCCACCCTGGCCGCGCACACCACCGGGAGCAGCATCTACGCCCCGCGCACCCTGGTCCTCTCCCGCGGTGTCCTTGGCACCACGGCCGCCGTGCACAGCAGCGGGGCCACCGTCCACCGCTTCGACCCGCCCGCCCTCGTTCACCAGCTCGCCCTGGCCGAGGCCATCAACGTCCTGCTCCAGGAGAACGCGGGCTGGTTCCGTACGGCGACTGGCGGCAGCACCTCCCGCGAGGCAACCCTCGTCGCGCTCACCGCGCTCCGCACCCAGGTCTACGACGCGCTCGGCCGCAAGGCCCGACTCCGGGGGGTGTGACGATGCCCGACTTCCAGATCCGCGTGACCATGAACCGCACCGGGCCTATCCGCGACGGTCGGTTCCAGCGCGCCGCCGGCCAGTACTCCAACGACCTCCAGTACGCCGTCGCCCTCCACGGCGAGGACCTCGTGCAGCAGCGCCTCCGCCAGGTCCTCAAGCACCCCACCGGCTACTACCAGTCCAGGATCACCGTGGAGCGCGGGCGCGGCGGCTACGTCGTCACCGACAGCGGCGTCATCTACGGGCCGTGGCTGGAGGGCACCGGCTCTCGCAACCACCCGGTTACCCGGTTCCGCGGGTACTCGACGTTCCGCCGGGTGAAGCCGCTCGTCGACCGTGACGCCAACCGGATCGGCCGCGAGCTCCTGAACCGGTACCAGTCGAGGGGGCTCCTGCGATGAGCCTGCCGATCACCGACATCACCGACCGTGTCGTGTCCCACGCCATGGGAACCGGCCTCTTCGAGACGGTCAACGAGTCCGAACCGAAGAACGCCCCCGGCACCGGGCTCACGTGCGCGGTGTGGGCCGAGCGCATCGGGTTCGTCCGCTCCTCTGGCCTGGCTTCTGGGTCCGCGCGCCTGGTGTTCACCGTGCGGATCTACTCCAGCATCAACGCCGGGCCGAGCGAGGCGATCGACCCTGAGCTGCTCAGCGCGGTGGACCAGCTGTTCGCCGCGTACAGCGGGGACTTCACCCTCGGCAACCTGGTGCGGCACGTCGACCTCCTCGGCGCGTACGGCGTCCCGCTTGAGGCTGTCGCCGGATACCTCCTCGTCGAGGGCGGCGAGTACCGGGTGATGACGATCGTCCTCCCTCTCATCGTGAATGACCTCTGGACGGAAGGAGAGGACGCATGACCAAGCAGTCCGGTCTCGGCGACTACCTGTACATCGGCGGGTACGACGCCTCCGGCGACATCGGCGCCGTTAACCGGGTCGGGGGCGGCCCGGCCGTCCTCGACGTCACCGCGATCAACAAGCTGGCCATGGAGCGGATCGGCGGGTTGCGGGACGGCGGCATCGACTACACCGCGTTCTTCAACCCGGCACTCGGCGGCACGCACACCAAGCTCGCGGCGCTCCCCACCACCGACGTCCTCATGACGTACGTACGCGGCGCCACCCTCGGCGGCCCGGTCGCGAACTGCGTCGCGAAGCAGCTCAACCACGACGGCACGAGGGCGGACGACGGGGCGTTCACCTTCGCGGGCAGCACCCAGTCGGCCGCCGGGTACGGCCTGGAGTGGTGCGAGGGGCTGACGGCCGGCCGCCGTACGGACACCACCGCGACGCTCGGCGGGAGCGTGGACCTTCTCACCGGACCGGTCAGCTTCGGCCTCCAGGCGTACCTCCACGTCTTCGCGCTCACCGGCACCAGCGTCACCGTGACCATCGAGCACTCCGCCGACGGGGTCTCCTGGTCTGCGCTCCCTGGCGCAGCGTTCACTGCTGCGGCCGTAGCACCGGCTACCCAGCGGATCCAGACCGGCCGCGCCCAGACCGTGCAGCGCTACCTCCGCGCCTCCACCACCGGCACGTTCACCAACGCGGTGATCGCCGTGTCCGCCGCCCGCAACACCGTAGGGACCACGTTCTGATGCGACCCATGAACCGCGCCGACAGGGGGCTCCTGGCCCCCGGCGCCTACCAGACGTACAGCATCGCTCAGCCCGCCGACACCCTCGTCCGGGCGGCGTGCGAACAGGCCGGATGCGTGGCGTACGAGCGCGGGTGGCAGTCGACGATCGACGAGTCCACCCCGCTCGGCGCCCAGCAGGCCGCGTACATCCGGACTCAGTCCGGGCGGACGTTCCGGGAGCAGCGCACCGGCGCCGGGCTCACGGTGTTCGTCTTCGAGGCCCGGCAGCGGTGCTTTACCGACCACAAGACCCGGCCCCAGCTCTTCGCAGTGCGCGATGGGGACTGGCGGGGCAACCCCACCGGCCGGACCCGCCAGCACCAGCGCGCGGCGGACTGGGTGGAGGACTTCGGCGAGCACCAGCTCCGCCTGACCGACCAGCAGCAGAAGGGATAGGGCCATGGCCAAGGAGAGCGGAATCGGGTGGACGACGTGCAGCGTCGATGACGCCACGGGCACCCCGCAGGACATTCGCAACGACGTCACGAACCTCCAGTTCGCGACGCCCCGGGCGGTGCAGGACGTCACCGGGATCGACAAGGCGGCGATGGAGCGCCTGCTCCTGCTCGCGGACTTCAGCATCACCATGAACGGCGTCTTCAACGATGCGGCGAACAAGTCGCACGCGGTGTTCAAGACCGTGCCGTCCACGTCGGTGGCCCGGACGGTGTCACTCGCCGTGTCCGGCCAGACCCTCACCAACGAGTGCCTGTTCACGGACTACCCGTTGACCCGCTCGGATAGTGGCGAGCTCACGTGGGCTGTGCCCGGTGTCCTCTCCGACGGCAACGTCCCGACCTGGAGCTGACGACATGGGATACAGGCACAAGGCGAAGCGCATCAACGTCAAGTTCGAGGCGCCGCACGACTTCGCTGGGTTCGAGGCCGTCCTGCGAGGCAAGTCCCTCGGTGGGTTCCTCGACCTCCAGGGCATCGGCGAGGTCGACAAGTCCAGCCTCAGCGAGCAGCTCCGGGAGATGAGTCAGTCCCTCATCTCCTGGAACCTCGAGGACGAGGAGACCGGCGCCCCGGTGCCCGTCACCCCCGAGGCGGTCCTGGCGCAGGACCAGGACCTGATGATCGCCCTCGCCGCCGCGTGGATGGACGGACTCCTGGGGGCCATCCGTGGCCCTTTGGAGACGAGCTCGACCGATGGGCAGCCGTCCCCGGAGGTGTCGATTCCGATGGAACCGCTGTCCGAAAGCCTCGCGAGCTGATCTACGCCGAGACCGTCCTCGGTCTCTGCGAGCGGTTCCACTGCCTGCCCAGTGCCCTTCTTGCCGAGGACGCCTCGCTGTACGGGCTGCTCCTCATCGAGCAGCGCGGCAACCCCAAGACGACCGACCCGGAAGGTGGTGACGCATGGCCGATGACGTGAGCATCGTCGTACGCGTCCGCGACGCCACACAGTCCGGTCTCGCCTCGGTGAACCGCTCTCTCCAGCGCCTGGAGAACGGCACGAAGGACATGGACCGCTCCTTCGGGTCCCTCGTCGGTACGGCCATCTCCCTGGCCCCCGCACTCATTCCCATCGCCGCGTCCGCTGCGCCGCTCGTCGCGGGGATGGGCGCGGCCACGATCGCGGTTGGGGCTTTCGGGGCGGCGATCATCCCGCAGATTCAGGCGCTGATGGAGGCGTCGGAGGCGGAGAAGAAGTACACCGACGCTGTCCAGAAGCACGGCAAGTCCTCGGCGGAGGCAGCGAAGGCCGAGGCCGTCTACCTGGACGCGATCGCGGACATGCCGCCCGCCACCAGGGAGGCGGCGGCTGGTCTATCGGTCCTGAAGGAGGAGTACGAGGACTGGTCCAACTCGTTGTCCGACGAAACGATGCCGGTCGCCACCAAGAGCTTCGCGCTGTTCGGGGCCCTGTTCCCGAAGCTGACCCCGCTGGTACGCGGCAGCTCGACGGAGCTGGACCGGTTCCTCACGATCGTCGCCGGGGGCGTCGAGTCCGACTCCTTCGACGACTTCATGAACAGCTTCGGGGACTTCGCTGAGACCTCCCTCGCGAAGGCCAACAGCGGCCTGGTGCACTTCACGCGCACCCTCGACACCGGCGACGTGGGTGGCGACGTCGCCGAGTTCATGCAGTTCGCCCGCGAGAACGGGCCCCTGGTCGGCGACGTCCTCATGAACCTCGGCGAGGCACTCACGAACCTGCTCGTCGCGTCGGCCGACACCGGCGTCGGCTTGCTCACCCTGATCAATGTGTTCGCCGGGCTCGTCGCATCCGTACCGCCAGAGATTCTGACCCGTCTTCTCCAGCTGGCCCTTGCGTTCAAGGCCGTGAAGATGGCGGCGGCCGGGATGGCGGCAGCGGGTGCTGCGATGGCGGTCGTTCGTGCGCAGATCACGGCGGCGGGCGTGGCAGCGGTGGGCGCCGGTACCCGGATGGGAATGCTCACACTCGCGTTCGGCGCCCTGTCGCGCGGCGCGAAGCTCGCGGTCGCCGGTACGGGCATTGGGCTGCTGGTGGTGATGCTGGCCGAGCTCTCCGACATCGGGAAGACGACACCACCGAACGTGGACAAGCTCAACTCCTCTCTGGCGCAGTTCGCCCGCTCCGGCAAGGTCAGCGGCGAGGCGGCCCGCGTGTTCGGGACGGATCTGGGGTCCCTGGTCGACAGCCTCAACGCCGTGCCCAGGTCCGGGGAGAAGGTCGACGACTTCTTCAAGCGATTCAACGCCAACCCGAAGTCGCTGAAGGAATCGCGGATCGAGTTCGACGCGCTCGACAAGAGCCTCGCCAACCTCGCCTCCGGCGGAAAGGGCGACCTCGCCGCCGCCGCGCTCGACCGCATCAAGGCCGCGATGACCGAGGCCGGGTACTCCACCGAGGGGCTCGAAGGCCGCCTCACCGAGTACA
The DNA here is from genome assembly GCF_053593715.1 of Streptomyces sp. NPDC002125. Classification (NCBI taxonomy): domain Bacteria; kingdom Bacillati; phylum Actinomycetota; class Actinomycetes; order Kitasatosporales; family Streptomycetaceae; genus Streptomyces; species Streptomyces sp. NPDC002125. The sequence continues at coordinate 148,157 of NZ_JBSFDD010000005.1, read as the reverse complement.
AGGGCGCGCTCGCCGACGCCGCGTTCGAACAGCAGCTGGTCGCCGACAGCATGGGCCTGTTCGGCGAGCAGGCGCAGGCCGTACAGACCAAGCTCGACGGACAGCGGGCCAGCGCAGACGGACTCACCCAATCCATCAACGCCCTGTCGAACGCCTACCTCCAGGCGCGCGGTGGGATCCGCGGGATGGAGGCCGCGATCGACGCGGCGTCCGAGGCGTTGGCGAAGAACGGCAGAACGCTGGACGACAACACCGAGGCAGGCCGCGCGAACAACGAGGCCCTCGACAACATCGCCTCGACCACGATGAAGGCGGCGGAGGCGGCGCGTGCGAATGGTGCGTCGTGGGAGGAGGTCAACGCGATCTATGACCGTGGTCGCAGTGAACTCCTGCGGGTCGGTGGCCAGATGGAGGACACGAAGGGCAAGGCCCGGGCGCTGGCCGATCAGATCCTCCGTACTCCGGACAAGACGGCCCGCCTCAAGGGCAACATGGAAGACCTCCAGCAGAAATTGAACTCGGCGAAGAACCAGCTGAAGAAGGTCCCGGACTCCCGCAAGGCGAAGCTGCGCGCAGACATCTACCAGCTGGAGCAGGCCATCGCCACGGCCCGCCGCAAGCTCGACGCGATCAACGGCAAGACGTCCCACACCTACGTCATCACACACCTGGAGGCCCGCCAGGAGGGGTCGCACGGCACGCAGCTCGGCTACGCCCACGGCGGTGTCGTCGGCGCGGCCGGTGGCGGCCCCCGCTCCCGGCTCACCCTCGTCGGCGAGCACGGCCCGGAGCTGATCGACATCGCCCCCGGGTCGCGGGTCCGGTCGAACCCCGACACGAAGCGCATGCTGGCCGGCGGCCACGCGGGCGGCGGCGGTCAGCCGATGATCGTGCAGCTCCAGCTCGACGGCAGGCAGATCGCCCAGGTCCTCATCGACCCGCTGCGCGGCGAGATCCAGGCGAAGGGCGGCAACGTACAGGCCGCTCTCGGACAGCCGGGGAGGTGACATTCCAGTGCATGAGCCTCGCGTGGAAATGCTGATCAACGGGGTGTGGACGGACGTCACCGACGACGTGTTCGCCGAGGGCGGTGTCGTGCATACGCGCGGCCGGTCCGGGGAGGGCGCAAAGGTCGACGCGGCCACTGTGACGATGCGGTTGAAGAGCCCGAACGGCAAGTACGACACGCGGCATCCGATGTCCCCGTACTACGGCCAGCTCGGCCGGAACACGCCGATCCGGGCATCCCTCGGCGGCGCCGACACTGTGCTCGACGTGCCCGACGCACCTGGGATTGCCCGCGCGACCACCCCCGATGTTGCGGCGCTGGACATCACCGGGGACATCGACGTGCGCGCCGACATGACGCCTGCGGCGTGGGCCGGAGGATTCACCAACGGCGAGTGGGAGGTGATGGGGAAGTACACCACCACCGGTGGCCAGAGGAGTTGGCGACTCCTCGTAACGGAGCAGGGCCGTATCGAGTTCACCTCGTCGCCGGACGGGACGAATCTGCTTGGTGCGTTCAGCACCAGCCCGGTGCCCTTCGCTCCAGGGCAGCGGGGAGCGATCCGTGCGGCCCTGGACGTGAACAACGGGTCGGGCGGGCGCACCACCACCTTCTACACCGCCCCGACCATCGCCGGACCGTGGACTCAGCTCGGCAGCCCAGTGACCAACTCGGGTACCACCACCGTCTTCGCGAGCAGCGCCCCGGTCGAGGTGGGCGACCTGTCCCTTCTGGGCTTCGACACCCAGCAGGTGTTCTTCCATTCCGTCGAGATCCGTAACGGGATCGGCGGCACCGTCGTCGCGAACCCCGATTTCAGCGCGCAGACCGTCGGGGCCTCCAGCTTCTCGGACGGCTCAGGCCGGGTGTGGACGGTGAGCGGCGGCGCATCCATCACCGACCGACGGAACCGGTTCGTGGTGGAGGTCCCCTCATGGTCGCCGCAGTGGACGGTGTCAGGCGAGGACATGACCGTCCCCGTGCAGGGCGGCGGGATCAGGCGCCGCCTGACCCAGGGGCAAAAGGCGCTGGAGAGCACGCTACGTCGCCGCGTCCCCTCGTACAGTCCGCTCGCGTACTGGCCGTGCGAGGACGCTGACGGGGCTGGCCAGGCGTATTCGCCCATTGAGGGTGTTGCCCCGCTCACGGTCGCGGGCTGGGACTTCGGGCAGGACAACAGCCTGGCCGGATCGGCGGCACTCCCCTCTGTGGAGGCTGCTGGCCGCATGTTCGGCGTGGTGCCCGCTCCCTCACCGGCCTCGTCGGAGTGGTCGGTGCACATGGTGTATTCGGTCGACGCTGCGCCCGCCACCGACGCCGTGTTCCTGTCGTGGACGTCCACGGGTACATATCGCCGGTGGCGCATCGTGCAGGCGTCCGGCGTGGCCAGGGTCCAGGGCTTCGACGCGTCCGGTGATCTGGTGCTGAACTCGGCCATCGATATCGGGGACGACGTTTTCGAGGGGTGGCAGCGAATTGCGTTCTGGGTCCGGGAGTCGGCCGGTACCGTCACATGGCGCATCGACTGGCGGAACATCGGCGGGCCGGCGGGCGGAGCTGGCAGCACGTACACGGGCTCGGCCGGCCGCGTCACGCAGATCGATACCCAGTTCGGGACGTCGGTGTCGGGCCTACACGTCGGCCATATCGCGGTGTTCCCGGTAGCCGAGACCAGCGCGTACACCCTGGCCGACCACGGATTCACTGGTGAGACGGCCGGGGAGCGGGCCGTACGCCTCACCGCCGAAGAGGGCGTGCCGTTCGTCCTGCTCGGCGACCCGGACATGCAGACCCGGATGGGCCCGCAGCGCCCTGGCACCCTCATGGACCTCCTTGAGGAGTGCGAGGCGTCTGACGGCGGGATCCTCTACGAGGACCGTACGCAGCTGGGGTTGGTGTACCGGAGCCGTGCATCCCTGTACAACCAGGAGCCTGCTCTGGTGCTGCCGTGGGCGAAGGTCAACCAGCCGTTTGAGCCGGTCGAGGATGACCAGCGGATCCGGAACGACGTCACCAGGAGCCGCGCCGACGGGTCTGCGGCGCGCGTGGTCGCGGAGTCCGGCCCGTTGTCGATCCAGGCCCCGCCCCTCGGAGTGGGGACCTACGACGACTCGATCACCCTATCTCTGGAAACCGACGGCCAGGCACAGGAGATCGCCGAGTGGGCCCTGCACGTAGGCACGTGGGATGAGGCCCGCTACAAGCAGCTCCGGATTCTGCTGCACAAGCACCCCACCCTGATTCCTGCAGTGACGGGGCTGGACGTGGGCAGCGTCATCCGGATCACGGATGTGCCGGCCTACCTGCCACCTGGCCCTATCGATTTGATGGTCGAGGGGTATCGGGAGGACGTCACCGGGCTGACCTGGGAGATGACGTTCGCCTGCTCCCCAGCCGCGCTGTGGACAGTGGGCGTGGTGGAGGACCGAGTGCTCGGCCGCGCCGACACCGACGGGTCCGAGCTGGCGTCGTCGGTTACCTCGTCGGCCACGTCTCTGTCGGTCGCCGTGACGGACGGACCGCTGTGGATCACCACCGCCACACGGCCGCTGGAGTTCCCGCTCTCCGTGACGTGCGGGGGCGAGGAGCTCACCGTCACCGCGATCAGCGGGGTCACCTCGCCGCAGACATTCACCGTCAGTCGGGCAGCCAACGGCATCGCCAAGAGCCACGCGGCCGGTACGCCTCTATCCCTCACCCACCCGATGCGCGCCGCGCTGTAGGAGGACCCATGCCCATTCCTGCGGGCGGCATCATCACCGCCGGCCAGCTGTCGCGAATGCAGCCGGCCACCTTCCTGGCCGCCGCCGATACCAACTTGGTGCGCAACAACACCACTGCGGCAGCGGATATCCCGGGGGCCACGGTCACCGTCACCACGACCACCGCGAACGCCGTTTACACCGTGACCGCGGCGTTCGACGTGCAGATCGGAGCCGCCGGCGCGGGCAACATCATCGGCTACCTGTACGTCGATGGGGTCGCCGACGCAGGAGTGGCCGCGAAGCGCATGGACGCCGTCACCCGCGACACGATCGCCCAGGTGTGGCGCGGCACCCTGCCCGCCGCCGGTAGCCACACGTTCAAGTTGCAGGGCCAGACGTCAGTGGCCACGGCGAGCGCCGGGAACATCTTCACCGCCGGGTCGACGAAATTGTCGATCACAATCGCGGAAGTGGTCTGACATGCGCCTGCTTCCCTCGGGCCGATCGGCGCGAGACCTTGCCACACCCACGTCGGGAGACTCATGAATCGAACCGGCTACCCGCTCGTCACGGACCTACCGGAGGCGATGCTGCCCTGGCGCGACCGGCCCACCCGGTGGGAGAACGTCTCGCCGTCGACCGGCCCGTACCGGCTGAACGCCGAGGGCGAGTACCTCTACTACCCGGACGGCGGCAGCGTCGGCTACGACCACCCCGTCGGGCAAATCCAGTTCGGGCTGGGCTGCATCGCCAGCTACCGCACCGAGACCGACCCCGCCCGCCGGGACTTGTTCCTGGCCCGGGCGCGAGCGCAGGCGGAACGGCTCATCGACCGGCACACGGAGGCACGCGGCGGCTGGTGGTTCGGCTACGGGTTCCCTTTCACGCACGCCGTGCACAGCGGCGTCAGCTACCAGGCGCCCTGGTACAGCGGCATGGCGCAGGGCGAGGCCCTCTCCCTCTTCGTGCAGCTCTCCGAGCTCGATGCCCTCACCTCCGTGGAGCGGGCCGGATACCTCGCCGCGGCCGGCGGTGCGTTCGCGTCGCTGCAGCTCGTCGACGACGGGGAGCCGTGGGTGACCAACATCGACGCGTCCGGCTACCTGTGGATCCAGGAGTACCCGGGGGCGACGCCGGGGACCGGGGACTACACGTACAACGGCGCGATCTTCGCCATGCTCGGGCTGTACGACTACGCGCGGGCGACCGGTAACCAAGCCGCAGCGGACCTGTACGACGCGTGCGCCACGGCGATCGCCCGCTACTTCCCGCTGCTGCGGAACGAGCGGTGGCACTCGTTCTACTGCCAGACGCACCGCATCCCCGCACCGACCTACCACCAGCACCACATCAATCTGTTCCGCCAACTGCACTGGCAGACCGGGTCCCCGGACTTTGCCGAGCACGTCGACCGGCTCGTCGACGACTATCCCGCCCCCGGGGTGTCCGGCACCGTGCGTTTCGAGGCCGGCGCGCACACCCTGTACCGGTTCGACACCGCCGCGTCCGGCGCCTGGGCATCAGGTAAAGACGATGCCCAGCTGGAGCAACGCACCGTCGCCTTCGCCAAGGCCACGCAGGCACCCGCGTCGATGCGCCGCCGCATCCAGGGCCGCGGCATCTACTACCTGATCAGCGCCGGGGCGTACACCGGCTGGTGGGTCGGCGAGTCCTGGTCGCGCGCCTACCTTCGCGGCATCCACCTGGCGACGCCGTACCGGCCGGACCGCACCATCACGTTCCCCGGGGAGAGCGTGGCGGTGGAGGCGTACCAGATCGCTGTGGACGGGACGGTGATCAGCGCCAGAACGGTCGCCTACGCCACACCGACGCCCGCTCTCGCCGACCGGCGGGCCATCGTCAACGGTCGGCCCTGCTTCCAGATCGTCGAGGGCGAGCTTGCCGGGTACTGGGTGCCCGCATCTTCGGTGACCGCGGACACGGAACCCGCCGTGGGCGAGCCCCTTCCCCTCAACTTCCCCGCTCCGTCCAGGTCCGGGGCACCGTCACGTCTGGAGATCTGATGGCCACACCAATGACCCCCGACCAGTGGCTGAAGGCCCTGCGTGCGGAGGGCGTCAAAGTCGAGGAATACCCCGGCTGGCGAACCCGCGGCCGCGATGCTGCGACGGGCAAGACCTTCGGCCCTGTCCGGATGTTCCTCAACCACCACACTGCGGGCCGGAACGCGCGCGACGTCGTCGCGAAGAACGGGGTGTCCGGTCTGCCGGGGCCGCTCGCGCACGTCTACCTCGCGCGGTCCGGCGTCGCCACGATGTGCAGCGCCGGCCGAGCGAACCACGCTGGGCTCATGGCGTCCAACGCCTACGCCTCGTTCCGCGACGAGGCGGCCAGTCACCCGACCCCGTCGAAGGCCTCGGGCACGGTCGACGGGAACGACGTCTCGTACGGCATCGAGACGGAGAACCGCGGCGACGAGGAGGACGTATACCCGCGGATCCAGTACGACGCGTGGGTGCGGATCAATGCTGCTGTCTGCCGCTTCCACGGCTGGGGCCATGACTCGGTGGGCTGTCACAAGGAAACGTCGATCGAGGGGAAGGTCGACCCTCGCGGGCCGGTCGAAGGCTACGGCTCGCGTGGCCGCTTCGCCTTCACCCCGTACCAGTTTCGGCTCGACGTGCAGGAGCGCCTCGCCCACCCCGCGTCCTGGAACCCCAACGACGAAACCGAACCCGAGAAGGAAGAGGACATGACCCCTGCGCAGGAGAGGCTGCTCGCCAAGGTTGCGGCAGACGTTGCCGCCCTGAAGGCGGGCGCGGCTGTCGCCCCATGGACGTACCGCAACCCGGCACAGGACAAGGAGTCCCGCGCGGCCGGCCACCGGATCCCGGACATGCACGGCCGGATCGAGAACCTCCAGACCAGCATCGACGCGCTCACCAAGGCCGTCGCCGAACTCAAGAAGGGTGCCTGACCATGCGCATCTTCGGTAGAGAACCCGCCCTCTGGCTCAACAGCCTCGCCGCCGTACTCGGCCTGGTCGTCACCTTCAACGTCGGGCTGTCCGCCGAGCAGGCCGGATGGCTCGTCGCCGGAACGTCCGCGATCCTCGGCGCGATTGCCGCCGCCCTGACCCGGCCGATCGCCGTGCAGGCGTTCACGGCCGCCGTCGCCACGATCGCGTCCGGCGTGACCGCGTTCGGGTTCGAGGTGGCCCCGACCACCACGGCCGCCGTGAACGGCTGCGTCCTCGCGGTGCTCATGTTCATCACCCGCGGGCAGGTCACGCCGATCCCGCCCGCAGCCCCGGCGCCGGCCCAGCCGACCAGCGCCTGACCAGAGCGGAGTAGCACGTGCCCGACGAGCCGACTCTCGGCGAGGTGATGCGTCGCCTCGAAGACGTCCGTACGGACTTGAAGGACGACCTCCGGGAGATGGGGGCTCGACTCGACAGCAAGGTCAGCCTGGAGCGATACCAGCTGGAGCAGGCGGCCCGCGACGAGGCGTTGCGGCTGGCAGTCGAGCGGATCAAGGGCATCGAGGAACAGCGCGAGCAGGAGGCCCGGTCCCGCCGGGACGAGGAGCAACGCCTCGCGGACCGGCGCGCAGCAGACAGGCGGCTCATCTTCACCGCCCTGGTCGCGCCGGTTCTCCTGCTGATCCTGACCGTGTACCTGAGCGCCCAGGGGGCGGCAGCGTGAGACGCCACAAGAGCGCCGGAGCCGAGCGGCGGCGCAGCGACCTGATGTTCGGCCTCGCTGCTGCGGTCGCCCTGGCTGCCTTCGCGTTCCTGATCGTGACGGTGCAGGGCCTGTCCGAGGAGCTCCGCACGGCGAACACGGCGCGCGACGCGCTGGCGCAGCAGGTGGAGCGCCTCGGCGGCAAACCGATCGCCGGGCCTCCGGGCAGCCGCGGGCAGCCGGGGGCGTCGGTGGTGGGACCGCGGGGTCCGCAGGGTGCTACCGGGCCAACGGGCCCTGCTGGTCCGACGGGCGCCACGGGTCCGTCCGGCGCTCCGGGGGAGGTGGGCGCGGACGGTGTGGGGGAGGTCGGCCCGTCGGGCGCTCCAGGTGCGGACGGGCAGACGGTGGTGGGTCCGGCCGGGCCGCAGGGTGAGCCGGGCCCGGCTGGTCCTGCGGGTGAGGACGGGGCCGATGGTGCTGACGGCCGGGATGGGCAGACCTGCCCCGAGGGGTACTCGTTGCAGCCGCCGCCGGGTGATCCGGATGGGCTGATGTGCCGCCGTGATGGGGTGCCCGCGCAGCCGGACCCGGAGCCGTCGGGGCCGCTGGCCCTGGATCCGTTCCGCCGGCAGTACCCCTGATGGACCGCGAAGCCCCCTCCTGCCTGGCGCGGGAGGGGGCTTCGCGATGTCTGGTGCTGCGGTCAGGAGCGCACGCCGACCTGGCCCATGGCGCTGTTGGCGTTCTCGCACGGCCATGGCTCATCGCACTCAGGTCCCTGACACTTCGGGTCAGGGCCCGCGGTAGGAGCGTGTTCCGTGAGCACCCGGTGGTTGTACTCGAAGAACGTGCTGTGACCGCCAGTGGATTGTTCGCGGTTCAGCTCACCGATCGATGCTTCGAGCGCTCGCTGGTAGCGGTTCTGCTGAGCAGTCTTGGTCACGCGCCATCCCCTTTGCTCTTTGCCGGACGGCCGCCCTTCCTCGCCCGGCGTGCGGCGAGCTCCTCCTCGGCGGCGGCGAGCTCGGCACGCTCGTGGTCATTGCCGTGCTCTCGCACGTAGGCGCGGGCGTGGTCGACGAGGTCTGCGCTGCGGTCCGTGCCCTGCCGCTGAGCTGCGGTTCCGTAGGCATCCCAGAGCCGTCTGGGGATGCGGAACTTGGTCGTGAAGGTGTGGTCCTTGTCGTCTGCTGACATGCCATCCATGTTCCCACACAGATTCACCCTCGCAACCCCTTGTGTACCCACACGGTTTCGGCTTACTGTGTGGGTACACAGAAGCGAGCGAGGGGCGGACACCATGAAGCACACCACCACCGAGACCCAGGCCCAGACCCTCACTCGCCTCCTCGCCGCCGCCGACCGCCAGCACCCCGTCACCATCACCTACACCAAGGCCGACGGCACCCAGACGATCCGCACCATCGAGATCTACGACGTCCGCACCACGAAGGCCGGGGACATCACCCTCCGCGCCATGGACCGCGAGACCGGCGAGTCCCGCACCTTCCGCCTCGACCGCATCCAGGCCTACACCGTCCACCGCACCGCCTACACCGTGGCCCGCCCCGTCAAGGACGTCGAGCCCACCGCCCCCGTCGCCACCTCTGCCGCCACCGTCATCGGCCGCGAGCTCGCCCGCGACGGAGCCGCCTACTACGCCGACCGCTACACCGTCCTCGCCGCCGCCTGACCCACGAACGGGAGACACGCCATGTTCACCACCCACCTCGTCGCGTACACCACCGCCACCGAAACCGGCGTCGCCCGTGTCCGCACCGACCACGACACCCCCACCCACAACGAGATGACCGAGGAAATCCCCGGCCTGCTCACCGGCGTCGGCCTGGGCCGCGAGCCGCAGTACACGATCCGCTACGAGACCCGGCGCGGCGTGGTGGAGAAGGTGGTCGGCGCGGCCGGCGTCGAGCGGGTGGGCCGGATCCTGATGAACTGCGCGGATAGGGACACCGTCTGGGGCATCGAGTGCTTCGACGAGTCGGGCCTTGAGGTCACTTTCGCTTTTGCCGTGTTCACCTCCTGAGCAGCACCCTGCGCCCCGCCTCGGCTTCGGCCGACGGCGGGGCGCGCTTGTGCGCCGGACCGGTGGCTGTTTCTTGATCACCGGGCTACGGTCAGTGACACCCGGCCACCCAAGGCCGGCCCACGACCGAGAGGGGACGCACATGGCCCGCAAACTGCGGATGCTCGGCACCAACTCGAAGGACGGAGAATGCCCCACCCTCTACGAGGACGTCGACACCGGAGAGATCCTCGTCCAGGGATACACCGTCACCGACCCCGAGGTTCTCTCTCAGATGGCCAACCCACTGAAGGGTGAGTCGCTGGTCGTCGTCGACCGGGCGCTCCTCATCAACTTCGCCCCGACGAGCTGACGTGCCGAGCATCGTTCCCGCAGCCCAGATACTCGACTTCTTCCGCGACGGCTTCGAGCACACCGCATGGCGCCTGGAGACCCGCCGGGAATACGCCGCCGACCAGAGGACCGAGGAGTACCAGCAGTTCCTCCAGGGCGTCGCGCCCCGCAACGACGAGGACAGCCCTTGGTACTCCAACGCCCGCGCCCAGACGGCACAGGGCAAGCGGATCGAACGTGTTCGTCTGGTCGACGAGCCCGCGACGGACAATCAGCGGTACCTGCTGGCCACGACCCCAGGGAACCTCGCCGCCGGGGAGGACATCCGCTACCTCCACCGGTCGGCCGCAACCGCCCTCGGCTTTACGGACGACGGCGACTTCTGGCTGTTCGACTCCCGGGTCCTGGCCCGCTTCAACTGGACCGATGCGGACCGGCGGATGGAGCTGACCACTGACCCGGAGCAGGTTCTCCGGGCGTGCCAGGTCCGCGACGCGGCATGGCACCACGCGGTCACGTACGAGAAGTTCACCAGCCGGGTACCGTCCCCCATGTGAGCACCGACTTCCAGCGCGCCCGGGTCCTCCTCGGTGTGCGGCTCCGTGAGCTGCGCACCGAGGCCGGGCTGAACGTCCGTGACTTCGCCGCCCGCTGCGGGTGGGCCCCGTCGAAAGTCTCGAAGCTGGAGAACGGGAAGCAGACCGCGACGATCGCAGATCTCACCGCGTGGGCGGAAGCGGTCGAACAGCCGGGCCGCGCCGCCGAACTGCACGGACGCCTCGCCGGGCTGGAATCCACGTACCGGTCCTGGCGTCGGCAGCTCGCGGGCGGCCACCGCGCCGTTCAGGACGCCCTCGGCGCCCAGCACGAGAGGACCACCGTGTTCCGCGGATTCAGCGCATCGGTCATCCCTGGCGTCTTTCAGACCCCCGAGTACGCGCGCAGCATCTTCACTCGGTACGCCGAGTTGCGCGGCGTGACCCGCGACATCGAGGGCGCGGTCGCGTCCCGGATGCGCCGGCAGGAGGGGCTGTACCGGTCGGGCCGCCGGTACCGGGTGCTCGTCGCTGAGGCTGCTCTCCACGCGAGGATCTGCTCGCGTGCAGTTCTCGCCGATCAGCTGGACCGGCTGATGTCTGTAAACGGGCTGTCGACCGTGGAGCTGGGGATCATTCCGCTCACGGCAGACGTGCGGATCGCTGCGGGTGATGACTTCTGGATCCACGATGACCGCCTCGTCATTGCCGAGACGTGGCACACGGAGATGTGGCTGGACTCGGCCGACGACATCGCCCTGTACGCGAAGGTGTGGGATGGGCTTGCCGATGGGGCAGTGACCGGCCGGGCAGCGCATGGCGTCATCGCTCGGGCACGGGCCTCGATCGGCTTCTGAGAAACGCGGAGCAACAGCGGGACCCGCCGGAGAAACAGCGTGAAACATCGCGGCGTTCGAGAAACAGGCTTGTCTACGGTCTGAGAACTACTTCGAAGACCCGGGAGGCGGCCGTGCCCGTACGCGAGTTACCGCCGGTCAGCGACATGAGTGAGTCGCAGCAGCGCGGGACACGCTGCGTCTGGTGCAGCGCCCCACTACGCAACGGGCACGCAGTCGACCTCGGCACACAGAAGGTCGACATCGGCGGCTGCATCGGCGGCTGCATCGTCCGCTGGTTCCCCCGCTCCTGCCCTACCACCTGCCCGGAGGGATAGCCGTGATCACGCTGACTAAGTCGACACCCCCGCCAGACGCGGCCTATCGCGCGCTCCTGGGGCACACCATCACCTGCACCCCGTGCAACGCCGGCCAGCAGTGCCCCGACGGGGAGCGCTTGCGCATCGCGGAGCGGAGCGCTCGCGGATGAGGTGCGACTGCTGCGATCAGCCGCTGCCACCCGCCGAAGTGGAGGAGATCCCGCAGTTCGGGGCGTCTGGTTCAGGCAGCACGGTCTGCGTGCACAAGCAGCCGTGCCGTCCTCCGCGATCCCACCCGGTGTCGTACCCGGAACAGCCCCGCTGAATGTCCCCTTGACCCACCCCGAGATGGAGCGTCCCGTGCTCACGCCCCCTGCCCCGTGGTCACCCTGCCCTGCCGGTGACCGGTGACAATCCCTCGACCCGCGACCGCCGTCACCACCTGCGAAGCCTGCTGGATCAACCCGGTCGAGGGCGTCCGCGCGACGACGGCCGGCCCGGACCTGCTCTGTCGGGACTGCGCCGTCGCCAACTACCCGCGGCGGGTGGACCTGTTCCCCCCGTTCGGGATCTACCAACTGACGAAGGGGAAGACGAGATGAACGCGCGCAGCTGGTTCCCGCAGACCACTCCGTGGGGGCCGCCGCTGCCCCACCCGGCGCCGGTACCGTCACCTCCGGGGACACCACCGGTCTGACGAACTCCCCGCCCGCGGCTATGCCGACCCCCGGGCCGCGGGCGGGGTCATGCCCGGACGAGGTCTGCGAGTGGCACATCGATCGCGTCGGCGACGAGGAGCAGATGGTCGAGCAGGGGCGAGGTGTGCCCCTGCTCCAGACGGTTCACCGTTTTACGGTCGAGTCCGCAGCGGCCGGCCACCTGCTCCTGGGTGAGACCTGCGGCGGTACGGGCGGCGCGTACACGGTCCCCGATGGCCCGGCGGCGGGTTGGTACCCAGTCGGGTAGGGGATCGATCGGCACAGGTTAACGCTCTGGCCTGCACCCTCGCGTGTCAGTACCATCGATGGTACATACGGCGATCTTGGTTTCGGGCAGGAGTGCGAGCGCTCCCCGTACGTGTGCATCGGTTCAGGAACCGCTGCGAGTTGAAGGCCCGTCCATAAGGGTGAGGCGCGTGCCTCTGGCACATGCGCCACTCACCCCCCTCGTGAACAGCCGTGCCGGCCCCAGGTCGATGCGGTCTCGAAGCGGCGCAGGGTGTTCGCGTGTCCGCCCAAATGCGCCGTTAGGCGTCATGACTCAGTCAAGACGCCCCGCCCCGCACCCAGATGGGTGCGGGGCGGTCTACGTTGGACAGCAGAAGGCCCCCACCGAGCTGTGCGGTGGGGGCCTTGCTTCCGTGGGCCGGGCCTCCCCGCCCGGGCACCACAGACATGCGGGAGGCGCGTGTCAGACGCGCGCGGGGAGACGTGCCTGCCCCTCCCTGCGCAGCAGCCTACGTGCCTGGGGCAACGAGTCCATCCCTCTAACGGGTGACGATTCGCGGGAGTGCTGTGGGGATGTGGACTCTTAGTGGACTGTGATCATGAAAGGGTCCTCCCGTTCGAACAACGAGAGGACCCTTCACTACTCCTGACCTGCAATCCAGGCTGTGCCCCCGGCAGGATTCGAACCTGCGACACCCGCTTTAGGAGAGCGGTGCTCTATCCCCTGAGCTACGAAGGCGGGGATCTGCCGGTGTTCCGGTCCGTGGAGACCAGGCCACCGCCGACAGTGTAGCGGGTGGGGTGACGTCACTCCCTCCGGTTTGCGTCCGGCCCGGCGTCCGTGGCCGGGGCCACCCGGATCGCACACCCGGGGGACCCGGGTGAGCCGGTTGACGGGGGTCGGGGGCGGGCATACCGTCGCCGGGTCGCCGAGCCAGTACATGGAGAGGCCCTTCGTGCCGCACACCGATCCCAGCAGGTCCCCGGCAGGCCGTGCCCGCGTCGAGGCGTCGCTGACCGGCCCCGGTGCCCCCTTCGCCGTCGTGCGGGGTGAGGACGGGGTGCTCGTGTATGCGAACGGGCCGCGTACGCTCCGGGAGTTCGTGGAGACCACCTGGGCGTTCGGCGAGCAGCCGTTCCTCATTTCGGGTGAACAGATCTGTTCGTACGGGGAGTTCTTCGCGGCCGCGTCCGCGCTCGCCCGGAGGTTCACCGAGGAGTACGGGCTGCGGTCCGGCGACCGGGCCGTCGTGGCGATGCGCAATCGCCCCGAGTGGCAGATCGCTTTCTGGGCGGCGCAGCTCGCCGGGCTGGTCGCCGTACCGCTCAACGCGTGGTGGACCGAGGGGGAGTTCGGGTATGCCCTCGACGACTGCGAGCCTCGGGTGCTGCTGGTCGACGGGGAGCAGTTGCCGAAGGTCGCGGCGTGGGGGGAGAGGGCCGGGGCCCGGTTCGTCGTCTTCCGGGGCGGGGAAGAGCTGCCGGCCGGGGCCGAGCGGTACGAGGATCTGCCGGAACCCGATCCGTGGGCGGCGCCTCCCGAGGTGGAGATCCGGCCGGAGGACGACGCCACGATCATCTACACCTCCGGGACCACCGGGCGGCCCAAGGGCGCCGTGGCCACCCACCTCGCGCAGGCGGGCGCGGCCCTCAACCCGCGCTACCAGGCGGCGGCTTCGGCGCTGGGCCGCGGGGTCCTCCCGGGGCAGGGGCCGGCGCCGGTGACGCTGATGACGTTCCCGTTCTTCCACGTCGCGGCGTTCACCAGCCTGTACGCCGCGATGGCGGCGGGAGGCACGCTCGTCCTGATGCCGAAGTGGGACGCAGGCGAGGCCCTGCGGCTGATCCGGCGGCATGGGGTGACGCACTACGCGGGGGTTCCGGCCACCGCGCTCCAGCTGCTCTCGGCGGCGGAGGGCGCCGGGGACGGTCTGGAGAGCCTGAGGATGCTGAACACCGGCGGGGCGGCGGCTCCGCCCGATCTGGTCGCGCGGCTCACCGCCCGGCACGGGGAGCGGATCGAGCCGCGCAACGGTTACGGGCTGACCGAGACCAGCGGCGGGGTGCTGGCCGTCTTCGGGGCCGAGTACCGGGCGCATCCCGACTGCGTCGGCACCCCGACGCCCGTCACCGAGGTACGGATCGCCGGCCCGGACGGGGAGGAGGTCCCCGAGGGCGGGACCGGCGAGCTGTGGCTGCGCGGGCAGTCCCTGGTCCGCGGCTACTGGCGTGACGAGGAGGCCACGGCGGGGGCGTTCACCGGCGGCTGGTTCCGTACGGGGGATCTCGCCGTCGTCCGGGACGGGCGGGTCGCCGTCGTCGACCGGATCAAGGACATGGTGGTCAGGGGCGGCGAGAACGTGTACTGCGTCGAGGTCGAGGCCGCTCTGCACGAGCACCCCGATGTCGAGGACGCGGCCGTGATCGGCGTTCCGCATCCGGTGCTGGGGGAGGAGGTCGCGGCGGTCGTCCGGCTGCGCCCCGGTTCGCCGGTCACGGCGGACGACCTGCGGGCGCACGTGGGGCGGGCCCTGGCCGCGTTCAAGGTCCCCGCGCATGTGCTGGTGACGGGGGAGCCGCTGCCGCGGAACGCCACGGGCAAGGTCCTCAAGCGGGAGCTGCGCGGTGCGGTTCAGGAGCGGCTGGGCGAGGACGGGCCCCGGCGGCTCACGGGCGGGTGATCCGGACCCGGTAGTTGCCGTCGGCGTCCTTCTCCGTCACGGATATTCGTATGCCGTTGGTCCGGTCGGTGAAGGTCTCACCCGGCTCGAAGGCCGCGTCCGAGAGCTCGGCGTGGACGTTGGGCCGCCGGGTGCAGCCGCCGCTGTCCTCCGTGCTGTCCTCGACGGAGACCGGCCCCTGGCCGGTGTCCACGTCGGAGCTCACCTTGTAGATGAGGACCCCGGGCCGGCAGACCGCCTCGTCGTTGCCCTCGGCGGTGCGCACCTCCACGGCGTAGCCGGACTGCCCGCTCAGCGGCACGAAGGCGAGCTTCGGGCCGCCGGGCGTGGCCAGTGGTTCCAGGGTGTGTTCGCTGGTGCCGGGCATGGCGGCGCAGCTGATCTGGTCGCTGCCCAGCCAGCCGAGCTTCCACTTGTGCCAGCCCAGGAGGTCGTTGTTGGCCCCCCAGTCCTCGGACATGATGTCCCAGTGCCCCACGGAGCCGCCGCCCTCCGTCGTGTAGAGGTCGGGCAGCCCGAAGACATGGCCGTTCTCGTGGGGCAGGACCCGGTAGCCGGTCTCCGCGTACGAGCCCGAGCCGTCGTCCTGGCGGCTGTAGACGAAGGACGTGTTGGCGAGCGGGACACCGTCGGCGAACGGGGCGTCGTCGTTGCCGGAGAAGGTCACGGACAGGACGGTGTCCAGGGCGGAGGGCCCGGCGTTCGGGGTGACAAGCACGTTGACCAGGTCGTATTCCGAGAAGTCGACCTTCGGATCGGCGACGTCCACCAGGTCCTTGACGAGCATGCGGTAGCCCGGTTCGTACGGTGAGCCGCGCTCGATCCCGTATTCGGAGAAGGGCAGAGGCATCCGCAGCCACTCCTTCACGGGGGCTTCCGGCAGATAGGTCAGCCGGCCGTAGGAGCTGGTACGGAACCAGTCGGAGGTCTGCGGGAAGAACTCCGCGAGCCGGTCCGCCGCCGGTTCCGTCGCCCGTGCGTCGGGGAAGTCGATCATCAGGTTGAGGGCCCTGATCTGCCCGGTGGAGCGCGCGTACTCAGGGGGTGTGGGCATCCCCTCCGACATCTGTACGCCCATGGCCGTGGGTATCCGGCACGGGGCGAGGCCCGTTCCCCTGGGGGCGGAGACCGGCCCGGCCGAGGCGCGGCTCGCGAGGGGGAGCGTGGAGCTGGCCGATGCCATCGTCGCGATGACCAGGGCGGTCGCTCCGGCGAGTGCGAGGGGGCGACGGTATCCGCGTATCCGGTGGCGGGGCTGCTGCATAGGGCTCGCCTTCGGTGCCGCGGCAGCCGGCCGGCCCCGGCTGCGCTCTGGCGATCAGCCTGTTGGGGGCGGTGGGGGCCCGCTCGCTGGGTGAGCCGGTCGGGTGATGCCACGGCGGACCGCCGTGTGACTCAGGTCACATGAGGCCGGGAAATAACCGGGGATCTCTTCCCCGTTTGCACCTGTGTCCCCGCGAAACGGGGAAGCGGTCCCCGGTTCGTCCCGAGGGCCGGCCACACACCAAGGGAAGGGCAGCAGTCGTGGAGACCGTCGCCGGAACCGCATCCTGTGCCGCAGTGCGCCGCTCGCCCCGTCCGCGGGCCGACGCCCTGCGCAACCGGGAGCGGATCGTCGCGGCCGCGCGTGAGATGTTCGTCGAGTTCGGGCCGGACGTGCCGCTCGACGAGGTCGCACGGCGTGCCGGGGTCGGCAACGCCACGCTCTACCGCAACTTCCCCGACCGTGCCGCTCTGACGCACGAGGTCGTCCTCGCCGTCACCTGCCGCACGACCGAGCGGCTGGAGGAGGCCGTGGCGGCCGAGCCCGACCCGTTCGTCGCGCTGAGCCGCTTCGTGCACGCGGCGGCCGACGAGCGGATCGGTGCCCTGTGCCCGATGCTCTCCGGCGGCTTCGACAAGGACCATCCCGAACTGCTCGCCGAGCGCCGGCGCCTCGAAAGGGCCGTCGAAGGGCTCGTGGAGCGCGCCATGTCCGCCGGGAGGCTGCGCACCGACATCGCCGTCGGTGACGTACTCGTCGCCCTTTCCCAGCTCACCCGGCCCCTGCCCGGCATCGCCTGCCTGGACATAGACCGGTTCACCCACCGCCATCTGCAGCTCTTCCTCGACGGCCTGGAATCCCCGGCCCGCTCCGAACTGCCCGGATCGGCGGCGACCTTGGAGGACCTGCGCCGCGGGCGCTGACGCCCGCGCACCGGAGACCCAGAAGACTCACGGCCCCAGAGGCCGACACCCCGTCCATGAAGCAGGCGGGACCCGACCAGGGTCCGGTCGTCAGTACAGCTCGCCCTTTTTCGGTCTCGTACGCCGGTCCGCCCGCGGCCCGTGCCGCCGATTCCGCAACTCCTCGTGTCCTTAGGTGGCTACTCCCATGTCGAAAACAGCCGGCACACTTCCGGATCCCAGTCGCTGGAAAGCGCTGGCCTTCATCGCCCTCGCCCAGCTGATGGTCGTGCTCGACGCGACCATCGTGAACATCGCCCTGCCCTCGGCACAGACGGACCTGGGCATCTCCGAGGGCAACAAGCAGTGGGTCATCACCGCGTACGCGCTCGCCTTCGGCGGACTCCTGCTCTTCGGCGGACGCATCGCCGACCTCTGGGGCCGTAAGCGCACCTTCGTCGTCGGTCTGCTCGGCTTCGCCGCGGCCTCCGCGCTCGGTGGCGCGGCCAACGGCGAGGCGATGATGTTCGGCTCCCGTGCACTCCAGGGTGTCTTCGGCGCGCTGCTCGCACCGGCGGCCCTCTCGCTGCTCGCGGTGATGTTCACCGACGCCAAGGAGCGGGCCAAGGCCTTCGGTATCTACGGAGCCATCGCCGGTGGCGGTGGCGCGGTCGGCCTGATCCTCGGCGGCTTCCTCACCGAGTACCTGAACTGGCGCTGGACGTTCTTCGTCAACATCCCGTTCGCGATCATCGCCGCCGCCGGTGCCTACTTCGTCATCCGTGAGCCCGCGGGCGGACGCAACCGCTCGCCGCTCGACATCCCCGGTGTCGTCCTGTCCACGCTGGGCCTCGTCGCCCTCGTCTACGGCTTCACCCGCGCCGAGGCGGCCGGCTGGTCGGACTCGCTGACCATCGGCATGTTCGTCGCCGCCGGAGTGCTGCTCCTGGCCTTCGTCCTCACCGAGTCGCGCGTGAAGTCCCCGCTGCTGCCGCTGCGTGTCCTGACCGAGCGCAACCGCGGAGGCGTCTACCTCTCGCTGGGCCTCGCCATCATCGCGATGTTCGGGCTCTTCCTCTTCCTGACGTACTACCTCCAGGTCGTCAAGGGGTACTCGCCGGTCAAGACCGGCTTCGCGTTCATGCCCATGATCGTGGGCATGATCACCGGTTCCACCCAGATCGGTGCGCGGCTGATGACCCGCGTCCCGCCGAGGCTGCTGATGGGCCCCGGCTTCCTGGTGGCGGCCGTCGGCATGCTGCTGCTCACGCAGCTGGACATCGGCACCTCCTACACCGCCGTCATCCTGCCGGGCCAGCTGCTGCTCGGCCTGGGCATGGGCACGGCGTTCATGCCGGCCATGTCGCTGGCCACGCACGGCATCGAGCCGCGTGACGCGGGTGTGGCCTCCGCGATGGTGAACACCTCGCAGCAGGTCGGCGGGGCCATCGGCACGGCGCTGCTCAACACCATCGCCGCCGGCGCCACCACGGCGTACATCGCCGATCACGCCGCCGGTGCGAGCGACCCGAAGCTGCTCCAGCTCCAGGCCATGGTCAGCGGATTCGCCAGCGCGATCTGGTGGGCGGTCGGCATCCTCGTCGTCGCCTCGGCGGTCGCGGTGACGCTGATCAACACCGGGCGCCCGGGTTCCGGCTCCGCCGACGGCTCGGGCCGTGCCGACGGGGTCGAGGACGAGTACAAGATCCCGGTGGTCGCGCACTGAGCCGGGTGCCGGGCCGTCGGGCGGGACGTCCGACGGCCCCGGCGTCCCTCCCTGCCCTGGTTCCGCTCAGCGGAGCCAGGGCAGATCCGCGTCCGTGCCCTCCGGCTGCAGGCCCGCGGCGATGATCTGCATGATCTCGCCGAGGCTCGCCACCTGTTCGGAGGTGAGCCGGGCGAACATCGCCTGCCGCACGGCCTCGACGTGGCCCGGCGCGGAGCGCGCCAGCATCTCGTACCCCTCGTCGGTGAGCACCGCGTTCTGGCCGCGCTTGTCGGAGGGGCACTCCTCGCGGCGGACCCAGCCGTTCTTCTCCAGCCGGGCGACGGCGTGCGAGAGGCGGGAACGGGTGATCTTGGCGTCCTTGGCCAGCTCGGTCATGCGCTTCTGCCGGCGGGGGGCCTGCGAGAGCTGCACGAGCAGTCCGTAGTAGATGTGCGGCATGCCGGCGTCGCGCTGCAACTGGCGGTCGAGGTGATCCTCCATGAGCGTGGTGGCGTGGAGGTAAGCGCGCCACACGCTCTGCTCTTCGGCGGTGAGCCAACGGGGCCCGCCGGTGGTTGCCGTGGTCATGTACTCCACTGTACGACCTTTTCTTGAAAGTTGAACTAGATAGAGCTAAGGTCTCCGGTAGTAGGAGCTTGAAGATTCAAGAGCCTGCTTCGAAGAGTCGATCTGCCGAGTTCCCGGTGCTTGCCGCAGATGCCCCTGACCGGTGCCTGTAGAGAACACACATACCTTGATCGGCAGAGGAATGGGAGTGTCATGACAGTCGTCGAGGAACGCATGCCCGCCCTCTATCTCTCGCACGGCGCACCGCCGCTCGCGGACGACCCGGTCTGGCCCGGTGAGCTGGCCGCCTGGTCGGCCGGGCTGCCGAGCCCCAAGGCGATCCTGATGGTCTCCGCGCACTGGGAGGAGGCCCCGCTGGCCCTCGGCGCCACGGAGACGGTGCCGCTCGTCTACGACTTCTGGGGCTTCCCCGAGCACTACTACCAGGTGCGGTACGCCGCCCCGGGCGCCCCGGAGCTCGCCGAGGACGTACGCAAGCTGCTGCGTGGCGCCGGGACCCCGGTCCAGGACATCCCCGACCGCGGCCTCGACCACGGGGCGTACGTGCCGCTCGTCGAGATGTTCCCCGACGCCCGTATCCCCGTCCTCCAGATCTCCCTGCCGACGCTCGACCCCCGCAAGCTGATGGACATCGGGCGCAAGCTCGCCCCGCTGCGCGACGAGGGCGTGCTGATCGTCGGCAGCGGCTTCTTCACGCACAACCTGGCGGCCCTGCGGCACGCCGGCGGCACCCCCGGCTGGTCGTCGGAGTTCGACGACTGGGGGCACCGGGCGCTCCAGGCGCAGGACATCGACGCGCTGCTCGACTTCGAGCACAAGTCACCGGCGGGCCGGCTGGCCCATCCCCGCACGGAGCACTTCGCGCCGCTGTTCGTGACGCTCGGTGCGGCCGAGGGCGAGCTCGATCAGGGCCGCAGCGTCATCGACGGCTTCTGGATGGGTCTGGCGAAGCGCTCGGTGCAGTTCGGCTGAGCAGCGGCTTCTCGTACCAGGAGACGTCCCAGTACCTGCCGAACTTCCTGCCCACCTCCGTGTACGTGCCGACGTGGCGGAAGCCGAAGGCCTCGTGCAGCCGGACCGAGGGCTCGTTCGGCTGCGCGATCGCGGCGTAGGCCCGGTGGACGTCCTCGTCCGCCAGGGCCTCGAAGAGCGCCTTGTAGAGGAGCGTGCCGAGGCCCCGGCCCGTGACGCCCGGAGCGAGGTACACGCTCACCTCGACCGAGGTGCTGTACGCGGCCTTCGGGCGGTACGGGCTGCTGGTGGCATAGCCGAGTACATGCCGCGCGTTGTCGGGGGTAGCCGGGTCCAGAGCAACCAGCAGCCGGTGGGGGCCGTCTTCCGGGTGGGAGCGCAACCAGGGAAGACGCGCCTCGGGAGAGAAGGCGGCTGTGTCGAATGTGAGCGCGGTCTCACGGACGTAATGGTTGTAGATGTCCGTGAGGGAGTGCAGATCGGCTTCCACGCCCGGCCTGACCTGCACTTCTGTGGGTATCTGCGGCATCTGTCCTCCGTTGGGGGGCGACAGGGTACTGCATGATCTCGAAAGTGAATGGGCGTCGTGGGAATTCTGTCCGGATTCCAGTCGTTGTTTCCATCGGATGCAGGGCACCCGGAAGGGTGTCGCGACCTACTCAGCAAGGGAGCACGCATGGCAACCCGTGCCGTCGCCCGTCGTTCGTCCGCCAGCACCGGTGGGACCGACCGGGCAAGCAGTGTTCGCGCCTCTGGCGGGGAGATCGCCGATCGCGACCTGGTCGGCATGTACCTGGACGAAATAGCTCGCACACCGTTGCTCGACGCCGCCAAGGAGGTCGAGCTCTCACAGACGATCGAGGCGGGCGTCTATGCCCAGCAGATCCTCGACGGAGTGGTGGAGAGCGAAGCCGGCGGAGCGAAGCGTGAGGAGCTGGAGGCGCTGGTCGCCGAGAGCGAGCGCGCCAAGGACGTATTCATCCGCTCCAACCTCCGGCTCGTCGTTGCCGTGGCCAGGCGCTACCCGAGGGCGGGCCTCCCGCTGCTCGACCTGATCCAGGAGGGGAACGCGGGCCTGGTGCGCGCGGTCGAGAAGTTCGACTACGCCAAGGGCTTCAAGTTCTCGACGTACGCCACCTGGTGGATCAGGCAGGCCATCACCCGCTCCATCGCCGACCAGTCCCGCACCATCCGGCTCCCCGTCCACCTCGTGGAGGAGCTCGGCCGGATCCGCCGTGTGCAGCGCGAGTTCAACCGCGAGCACGGGCGCGACCCGGAGCACGCGGAGATCGCCGCCGAGCTCGACTCCAACGCCGAGCGCGTGGGCAACGTCCTGGACTGGGCCCGCGACCCGGTCAGCCTGAACATGTCGGTCGACGACGACGGCGACACGCAGTTCGGCGATCTGCTGGAGGACACCTCCGCCGTCTCGCCCGAGCAGTCCGTGATGACGCTGCTGCGCAGCGAGGAGCTGGAGGACCTGATCGGCAAGCTCGACAACCGCACCGCCTCCATCATCAAGATGCGGTACGGGATCGAGGACGGCCGGGAGCGGACCCTGACCGAGGTGGGCAAGCAGCACGGTCTGACGAGGGAGCGGATCCGCCAGATCGAGAAGCACGCATTGCTCGAATTGAAGCGAATGGCTCACGACACGGGCTTTGACGCTGCGGCGTGAGCCGATAACCCGTAATCTCCCCATCAAGCCGGTTCGCACCGGCCCGACGACCGGTCTCCCTTCCGGTCCCATGAGCTGAGTCCCGGCGCCCACCCCCCCCCGGCGCCGGGGCTCATCCATGTCAGGGGCCGGACGGCTCGTCGAGGGCCGGGGCCGAGGCGGCGCGGGTCAGGCGGGAGCCCAGGCC
>NZ_JBSFDD010000005.1:0-125700 GCF_053593715.1 Streptomyces sp. NPDC002125 | reverse complement strand
CCCCCCCCCGGCGCCGGGGCTCATCCATGTCAGGGGCCGGACGGCTCGTCGAGGGCCGGGGCCGAGGCGGCGCGGGTCAGGCGGGAGCCCAGGCCGGCGATGTGCTCCACCAGCTCGGGGGGCCCGTGCACCTGGAACTCGCAGTCCACCATGGCGAGCCGCAGGGCCACCCACTCCAGCGAGTCCGTGGTCGTCGAACGCAGCCGGCAGCTGTTGTCGCCGCTCGGTTCCGCCGTGCCGAGCCCCGCCGGCAGCCGGGCCGCCACGGTGCCTGCCGGGGCGTGGAACGTCACGTCGAGGGCGAGCTGCGGCTGTGCCCGTGACATCGACAGGGCGAAGAACTCCGCCGCGTGCCCGTCCCCCGCGGGCAGTTCACGCGGGGTGAAGCGGGCGCCGGTGGGGAACGGCTCGCTCACCCGGTCCACCCGGAAGGTGCGCCAGTCCTCGCGGACCAGGTCGTACGCCACGAGATACCAGCGGCTGCCCGTGCTCACCAGACGGTACGGCTCGGCCTGCCGCTTCGACGCCGTGCCGTCGCCCGAGCGGTAGGCGAAGCGCAGCCGTTCGCGGGCGGTGACGGCCGAGGCGATCACGGTGAGCGTCCTGGGATCGATGGTCGCGCCGTCGCCGCGGGTGAACGGCACCGTGGCGTTCTGCAGGGTGCTGACCCGGTGCCGCAGCCGCGACGGCAGGACCTGCTCCAGCTTCGCCAGCGCGCGTACGGACGCCTCGTCGACGCCCTCGATGGCGTGCCCGGCGCCGGCCCGCAGCCCGACCGCGATGGCCACGGCCTCCTCGTCGTCCAGCAGCAGCGGCGGCATGGCGGTGCCCGCGACCAGGCGGTAGCCGCCGACCGAACCGCGCGAGGCCTCGACGGGATAGCCGAGCTCGCGGAGCCGGTCGATGTCGCGGCGGATGGTGCGCGCGCTCACTTCGAGCCGGTCGGCCAGCTCGCGGCCGGGCCACTCCCTCGGGGTCTGGAGCAGCGACAGCAGGGTCAGCAGCCTGGCCGCGGTATCCGTCATGCGCACAGGATGCCTTCCCAACAGGTCAGCTTCCGTCCTGTTGGGAAGATCCCACGGCTGAGCGGCGCGGACGCTCAGCGGTTGCGGGCACTCAGGTTTTTCAGATACGGCTGCTCGGCGGAACCGGCCGCTCAGCAGATACGGCTGCGGTTCTCCATGGCGCTGCGCGCGGCGTGCTCGTCCTCGTACACCTCGCACATGTGGCGGCCGTCGGGTGTGGCCGTGTGCTCGACCTCCCACAGGCTCGTCTCGCTGCCGTCCAGGAGGAGGAAGGCGTGCTCGTAGAGCGTGAAGCCGGCGTCCTGGCCGTCGACCCGGCACTGGCGGCCGAAGATCTGGGTGATGTGGTGGGCGAAGGCGGCCCGGAGCAGCCCGGCCTTCGCGGCCCCCGGCCGGTCGCCGTTCTCCGCGCGGCGCAGGACGCGGCGGGCGTGGTCCGCCGAATTGTCCGGTGCGTACATGCGGGGGAGCGGGACCGGGGGGACGCTCAGCAGGAGCGTGAGCGCCTCCAGGTCCTCCCGCAGGGTGTCGTCACCGAAGGCGGGGGTGTCCCAGAAGCTGCCGTCCAGCCGCGCGGCGGCGATCTGCGCGTCGCCCTCGTCGTCGTAGAGCTCGTGGCGGAGGGGCGCGCCGGTGTCCCTGCCTCCGCCGTGCACCAGCTCCCACAGGGTGAGCGCGGTGCCGTCGGAGAGGAGGTAGGTGTGGCGGTAGGTCTCGCGGTGCAGCACGGCGCTGTGGTGGGACGAGTGCAGGGCGCTGCTGTGCGCCAGCGCCGTCCCGAGCCGGTCGACCGTGGTGTCCGACATATCGAAGGAGTTGAGGGCGCATCGCAGGAGTCGCTCGAGGTGCTGCTCGGTTGTCTCGTACGGATCGCTCAAGGTGCTGTCTCCAGGCCGTTGCCGCGTGTTACCCGATGCGTGCATAACGTAGTCCCTGGGTCTGACATCGTGACCGGGGTTCGCAAAAAACGTACCGCTCACGCAGAAAGTTCCCACAGGCCGGTGCGCCCCGTGCGACCGCCCTTTCACCCGGCCTCGTTCCCGCTGCCCGACCCGCTGCCGCGCTGTGCGTGCGGGCCGCCGTAGAGCTCGCTGTACGAAGGGAACGTGCCGCCCGGGCCGTCGACCCCGGTGGCGGCCCGGGCGGCCTTCACGATGGCGCGGGCCAGGGCGTCCGCCCCGGCCGCCAGGATCTCGTTGAGCGCGGCGACGGGCTCCGGAGGCAGGGGGACCCGGCCTGTGGCCAGGGTGAAGACGGTGTCCCCGTCGCTGAGCAGATGGACCGGCCTGACGGCGCGCGCCAGGCCGTCGTGCGCCGTGCCCGCGAGCTTCTGCGCCTGAGCGCGGGTCAGTGCCGCGTCGGTGGCGACGACGGCGATGGTGGTGTTGAAGGCGCTGTCCCCCCGCGCGGTCCGCTCCCGTGCCTCCCGGATCTCGTCCAGCCGCCGGCGCGCGGCCTCGTGGACGGCGGGGGCGGGGTGCGCGGGCGGCTCCCCGGCGCCGTACTCCCCGTACAGGACGCCGGTCCGGGGGTCGATGACGGAACCCGCGGCGTTGACCACGGCCAGCGCGGCGACCGTGGTCCCGGAGGGCAGCCGCACGCTCGCCGTGCCGACGCCGCCCTTGACCGCGCCCGCCACCGCGCCCGTGCCCGCTCCGACCGTGCCCTCGGGGACCCGGGAGCCGGGCTCGGACGCGGCGGCGGCCTCCACGGCGGCCCGGCCGGTCGAGGCGTCGGGGCGGGCGCGCCACGCTCCGCCCCGGCCCAGGTCGAAGAGGCAGGCGGCCGGGACCACCGGCACCACCTGGGAGGGGTCCGGGCCGACCCGGACGCCGCGCCCGCGCTCCTCCAGCCAGGCCATCACACCGGACGCGGCGTCGAGCCCGAACGCGCTGCCGCCGGTCAGGACGACCGCGTCGACCCGCTGCACCAGATTGCGCGGATCGAGCGCGTCCGTCTCCCGGGTGCCGGGGCCGCCGCCGCGCACGTCGACGGCCGCCACGGCGCCGCCGTCGGGTGCGAGGACGACGGTGGTCCCGCTCAGCGCGCCCTCGCCCGGCACCCGGGCGTGCCCGACGCGGATTCCGGCCACGTCCGTCAGCGCGTCCAGCGGGCCAGGAACGGGCAGGTCCTCGGCGTGCTCGGTCATCACGGGCTCCTCGTTGCGGTGCGTCGGGGCGGTGCGTGTACGGGCGAAGGTACCGGCGACCGCAACAGGAGCGGCGGCGGGGCAGGGGCCGCCGGACGCGGGCCGGGTGGGCGACGCGCTCACCCCATAGGGGCATAAAACGGGACCAAGTTCTCTTTACGGACCTACGGTGGCCGGGTGACCGAGCCACCAGAACCGCCCGCCGCAGGGGTGCAGCCCGCCCCTGGCACTCCCACCGACCCTCCTGGCGGTCCGGACGTCCGGCAGCCGCGCCGTGGGCCCGCAGCTGTCACGAAGGCCGCCCAGGCCCTTCCGAGGTCCGTCAACGGCAGGGCTACCCTGGCCGGTGCCGTCGTCTCCGGACTGCTGATCCTCGCGATCGTGTTCGGCAGCCGACTGCTGCACGACTTCGACTCGGCGCTGCTCCCGTACGCCGTGGCCAGCGTCTTCCTCGCCTTCGGCGTCGCCTACCGCTACACGGTCTGGGTCTCCGCACCGGGCGCCCGGCGGCTCTTCGTCAACGGCTGGCGGAGCTTCTTCTCGGCCGAGAACTTCCGCAAGGCCCCCACCGCCCTGCCGAAGATGATCGCGACGTACCTGGGCTTCCAGAAGTTCCTCGGTGCCCGGTCGCACGCCCGCTGGGCCGCCCACCAGCTGATCTTCTGGGGCTGCGTCCTCGCCTCGCTGATCACCTTCCCGCTCACCTGGGGCTGGTTCACCTTCACGTCCGGAAGCGGCTCGGGGCCGGGCTACGAGATGCGCATCTGGGGGATCAAGATCCTCGGATTCGACTCGCTGAACTTCGTCGGCTGGGTGATGTTCCACGGCCTGGACCTCGCCGCCGTCCTGGTCATCCCGGGCGCCGGCTACTTCCTCTGGCGCCGGATGAAGGACCGGGGCGCCATGACGGGGCAGCGTTTCGCCTACGACCTGGTCCCGCTGCTCGCCCTGATCATCATCTCCGTGACCGGGCTGCTGCTCACCTTCTCCTCGATCTTCCTGCACGGCGGCGGATACGAGTTCCTGGCGATCCTCCACATGGTGTCGGTGGTCTTCACTCTCATCTACATCCCCTTCGGGAAGTTCTTCCACATCGTGCAGCGCCCGGCGGCGGTCGGCATGCAGCTCTTCAAATACACGTCCCGCCAGGGCGACGAGGTCTTCGCCTGCCGCCGCTGCGAGGAGCCCATCGACACCGGGGCCTACGTCGACAACCTGCGCGGCACCATGCGCGACCTCGAACTCGGCTTCGACGAATGGGCCGAGTACTGCCCGCGCTGCAAGCGGGTGCTGCGCGGCAACGCATATCTCTCCCAGGTGAAGAAGGGCTACAAGTGACCGCGGACCCACACGCCGCCGACGGCCGTACCGTGCTCCCCCTCGACCCCTCCCTCGCCCCTCCGGGCACCCGGGGGTTCCGGGACGCCGGCGGCATCCCGGCCGACCGGTGGCACGCCGACCAGACCGGCGAGACGCTCGTCCCCACCCACTGCTGCTTCTGCGGGGTCCAGTGCGGGATGTATCTCCGTGTGGACGGCGGAGGCAAGGTCTTCGGCGTGGAGCCCCGCAACCACGACATCAACCGCATGCGGCTCTGCCCCAAGGGCATCAACGCCTACCAGCAGGTCAACCACCCCGACCGGCTCACCGCGCCCCTGATGCGCCGCTCCCGTGACGAGGAACTGCGGGAGGTCTCCTGGGACGAGGCGCTCGACTTCACCGTCTCCGAGATCAAGCGCATCCAGCAGGCCCACGGGAGGGACGCCTTCGGGGTGCTGGGCGGTGCCAGCCTGTTCTCCGAGAAGACGTATCTGGTCGGCAAGTTCGCCCGGGTGGCACTCAGGACCCGGCACGTCGACTACAACGGCCGGCTCTGCATGGTCAGCGCGGCGGGCGCCAACAAGCTCGCCTTCAACATCGACCGGGCCGGCAACCCGTTCTCCGACATCCTCCTCACCGACTGCCTCCTGCTCGCCGGGGCCAACGTCGGCGAGTGCTTCCCCGTGCTGACCCAGTACGTCTGGGGTGCCCGGGACCGCGGGGCCACCCTGATCGTGGTCGACCCGCGCGAGACGGCGGTCGCGCGCACCGCCGACATCCATGTCGCGCTGAAGTCGGGCACCGACTCCGCCTTCTTCAACGCCGTGCTCAACGTGGTGATCGAGGAGGGCCTCACCGACGAGGCCTACCTGGCCGCCCATGCCACCGGCTGGGAGGAGGTCAAGGCCAACGCCGCCCTGTACCCGCCGTCCCGCGCCGCCGAGATCTGCGGGATCCCCGCCGAACAGGTCGTCCAGGTCGCCCGCGCCTTCGCCCGCGCTCCCAAGGCCATGGCCTGGCACGCCCGGGGCATCGAGCACCACACGCAGGGCGTCGAGAACTGCCTCAGCGTGATCAACCTCTGCACCGCCACCGGCCACATCGGCAAGCCCGGCGCCGGCTACGGCACCCTCACCGGGCAGGGGAACGGGCAGGGCGGCCGCGAGCACGGCCAGAAGGCCGACCTCCTTCCCGGCGGCCGCTCGATCCTCAACGAGGACCACCGCCGGCAGATCTGCGAGATCTGGGGCATCGAGGAGTCCGAACTCCCGCACGCGGGCACCTCGATGATGGAGATGGTCTGGCAGATGCAGCGTCAGGAGATCCGCGGCCTGATCGGCATCTGCAACAACCCCTTCGTCTCCCTCCCCAACTACGCCGTGGTCAAGGAGGGGTACGACACCACCGAGTTCCACGCCCAGTTCGACTTCTTCCTCTCCGAGACCGCCGCCAACGCGCACGTCGTCTTCCCCGTCACCATCTGGGCCGAGGACGAGGGAGTGATGGCCAACGCCGAGGCGAGAGTCGTCAAGCACAACAAGGCGCAGGAACCGCCGTCGGGAGTGCGGACCGACACCTGGGTGATGTGCGAGATCGCCCGGCGTCTCGGCGCCGGGGACAAATTCGCCTTCGGCGGCTCCCGCGACGTCTTCGACGAACTGCGCAGGGCCTCCGCGGGCACCATCATCGACTACTCCGGCATCACCTACGAACGGCTGGAGGAGACCGGCGGAATCGCCTGGCCCTGTCCCTCCACCGACCACCCCGGCACCCCCCGGCTGTTCGAGGACGGCAGGACCTACCACGCCGACGGCAAGATCCATATGCAGGTCGTCGAGTGGCACCCGCCGGCCGACCCGTACGACGACGAACACCCGATGACGCTGACCACCGGACGCACCGTCGCCCACTTCCTGTCCGGCAACCAGACCCGACGGCTGGGCGGCCTCGTCGAGCAGACCCCGCGCCCGTGGGCGGAGGTGCACCCCTCCCACGGCTTCCGCAACGGCGAACCCGTCCGCGTCGTGACCCGGCGCGGCAGCGAGGTCTTCCCGGCTCTCGTGACCGAGGCGATCCGGCCGGACACCGTCTTCATCCCCTACCACTGGCCCGTCCCCACCGCGGCGAACGCCCTCACCATCGACGCCCTCGACCCCCGCTCCAAGATTCCCGAGTACAAGGTCTGCGCCTGCCGCATCGAGCACGCCGCAGAGATCGACGAGGTCCCCGCGCCCCCGGTCGCACCCGGACACGTCGCCTACCCCGAGACCCAGGTCTCCCGTACCGACCCGTTGCCGCCGACGGCCCCGCAGGGCCGCGGCACCTCGGAGAGGGGCTGATGCCCGGATGATGGGCCGAACGATCTTCATCGACCCGGGGCGCTGCATCGGCTGCCAGGCCTGTGTCTCCGCCTGCCGGGAATGCGACTCCCACCGCGGCAAGTCGATGATCCACCTCGACTACACCGACGAGGGCTCCTCCGTCGCCTCCCTTCCCACTGTCTGCATGCACTGCGAGGACCCGGTGGCCCCCTGCGCCGAGGTCTGCCCGGCCGACGCGATCCTGGTCACCGCCGACGGAGTCGTGCAGCAGGCCGACACCACCCGCTGCATCGGCTGCGCCAACTGCGTCAACGCCTGCCCCTTCGGCGTCCCGAAGATCGACCTCCAGGCGAAGCTGCAGATGAAGTGCAACCTCTGCTACGACCGCACCGCCTATGGACTCGCGCCCATGTGCGCCACCGTCTGCCCGACCGGCGCCCTCTTCTACGGGACCGTCGAGGAACTCCAGGCGGAACGCCCCGGTGTGCAGGTCGCCGACACCTTCGTCTTCGGCGAGAGCGAGGTCCGCACCGGCGTGGCCATGGTCGTGCCCGCCGACCGGGTCCAGTGGCCGGTACCCGGCGGACTTCCCGTCGTCGAGATCAACGGGAAGGACGTCCGCCGATGAGCGTCACCGAACAGCAGCCGGGCAACGACCACAACTCCGGCAACGACCCCCGCGACGCCCTGCACGACAGGATCGCCGCCGACTCGCTGACCACCCGGAGGGACTACCTCCGGATCGTCGCCACCGTCTCCGGCGGACTGGCCGTGGGCGGACTGGCCGTGGCGGGCGGCATCCTCCACCGCCACGGCGACCCGGACGACGGGAAGGCGCCGGCCCCGAAGCAGATCGCCGCTCAGCTGCTGCCCGGCGAATCGCTCGCCTTCCGCTACCCCGGGGACGAGGACCGGGCGGTCGCCGTACGGATGGACGACGGCACCCTCGTCGGCTACTCCGCCGTCTGCACCCACCTGGCCTGCGCCGTGCTCTGGCGCAAGGACCGCGGCACCGAGGGCGAGCTCTACTGTCCCTGTCACGAAGGGGTCTTCGACGCCCGCACCGGTGAGGTCACCGCCGGGCCGCCGCCCCGCGGGCTGCCCAAGGTGGCGCTGACCGAGCTGGAGGACGGCAGCGTCTGGGCCGTGGGCACCACCCGGTCCGGGGAGAGCATCGAGGCGGGGCTCTGCCGCCAGCTCGCCGACGAGCGCCCCGACCTGGCCTCCCGGATCGGCTGCCCCGGCACCGGAGGCGGAGCGGAGGCACCGCCCGCGCCGGCTCCGGAGAGCGCCTCGCCGGGTGGGTCCGATGGCTCGGCGGGGAGGCGGTCATGACCGAGCCCCTGGAGCCGGTCGAGCCCCCGAGGCCCCCCGAGCCGGCCGGAACCGTGTATCCCGAGTACCACCCGGGCAGCGCCAGGGCCGAGCTGAACCGCCCCGTCCACGAGCGCTATCCCCAGATCCGTCCCACCAGCGGATACGCCGATCCACGGGTGAGCCACACCGGCCCCGGCCCGGGGGCCGGTTCCGAGCAGGAACCCGAGCGCTCCGCGAAGCTGACGGCCCGGCTGCTTCTGGCGCTGAGCGTCGTCGTAGGCCAGCTCTGGGCGCTGACGGAGGTCGTCAACGTGTGGATGGAGGGCGACACGGGCACGGCCTGGTGGGGCGCCGGCTTCCTGTGCCTGTCGTTCCTCGTCGTCCTGGGGCTGTGGCTCATCGATCCGAAGGACCGGTGAACGCGGCCGTACCCTGGAGGTATGAGTACCGCCCCCGCCCCCGGACCGCGAGAATCGAAGCCGCCGCAGCCGCAGGAGCAGCCGCCGCAGGAGTCCAGGCCCAAGCCGCCGGCTCTGGTCTTCGACGATCCGCTGGACCGGCAGTCCACGGACGATACGGACCAGGGATGGGGTGAGCGGGCTCCCGCCGGTGGCAGCGCCGCCGACCTGGCGCGCTTCCTGGACGAGAAGCCGCCCCACCACATCTGATCCCGGCCGGGCCCTCGCCGCCGGCCGGCTACGCCC
Source organism: Streptomyces sp. NPDC002125 (assembly GCF_053593715.1). Classification (NCBI taxonomy): domain Bacteria; kingdom Bacillati; phylum Actinomycetota; class Actinomycetes; order Kitasatosporales; family Streptomycetaceae; genus Streptomyces; species Streptomyces sp. NPDC002125. The sequence continues at coordinate 116,864 of NZ_JBSFDD010000005.1, read as the reverse complement.
GGCGGGAGACCGCCACCGCGAGCCGTCCCGAGACACCCGCGCCGGCCAGAGCCGTCGCCGTGTCCCGCTCCACGGACAGGACCACCAAGGCGCCGTCCCCCATGCCCGGCCCCATGCCGGTCTCCGGGAAGGAAGTGCCCCCGGGGCCGCGGGGGACCTGGGCCACCCGGACGTCGCGTGCCACCACTCTGGCTCCGGAGCTCCCGTCGACCGCCGCGATGACATCGACGCGGTCGCCCGGCCGCAGCAGCCCGACCGTCGCCGCGTCGGCGATCCGCACCGGAGCGGACACCAGCCGCACGGTCCTGCGCTGCTCCGGCCCCGGTGGCGCGTCACCGGCGACGGCCGCCGCACCCTTGCCGCCGCCCATCCCCGAGGCGGCGAGCGCGGCCGAGGCGAGCGCGAACCCGGCGGCCAGCGCGCGACGCCGGCCGCGCAGCACCCGCCGGAACCGGCGCCCGCCGCCCCGCACTCTCAGCGGCGCGAAGGGGGGCACCCCGCAGGGGGCGGGAGGGGCGGGACGTGTAGCGGGCACCGACGGGAACATGGCCAACACCACCTGAAGTGAGGGAAGTCCGGGGGATGCCCCGCCGGACCTGCTCCACGATCCATGCTCGACGCACATCCCGCTCGGCCCTGTGGACAACCCCCGGAGTGTGGAAAACCTGGCCACCCGTACGAGTCGCACTCCACCAAGGAGGCCCGGACCGGGCGGGCTAAGGCAGTTCGATCCCCGTGTCGATACCGTCCAGCGCGTGCGCGCACACGCAGGCGCGGTCCTCGTTCGCGGGCAGTGCCGCCACCGCGTCGAAGAGCACCGTGCGCAGCCGGTCCACGTTGGCCGCGAACACCTCCAGCACCTCGGCGTGGCTGACGCCCTCCCCGGCCTCGGCCCCCGCGTCGAGGTCCGTCACCAGGGTGAGGGTCGAGTAGCAGAGCTCCAGTTCACGGGCGAGCACCGCCTCCGGGTGCCCTGTCATCCCGACGACCGACCAGCCCATGGCCGCGTGCCAGCGTGACTCCGCCCGGGTCGAGAAGCGCGGGCCCTCGACCACGACCAGGGTTCCGCCGTCCACCGGCTCCCAGTCGCGTCCGCGTGCCGCCGCCAGGGCCGCCCTGCGTCCCTCGGGGCAGTACGGGTCGGCGAAGCCGAGGTGCGCGACGTTCGACCGGACTCCGTCGGCGCGGGGCACTCCGTCGTAGAACGTCTGGACGCGGGTCTTGGTGCGGTCGACCATCTGGTCCGGTACGAGCAGCGTGCCCGGACCGTACTCCGGGCGCAGGCCGCCCACGGCGCACGGTCCGAGCACCTGGCGGGCGCCGACGGACCGCAGGGCCCAGAGGTTGGCGCGGTAGTTGATGCGGTGCGGCGGCAGATGGTGGCCGCGGCCATGACGCGGGAGGAAGGCCACCCGGCGGCCCGCGAGTTCGCCCAGGAAGAGGGAGTCGCTGGGGGGCCCGTACGGGGTGTCCACCTCGATCTCGGTCACGTCCTCCAGGAAGGAGTAGAAACCCGATCCGCCGATGACACCGATGTCCGCTGCGTTCGTCTCCGCGTTCGCCATGCGGTCACAGTAACGGGCGCGTACGGCCGGGACCCCGCTGATCGAATCAGCGGGGTCCCGGTGAAGCGTGTGATGTGCGCGCTGCCCTCAACAGGCTGCCCCAGGCAGGCTCTCGTCAACAGGCCGTCGTCAACGCGCTGCCCTCGGCAGGCGCCTCGTCAACAGGCTGCCCTCGACGTGCCCTCGGTGAACTGCCCCGGAGGGACGGCCCTAGCGGGCTGCCGTCAGGCGGCCGACGTACCGCTCGACGACGTGGAGGAAGCCGAGGACGAGCTCGACGCCGAGGCGGCCGGCTTCGCTTCAGGCTTCGACGCGGACGACCCGGTGGACGAGTCGGACGTCTTGGAGGACGACGACGTGGCCGGCGTGCTGCTCGACGAGGAGCCGCGGCTGTCGTTCCGGTAGAAACCGGATCCCTTGAAGACGATGCCGACGGCCGAGAACACCTTCTTGAGGCGTCCCTCGCAGTTCGGGCACACGGTCAGGGCATCATCGGTGAACTTCTGCACCGCTTCGAGGCCCTCGCCGCATTCGGTGCACTGGTACTGATAGGTCGGCACTTGCTCCTCCTGGCACTCTCACTCAATGAGTGCTAACGACGCTCCATACTGACGTATTCCGAGCGATCAGTCCACCGTGACCGGCTCGCGGTGACCGATCCCACGTGCCACCGTCCGCCCCTCGGACCGCGGTGCCAGCCGTGTGCGCAGTGCCAGCAGGGTCGCCAGCGCCAGCGCCGTACCGGCGAGCGGGACCACGAAACCCGTGCTCGCGCCGTGGGCGTCGGCGAGCTGCCCGGCCACCGTGACGGCCGCCGCCTGGCCGAGCGCCACGGCGCCCGTCAGCCAGGTGAAGGCCTCGGTCCGGGCGGACGCCGGGACCAGCGCGTCCACCAGGGTGTAGCCGCTGATCAGGGCCGGGGCGATGCACAGCCCGACCAGCAGGCCCAGTCCGGCCAGCAGCGGCACGGAGTGCACCGCCCAGAGCCCGGACGCGGTCAGGGTCAGGGCCACGTACCCGACGATCAGCCGGCGGCGCGGGCTGCTCTTCCAGGCGATGGCCCCGCAGGCGATGCCGGCCAGCATGTTGCCGGCCGCGAAGATCCCGTACAGGAGCCCGTTCACGCCTGGGTTGCCCATCTCCTCGGCGAAGGCGGTCAGGGAGACCTGCATGCCGCCGAAGACCGAGCCGATGCCCAGGAAGGCGATCGCGAGGACCCTGACCCCCGGGACCGAGAGGGCCGAGCGGTGCGGCTCGGCCGCCGTGGCGGCGCTCCGGGGAGCGGGCTGGGTGGCGCGCTGGGCGGCGAACAGGACGCCGCCGAACAGGGTCAGCGCGGCCTCGGCGAGCAGTCCGGCCGCCGGGTGCACGCCGGTGCACAGCGCCGTCGCGAGTACGGGCCCGACGACGAAGGTGAACTCGTCCGTCACGGACTCGAAGGCTGCGGCCGTGGACATCAGCGGGGAGGCGGGCCGTCCGGGGGCGGCCCCGAGCAGGGCGGCCCAGCGGGCCCGTACCATCGGCCCGACCTGCGGAATGGACGCCCCGGTGGGCACCGCGGCCAGGAACAGCGCCCACAGGGGCGCGTCCGCCAGCGCGAGCGCCGTGAGGGCGCAGACGGAGGCGGCGTGCACCAGGACGCCGGGCAGGAGCACGGCCCGCTGTCCGAAGCGGTCGGCGAGCCTGCCGCTCTGGGGCGCGAACAGGGCCATGGAGACACCGGACACGGCGGCCACGGCGCCCGCGCTGCCGTAGGAGCCGGTGGTGTGCTGGACCAGGAGCACGATGCCGATGGTCAGCATCGCGAACGGCTGCCGGGCGGCGAAGCCCGGGAGGAGGAAGGTCCACGCACCAGGGGTGCGCAGCAACTGCCCGTAACCGGGGCGGTCGGAGACCGTGGACGCCACGGTCCTTGCCTTTCTGCCGCCTGGTGGCCGTGCGCCCGGGGGCGTCCGCGCACAGGGGTGCGGGGACGTGCGGGGGCTGCCGAGAGCTGTCCTCTTCGCGCGGGACTGCGGTAGATGCCGGGCGCTCGCTCCAGAGGCGAAGGCGCCACGACCGCCATACGGTCGCGCCAGCTCTGCGTCAGGCAGAGTTGGTCGATCAGAATTGGTCGATCAGGTTCGAATCGATCGGATCACGAGATCCGGTCCTTCATGTTACAGGCACCGCCCCTCCCGCACCTGCGATCGCGTACGGCTCCCGGATCGCCCCCGGGGGCGATCCGGTCAGCGGTGCGTCCGCGTGCCGCCCGCCTTCTCGCCCGGACGGTCCCTGCCGCCCGTCCTGCCCTCCGGGTGGCCGTCCCCGCCCATGCCCAGCCTCTTGGCCAGCCGCACGAGGTGGGGCGGCTCCGGGGTGGCGATCACCTGCCGTCCCGCCCCGCCGGTGCCCAGCCAGCCGGCCAGCTTGCCGCCCTCGCCGACCGCGCGCAGCCGTGCCTCGGTCGCGTCGCGCACCGGGTCGGTCGCGACGACCAGCAGCTCGTCGCCGTGGCGCAGGACGGTCGACGGCGCGGGGACGAAGCTCTTGCCGTCCCGCACGACGAGGGTGACCGCCGCCCCCGCGGGCAGCCGCAGTTCCCCGACCTCCACGCCGTGCATCTTGGACCTGCCGGGCACGCCGACCGACAGCAGATGGCCGCGCAGCCGCTCCAGGGGCGCCGATTCGATGCCGAGGTCCGAGGTCTCGGAGGGGTCGTCGCCGATCTTCAGGGCCTTCGCCACCCAGGGGAGCGTCGGGCCCTGGATCAGTGTGTAGACGATGACGAGCACGAAGACGATGTTGAAGACCCTGGTGCTGCCCTCGATCCCGGACACCATCGGAATGGTCGCCAGGATGATGGGCACGGCTCCGCGCAGCCCCGCCCAGGACATCAGCGCCTTCTCGCGGTGCGGCAGCCGGAACGGCGCGAGGCTGATGAAGACCGACAACGGCCGTGCGACGGCGGTCAGTACGAGCCCCACGACCACGGCCGGCCAGAAGTCGTCGAGCAGGTCGTGCGGGGTGACCAGCAGGCCGAGCAGGACGAACATGCCGATCTGGGCCAGCCAGCCGAGCCCGTCGGCGAAGCCCCGGGTGGCCGGCCAGTGCGGAAGCTTGGAGTTGCCCAGGACCATCGCGGCCAGGTAGACGGCCAGGAAGCCACTGCCGTGGGCCATGGCGCCCGTGGCGTACGCGGACACCGCGATCGCCATGACGGCGATCGGGTAGAGCCCGGACGCGGGCAGTGCCACATGGCGCAGTCCGAAGGAGCCGAGCCAGCCCACCGCGAGGCCGATGGCCGCGCCGATGGCCAGCTCCAGGGCTATCTCGCCGACCAGCACGTACCAGTGCTCCACCGGGCCCGCGGCGGAGAACGCGACCACCAGGATGACCACGGGGGCGTCGTTGAAGCCCGACTCGGCCTCCAGGACGCCGGTGATCCGGGAGGGGAGCGGGACCTTGCGCAGCACGGAGAAGACGGCCGCCGCGTCGGTCGAGGAGACGACGGCGCCGATGATCAGGGCCTGCCGCCAGTCGAGGCCGACGAGATAGTGCGCCGCGCTCGCGGTGACGCCCACGCTGATGCCCACGCCGACGGTCGACAGGACGGCCGCCGCCGGAAGCGCGGGTTTCACTTCTTTCCACTTCGTGCCCAGGCCGCCCTCGGCCAGGATGACGACCAGGGCGGCGTAGCCGATCACCTGGGTCAGCTCGGCGTTGTCGAACTTGACGTCGAAGATGCCGTCCTGCCCTATGGCGATCCCGATGCCGAGGTACAGGAGCAGACTGGGGAGCCCGCTGCGCGACGAGATGCGTACGGCCGCGACGGCGACCAGCAGGACGAGCGAGCAGACGAGCAGAAGTTCGTTGAGCGCGTGGACAGTCAGGGTCCGTTCCTTCCCTGCGTGCGCCTCCCGGATCGTTCTCCGGCGGCCGGTACTTCGTTACCTTACCTAATCTTTAACGTTTCCTTGACGCCTTCGAGTGTTCGTGCGAATCAGTGCGCAAATGGATGCATCCCCATACCGCGTCCGAGTGGCTTCGGCGGGGCGCCTATGGTTGCTCCAGCACTCCCAGGACCACCCTGCCCCTCGAAGGACAGCGATGCCCGCCAACACAACCGCCCCTTCCGGGTCTTCCGCTGCGAAGAAGACCGGCAGGAAGAAGGGGCGACGCGCCCGCCTGTTCGTGATCGTCCTGGTGCTGGCGCTTGTCGCGGGTGTCGGGTACGGCGCGTACTGGTCCGTAGACACGGTCCGGGCCTCGTACCCGCAGACCACCGGCTCGATCGAACTGAAGGGTCTGAGCGGTGACGTCGAGGTCAGACGCGACAGCTACGGCATCCCGCAGATCTACGCCGACACCGACAGCGACCTCTTCCGCGCCCAGGGCTTCGTCCAGGCCCAGGACCGCTTCTGGGAGATGGACGTACGCCGCCACATGACCTCGGGGCGGCTCTCCGAGATGTTCGGCTCCGGCCAGGTCGACACCGACGCCTTCCTGCGCACGCTGGGCTGGCGCAAGGTCGCGCAGGAGGAGTACGACACCGTCCTGGACGAGAGCACCAAGAAGAACCTCCAGGCGTACACGGAGGGGGTGAACGCGTACCTGGACGGCAAGGACGGCAAGGACCTCTCCGTCGAGTACGCGGCGCTCGGGCTGACCAACGACTACAAGCCCGCCAAGTGGGACCCTGTGGACTCGGTCGCCTGGCTGAAGGCGATGGCCTGGGACCTGCGCGGGAACATGCAGGACGAGATCGACCGCTCGCTGATGACCAGCAGGCTCAGCGAAACCCAGATCAAGGAGCTCTACCCGGACTACCCGTTCGAGAAGAACCGGCCGATCGTCGACCAGGGTGCGGTCTCGCCCGTCACCGGCACGTTCGACCCCGAAGCCGAGCCGTCGGACTCCATCGGCGCGGAGACCCCCCAGGGGGCGACGGAGGGCCTGAACACCCAGCTCTCCGCGCTCTCCGACACCCTGGACGAGATCCCGGCGCTGCTCGGCCCCAACGGCAACGGCATCGGGTCGAACTCCTGGGTCGTCTCCGGCAAGTACACGGCGACCGGCAACGCCCTGCTGGCCAACGACCCGCACCTGGCGCCGCAGCTGCCCTCGCTCTGGTACCAGATGGGGCTGCACTGCCGTCAGGTCTCGGCGACCTGCCAGTACGACACGGCCGGGTACACCTTCTCCGGGATGCCCGGTGTGATCATCGGTCACAACCAGGACATCGCCTGGGGCTTCACCAACCTCGGCGCCGACGTCACCGACCTCTTCCTGGAGAAGGTCTCGGACGACGGCTACCGGTACGACGGCAAGACCGAGCCCTTCGTCACCCGTGAGGAGACCATCAAGGTCGCGGGCGGCAAGGACAGGAAGATCATCATCCGCGAGACCAACAACGGTCCGCTGGTCTCCGACCGCAGCGCCGAGCTGGAGAAGGTCGGCAGGAAGGCCCCCGTCACCGAGTCCGCCCCCGACCGGGGCGACGGCTACGCGGTCGCCCTGAAGTGGACGGCGCTGGACCCCGGCAAGTCGATGGACGCGGTCTTCGAGCTCAACCGCGCCAAGGACTTCAAGACCTTCCGGAAGGCCGCCTCCCACTTCGAGGTGCCGTCGCAGAACCTCATCTACGCGGACACCGACGGCAACATCGGTTACCAGGCGCCGGGCAAGATCCCGGTCCGCCTGAAGGGTGACGGCACGACGCCCAGCCCCGGCTGGAGCTCGAAGTACGGCTGGGAGGAGGAGCCCATCCCGTTCGACGAGCTGCCGTACGAGTACAACCCGGAGCGGGGCTACATCGTCACCGCCAACCAGGCGGTCATCGGCGACGACTACACGCACATGCTCACCAAGGACTGGGGTTACGGCACCCGCAGCCAGCGGATCAACGACCTCATCCAGAAGAAGATCGACGACGGGGAGATGATCTCCACCGACGACATGCAGACGATGCAGATGGACAGCCAGAGCACGATCGCCGCGAAGCTGGTGCCGATGCTCAAGAACATCTCCGTCTCCGACAAGAGCGTCCGCGAGACGCAGAAGCTGCTGGAGGGCTGGGACTTCGTCCAGGACTCCGACTCGGCCGCCGCCGCCTACTTCAACGGAGTCTGGCGCCACATCCTCCTGCTGGCCTTCGGCAACAAGCTGCCCAAGGAGATGCGCGCCAAGGGCGACTGCATCTACGTGGAGCCGGCCGACTCCACCGGACCGGTGGACGAGCAGGACAAGCTCGTACGCGAATGCGGCCAGCGCGCTCCGGACGCGGCGCAGCCGGACGGCGGCGACCGCTGGTCCCAGGTGGTCCTGAACATCCTGGACGACCAGGACAACGAGTGGTGGAAGGCCCCGGCCGTGGGCCGCGAAGAGGCCATCGACAGCCGCGACGAGCTCTTCGCCCGCGCCATGGAAGACGCGCGCTGGGAGCTCACCGCCAAGCTCGGCAAGGACATCACCACCTGGAGCTGGGGGCGGCTGCACCGGCTGACCCTGCGCAACCAGACGCTCGGCACCGACGGCCCCGACATTCTGCAGCGGGCCCTCAACCGCGGCCCCTGGGACCTCGGCGGCGGCGAGGCGGCCGTCAACGCCACCGGCTGGAACGCGGCGGGCGGCTACGGGGTCATCTGGGTCCCGTCGATGCGGATGGTCGTCAACGTGGGGGACTGGGACAAGTCCCGCTGGATCAACCTCACCGGCGCGTCGGGGCACGCCTTCAGCGCGCACTACACCGATCAGACCGACAAGTGGGTCGAGGGTGAACTGCTCGACTGGTCCTTCGGGGAGGACGCCGTGAAGCAGTCCACGACCGACACCCTGACGCTCAGAAAACCCTAGGGCCGCCGCCTGACGGTTCCTGCGAGCGGTGACGGGCCGCCCACCCCCTGCGCGGGGTGGGCGGCCCGTCGGCGTTCCCGCCTGTCCCTCACCCCACGCCCGGGTAGTGCACCAGCCGCCCCTGGTTGATGAGGGAGGCCGCCTGCTTGAGGTGGCGTACGCGGATGCTGACCGTGTAGGCGTCGACGCCGGGGATTGTGGCGAGGCTCGTCGTCAGATAGCGGTAGAAGTCCTGGGCGTCGGTGCAGATGACGATGACCATGAGGTTGTGCTCGCCCGCGATGGCACCGGCGAAGGCGACCTCCGGGTGGTGGACGAGCGCGGAGCCCACCTGGTGCAGATCGGCGGGCGCCGTACGCAGCCACAGGGTGGCCTGGAGGTTCCAGCCGAGGCGCTGGGACAGCAGGTCGACGTCGTAGTAGAGGGTTCCGGCCGCTTCCAGGGTCTCCAGGCGGCGTCCGACGCGGTGTGCGGACCAGCCCGTGAGCTCGGCCAGCTGGGCGTGGCTCGCGCGGCCGTCCTCGGCGAGCGCCGCCAGCAGGGGCAGGTCCTCCTCATCCGGCGGTACGGGTGAGGCCCCGGGCCTGGGCACGGACGGCGGGGCGTGCGCCGTCAGCAGGGCGATCGCTTCCTCGCTGAGCGGGGGCCCGAAGCCCGTCCAGTGCGCCCAGGGCGCGGAGAAGGAGTGGAGCAGCAGGGACAGGTCGACTCCGAGCACCCCGGAGGACCGCTGAAGGCGGCGCGGCAGCAGGTCCGGGCCGCGGTCCTCGGTGATCGGGGCGTTCAGGGTGCAGATGATCTCGGCGCCGCCGGACGCGAGGTGCGAGTAGGACACGTCGGGCCGGCGGGTCAGCGCCTCCGCGATCGCGTCGACCCGGTCCGGACGGCAGGTGATGCGCGCGATCCACGAGGCACGGCCGTGGACCGCCGGGTTCACCAGGCCCATCACGCGCACCACTCCACGGCGCCGCAGCGCCTGGAAGCGCCGTGCCACCGTCTGTTCGGAGACTCCCGCGACATCGCTGATCAGACGGAACGGTGCGCGGGGCGCGATCTGGAGGGAGTGGAGGATATGTGAGTCAACGGCGTCGAGCATGGAGTAAATCTTCCTGGTCCAGGCCCTGGACGCCAGTTTCGTGCGCGGCGGCAGGGTCGAGAGGGGAGTTCGGACGCGCCTGCCGGAGACTGGGCGAGGAATCAGGTGCGGCCGGACCGCCGCGCGCAGACCCGTCATCGGTCACTGTCCCGGGCAAGGAAGCCCGGTGCCGGCCCGGCCGGGCGACGGAGACCGGACCGCGTCCCACCACCTCGGAAGCGCCTCACCGCGCCCCGTCGTGCCGACGCTGCCTGGTTTCGACCGGACGGACCACCGCGCACGCCCCGAAGGCGCACGGTGAGGCCGCCGGGTCATCGCCGCGGTGCACACCCGTGCCGTATCGCTGCCCCGGCGATCCGGCCCGGCGCGACGAAGTCGCCGGGCGGCCGCCCACGCAGCCGCATGCGCAGAAGGAGCTCTTCCCGTGTCCCACAGCAGTCCGGCCACCGTGCCGGGCCAGACCACCCTGTCCGGTCGCCCGGCGCCCGCGCCGCAGGTCTCCCACCGGCGCGCCACCATCCTGATGGCCTGCCTGGGCGTCTTCGTCGCCTACCTGCCCGTGACGACGGTGTCGGTGAGCCTCCCCGCCATCCAGGAGGCGCTGGGTGCCTCGACCGCCGAACTGTCCTGGGTCTCGGACGCCTTCGTCCTGCCCATGGCCGCGTTCATCCTGACCGCAGGGGTGTTCGGTGACGTCCACGGCCGCAGGAAGGTCTTCCTCACCGGTCTTCTGCTGACGGCCGCCGGTGCGGCCACCGCGCTGGGCGCCGGCTCCGTGCACGTCGTGTGGATCGGCCAGGCGCTGTCCGGTCTCGGTGCCGCAGCCCTCCTGCCCACGACCCTCGCCCTCATCAGTCACGCCGTGCCCGACTTCCGGGAGCGCGGCAAGTACATCGGCATATGGGCGATGTGCCTGCTCGGAGCGCTCGCCGTCGGCGGGGTCCTCGCCGGCACCGTCCTGTCCCACACCGAGTGGCGCTGGATCTTCGTGGCGCCCATCCCGGTCGCCCTGATCGCCTTCGCCATCGCCGTACGGCTGCTCGCGGACTCCCGTGCCCCCCACGGGCGCCGTCTCGACTGGCCCGGCCAGATCACCGCTGCCCTCGCGATCACCGGGCTCGTCTACGGCGTGATCGAGGGCGGAGCCGGCTCCTTCGGCGACGTCCAGGTCCTGGTGGCGCTCGCCGTGGCGGTGGTCAGCGGCGTCCTGTTCGTGCTCGTCGAACGCCGCTCCGACAGCCCCATGCTCGACCTGACCCTGTTCCGCAGCCCGGGATTCGCCGCGACGACCCTGGTGGCCATGGTGATGTTCATGGCCATGATCGGGTTCTTCTTCGTCCTGAGCCTGTACTTCGGGATGGTCCAGCACCTCGACACCCTCGACGCGGCCTGGCGGATGCTCCTGATGACGGGGACGTCCCTGATCGTCAGCGGTCCGGCCGGCCGGCTCATGCACCGGATCTCCACGCGCGGCATGATCACCGTCGGGCTGCTCATGGTGACGGCCTCGCTGGTGTCCCTGCTGGGCGTGGCCGCCGACACGTCCTTCGGGGCGCTGTCCTGGCGGCTGATCCTGCTGGGCCTCGGCATGGGCCTGGTCACCACACCCATGACGGCGACCGCCGTGAGTTCCGTGCCGCACCCGCTCGCGGGGATGGCCGCCGCGGGGAACAACGCCTTCCGGCAGGTCGGCGGCGCCCTCGGCCCGGCCGTCCTCGGTGCCCTGCTCACCAGCCGCGCCGCCGAGGCCCTGCCCGGCCACCTCGCCGACGCCGGGGTCTCCGGCGCGACGGGCGCCCGCGTGGAGGAGGCCGTGAGGGCCGAGGGCCTCGGCGGCGCGGGCGGTGTGCCGCTGGGTGCGGAGGCGGGACGGGTGTGGGCCGCCGTCGGCGATTCCTTCCTCGACGGCATGCGCCTGTGCCTGATCGTCGCCGCGGCGCTGACCTTCCTGGCCGCCGTGCTCGCCTTCGTCCTCCTGCGCGCCCCGCGCAAGGCGGCGGCGACGGGCGGGCGGGCCGTGCGGCAGGGCGGCGGTGCGAGCCCCTCCGCCGCGCACGACGGAACGGCCCCCGAGGGCCCGGTGCCGACAGGTCCGGCCCCTGCGGGTGCGGCCTCGTCGGGTTCCGTCTCCGCGGGCCCGGGCGGGAGGACCGTCGGAGCCTAGCCTCCGAAGCGTCTGGCTCCGGCCGGCGTGACGACGGCGTCCACGGGGTGGTCGTGCGGTTCCTCCGGGACCCGCGCGACCACCTCGTCGTCGTACAGCAGGACGACGAGGGCGGGGTGCGCCCCGGCCGCCGAGAGCCGGGCCAGCACCCGGTCGTAGCTGCCCCCGCCGCGCCCCAGACGCATTCCGCGCCCGTCCACGGCCAGTCCCGGCAGCAGGACCGCGTCCGCGTCCAGGACCGCCCGTGGCCCGAGGCGGGGGCCGTCCGGCTCCAGCAGGCCCCGGCCGGCGGGCACGAGGTGCTCCGGGCCCTCGAACACGGCCCAGTCGAGGTCGTTGTCCGCCATCAGGACCGGGAGCAGCACGCGGACGCCCCGTGCGCGCAGAGCGTCCAGGAGCGCGTGCGTTCCCGGTTCGCGCCCGACGGACACATAGGCCGCCACGGTTTGAGCGCCGGTCAGCTCGGGAAGATCCACGGCCGCGGAGGCGAGAACCGAGGCGGCTTCCCTGACGTCCTCCTGGGTGAGGAGCCGCCGTGCGGCGATCAGTTCACGCCGCAGTGACTGCTTTCGGGACATGTCATGGTTCAACGGGTGCTCACATAGGTTCGCTTATGTGGATGTATGAGAACGAAGTTAACCGGACGCTCATCTTCCGCCCATAGGCACCGGATACAGTTCTGCGCATGACTCAGTCGCGCCCCGGGATCAGCAAAGCTGTCATTCCAGCTGCAGGTCTCGGCACCCGGTTCCTGCCGGCGACCAAGGCCACTCCGAAGGAGATGCTGCCTGTCGTCGACAAGCCCGCCATCCAGTATGTCGTCGAGGAGGCCGTCGCCGCCGGTCTCTCCGACGTACTGATGATCACGGGCCGGAACAAGCGTCCCCTGGAGGACCACTTCGACCGGAACTACGAGCTGGAGTCCGCGCTGACCCGCAAGGGAGACGCCGAACGGCTCTCCAAGGTCCAGGAGTCCAGTGACCTGGCCACCATGCACTACGTACGCCAGGGCGACCCGCGCGGCCTCGGCCACGCCGTCCTGTGCGCCGCGCCGCACGTCGGCGACCAGCCGTTCGCCGTGCTCCTCGGCGACGACCTCATCGACCCGCGCGACCCCCTGCTGGCGCGGATGGTCGAGATCCAGGAGCGTGAGGGCGGCAGCGTCGTCGCGCTGATGGAGGTCGACCCCGCGCAGATCCACCTGTACGGCTGCGCGGCCACCGCGCCCACCGCCGACAGCGACGTCGTGCGCGTCACGGGGCTGGTCGAGAAGCCCGACCCCGCCGACGCCCCCAGCAATCTCGCCGTGATCGGCCGTTACGTCCTGGACCCGGCCGTCTTCGGCATACTGCGCAGGACCGAGCCCGGCCGGGGCGGCGAGATCCAGCTCACCGACGCCCTCCAACTGCTGGCCGAGGACGAGAAGATCGGCGGCCCGGTGCACGGCGTCGTCTTCAAGGGCCGCCGCTATGACACCGGTGACCGGGGCGACTATCTGCGTGCCATTGTCAGACTCGCGTGCGAACGTGAAGACCTGGGCCCGGACTTCCGGACCTGGCTCCGCAGTTACGTCACCGAGGAGTTGTAAGAGCTTGAGCAGCACGATCTGGTCGGTGGACGAGCATCTGGACGACATCCTCGCCGCGGTGAGGCCGCTCGAACCCATCGAGCTGCAGTTGCCCGACGCCCAGGGCTGCGTCCTGGTCGAGGACGTCGTGGTGGAGGTCGCGCTGCCGCCCTTCGACAACAGCTCGATGGACGGATACGCCGTCCGGATCTCCGATGTCGAGGGTGCCACCGAGGAGTTCCCCGCCGTCCTCACCGTGATCGGCGATGTCGCGGCGGGTGACGGCGGTCTGGCCGACGGCCGGTCGGTCGGCCCCGGTGAGGCCGCCCGGATCATGACCGGGGCCCCGCTGCCCGAGGGTGCCGAGGCCGTCGTCCCGGTCGAGTGGACCGACGGCGGCACGGGCGGCGGTCCGGCCGCCGCCATGCGGGCCCACAGCGAGTCCCCGGAGGGGGCGAGCGGCGAGGTCCGGATCCACCGTTCCGTGAAGCCCCGCGCCCATGTCCGGGCCCGGGGCAGCGACGTACGGCCCGGGGACCTGGCGCTGCGGGCGGGTTCGGTCGTCGGGCCGCCGCAGATCGGGCTGCTCGCCGCGATCGGCAGGTCGACGGTGCGGGTGCGCCCGCGTCCGCGCGTCGTCGTGCTCTCCACCGGCAGCGAGCTCGCGCAGCCGGGCGAGGAGCTGGGCGCCGGCCAGATCTACGACTCGAACAGCTTCGCGCTGACGGCAGCCGCCAGGGACGCGGGGGCCATCGCCTACCGCGTCCCCGCGGTCGCCGACGACGCGGAGACGCTGCGGGCCACGATCGAGGACCAGCTGATCCGCGCCGACATCGTCGTCACCACGGGTGGCGTGAGCGTCGGCGCGTACGACGTGGTCAAGGAGGCGCTGTCCTCCGTCGGCGACGGAGGCGGCGAGGACGGGGCCGGCGGTGGCGTCGACTTCCGCAAGCTCGCCATGCAGCCGGGCAAGCCGCAGGGCTTCGGCTCGATCGGGCCCGACCACACGCCGCTGATGGCGCTGCCCGGCAATCCGGTCTCCTCGTACGTCTCGTTCGAGCTGTTCGTCCGCCCGGCGATCCTGACGCTGATGGGTCTCCCCGACGTCCACCGCCCCAGGGTCGAGGCAGTGCTCAGCACCGACGAGGCGCTCTCCTCGCCGTCCGGCAAGCGCCAGTTCCTGCGCGGGACGTACGACGCCGAGGCGGGCACCGTGACTCCCGTCGGGGGGCCGGGATCGCATCTGATCGCCGCCCTCGCCCAGGCCGACGCGCTGATCGTGCTGCCCGAGGACGTCACATCGGCCGAGCCCGGCACGCGGACCGAGGTGATCCTCCTCCGCTGACCCGCGCGTTGTGGCGGTACGGTATCTGGCGCTGTGTCTTACCGGGGGAAGCCCCCCGGGCCCCGGCCCGCGCCTTCGCGCGGGACGCGCGGGCAAACCGGCGCCCTACCGCTAGGCGGAGTGAGTTGAGTACGCAGAACAGGCTGACGCACATCGACGAGGCGGGCGCCGCCCGCATGGTCGATGTGTCGGAGAAGGACATCACGGCACGCGTCGCCCGTGCGAGCGGCCGGGTCCTCGTGTCCCCGCGTGTCGTCGAACTCCTCAGGGGCGAGGGCGTCCCCAAGGGCGACGCGCTCGCCACCGCGCGGATCGCCGGGATCATGGGAGCCAAGCGCACCCCGGATCTGATCCCGCTCTGCCACCCCCTCGCCGTCTCCGGGGTGAAGGTCGATCTGAGCGTGGCCGACGACGCGGTGGAGATCCTGGCCACCGTGAAGACGACGGACCGCACGGGGGTCGAGATGGAGGCCCTGACCGCCGTCTCGGTCGCCGCGCTCACGGTGATCGACATGATCAAGGCGGTCGACAAGAGCGCGGTGATTACGGACGTCCGGGTCGAGGCGAAGTCGGGCGGCAAGTCAGGCGACTACCGGCGCCCCGCGGCGGAGGGGGCGGACGCATGAGCGCGCCCGGCAGCGCTCCCGTGTCCGGCGGTGTCCCGGAGCCCGGCAGTGCTCCTGCGTCCGTCGGCGCCCCGGAGCCCGGCGGTGCGGAGGCTCCGCTCGGCGGCGCCCTGACCGCTCCCTACGGCGCCCTCGTCGTGACCGCCTCCAACCGGGCCTCCGCCGGTGTGTACGCCGACAAGGGCGGCCCGCTCATCGCCGAGGCGCTCGAAGGACTCGGGTTCACCGTCGACGGCCCCCAGGTGGTGCCCGACGGCGACCCGGTGGAAGCGGCCCTGCGGGCCGGAGCGGCGGCGGGCTACGACGTGATCGTCACCACGGGCGGTACGGGCATCTCGCCCACCGACCGCACCCCCGAGGCCACCCGCCGCGTCCTGGACCGCGAGATCCCGGGCATCGCCGAGGCGATCCGCGCGGAGGGCAGGGACAAGGTCCCCACCGCCGCGCTCTCGCGGGGCCTCGCCGGCATCGCGGGCGGCACCCTCATCGTGAACCTGCCCGGCTCGACGGGCGGCGTGCGCGACGGGCTCGCGGTCCTGGGCAGGCTCCTGGTGCACGCCGTCGACCAGCTGCGCGGTGGCGACCACCCCCGACCGGGGAGCCCGAACTGAACGTCCGGACCTGGCCGGTGATCCTGACCGACGGCGCCGTCACCCTCCGGCCGATAAAGCTGCGGGACCAGAGCACATGGCGCGAGGTCAACCGCCGCAACCGCGAATGGCTGCGCCCCTGGGAGGCGACCGTGCCGCCGCCCGCGCCGGGCGGCCCCGTGGCCCAGCGCCCCACCTACCGCCAGATGATCCGCCACCTGCGCGCCGAGGCGAACGCGGGCCGGATGCTGCCCTTCGCGATCGAGTACGAGGGGCATCTGGTGGGGCAGTTGACGGTGGCCGGGATCACCTGGGGCTCGATGTGCTCGGGCCACGTCGGCTACTGGGTGGACCAGAGCGTGGCGGGCCGCGGGGTCATGCCGACGGCGGTGGCACTCGCCGTCGACCACTGCTTCCGCACGGTCGGACTGCACCGGATCGAGGTCTGCATTCGGCCCGAGAACGGCCCCAGCAGAAGGGTCGTGGAGAAACTCGGATTCCGCTCGGAAGGGCTTCGTCCACGCTATCTCCACATCGACGGCGCATGGCGGGACCATCTGATCTTCGCGCTCACCGCGGAGGAGGTGCCCGACGGGCTCCTGCGACGTTGGCGCAGGGTGCGGCCGGGTACACCGGATACCCCTCGGGCGCCCGGAGAAATAAAATAAGTGTTCGAATTTGATCGCTCTCCGACAGTAATCGGCATCACTTTCGTCGTGCGTTGAGCCGAACAATCGCAAAAAAAGTCCGTCATATGAGCTGGATCGTGCGACACACCGGGCCAATTGGCGGATGCTGCCGTGCAAACCCCTCTACGGTGTGAGCGTGAGCAGCAGCGGCCTCATCTACGCAGTCATCGTCGGTGCCTGGGCCGCCTACTTGGTGCCGATGTGGCTCCGCAGGCAGGACGAGCTCAACGAGGCGCGTCCGACGGAACGCTTCAGCACCGCCATCCGGCTGCTGTCCGGACGGGCGGCCATGGAGCGCCGTTACGCCAAGGAGCTGCGGGAGCGGGATGCCGAGGAGGCGCCTGGCGACGCGGACCCGGATGCCGTCACGGACCGACTGGAGTCCGTCGACGTCCGGGCCTTTTCCGCGCCTCCGGCACATACGGAAGCCCGGTTGCGCGACCCCGCGCTCGAACGGCCCGACCAGGAGCGCCCGCGCGACCGTCAGGCGCGGCCCGCGCCCGGGCGGCGTCCGCGTCCCTCCGGCGCGGAGTCCGAGCGGGCGCGCCGGCAGCGCTCCCAGGTCCTGGCCCGCCGCCGGCGTACGACCACGATGCTGTTCATGGCGTTCACGCTGGGCGCGGTCGTCGCGGCGGTCGGCGGTCTCCGCTTCCTGTGGGCGCCCGCGGTTCCGGCCGTGCTGCTGAGCTCGTACATCGTGCATCTGCGTGCCCAGGAGCGCCGCCGGTTCGTCTTCACCATGGACCGGCGCCGCGCCGAGGACGCCGCGCAGCGCCTGCGCGAGAACCGCCCGCGCAGGCACCAGCCCGCCGCGTCGGCTCCCGCCGAGCCCGACGAGGAGCCCGAGGCGCCCGCGCCCGCCCCCACGGTCTCGCCGCAGGAGGCGGGCCGCCGCGCCCTCGTCGAGCAGACGGACCACGCGGAGTGGGTCGACCAGCAGCGTGAACGCGGCCCGGCCCAGGGCGACAGCTGGGAGCCGGTCCCGGTCCCCCTCCCGACGTATGTCACCGCCCCGGTCGCCCCGCGCGCCACGGGCGGGGTCGAGGTCGGCGACCCGGAGACCTGGAGTGCCTCCCGCTCCAGCGCCGCCGAGCCCACCCGCACGGGCACCGCGGACTCCGCCGCACCCGAAGCCGAGCCGGCCCCGCGGCGCCGGGCGAACCCACCCAGGCGCTCGCGCGACCGCGGCCGGACCCCCCTCTTCGACCAGTACGACGACGAGGACCGGCCGCGCGCGGCCAACGAGTGAGACCGGCGGCGGACCCGACTCGGTGACCTGCCGGGATACGGATTTCCGAGCACCCCGATGAGGGTGCTAGAGTTTCACTCGTTGCAAGGGCCTGTGGCGCAGTCTGGTAGCGCACCTCGTTCGCATCGAGGGGGTCTGGGGTTCAAATCCCCACAGGTCCACCGCACACACGAGATCCCGTCCGATCGCAAGATCGGGCGGGATCTCGTCGTTTCCGGGGCTGTTCGCCGTGCGTCGGCCGCGCGGACTCCGCAGGTACGTTTTTCTGGACCCGCTGGTGCGTTCTGGGTGGAGACCGCCGACACGGGCATGGGCGAGATGTCAGCCCTTCGGTTTTCGAACCTGTCCGTGGTCCTGGATGATCGCCCGATACCGGTCGAAAGCGGGTTTCGTCTGATAGTTGTCGGTGACGATCCCGAGAGTCCCGGTGGGTTGGTCGGAGCCGCTGTCCGCGTCTCTGAGGCTGAACAGCTCGCATTGGGTGACGTTCAGGGTGCTTTCGGAGGAACAGATGGCCTCCAGCATGTCGCTCAGGGAGTCGCGCTGGGTCCGAGGTGTTCTCGGTGCTCCGCTCGGTGAGCCGCTCTCGACGACATGGATCGGGGTCTCGGGCGGGATGCCGGCTCGGGCGAGCGAGTGGTTCCGCAGATGCTGGAGGGCATGGGTGGTGAGTGAGGCGACGTCACCCGGAGTGCCGCGCGGGGCGACTGGGGAGAACGCGTCCGGATAGACAGCGAGGCCGACGTAGTCGACGTACCTGGCGAAGTTCTGGGGCGGCAGGGTGGAGAGGTGTTCCCAGAATCCGTGGTCCCCGCCCAGCCACTCGGGAGGTTCGGCGACCGAGAAGCCGATCCTCGCATCGTGGTGACCGCGTGAGTCCAGGGCGGCACGTGCATGCGGGATGCCGAGCGACAGGGCTTTGAGTACCCCAGGAGCACTGCCGTCGATCAGCGGTATGGGGAAGTTGGCCTCCAGTGTCACCTGCAGACAGCGGATCATGTGGCCGTACCGGTCGATGACGGCGTCGAGGAACGTCAGCCAGCCGGGAATGTCGGCCACCTGTGGGATGTAGGAGACGACGAGGTCGAGTTCACGCATTCCGGTGCGGTACCAGTCGTCGGGCATCGTGAGGTGGTCGAGCTCGTTCTCTGCGCCGATCGAAGCCGCGAGGCCGGGTGCGGCGTGGTCGCCGAGGAAGTGCACGTACTCACGCACGACGAAGGGGGCCTCTCCGGCGAGCTCGCGCACCAGGATGTCGATCGCGGTCCGATCGGGCGGGTGGGAGCACACGGTGGCCGCGCGCCCGCCTGGGTAGATGCCGAACCTCATGCTCTTGTTCCCTCCGGTGTCATGTGTCAGGGCCAGTCGATGCCGTTGCTTCGGATGCGCGAGACCAGGGATCTGAGCCAGTCGGCCTCGGCGGCAGCGACACGGCGCCAGTACCCGACTTCGAGCATGTGCACTTCCCTGACGCCGCCCACGGCGACATCCAGTGAGGCCAGCACTTCGTCGACGCGTTCGATTCGCTCGTCCAGGAGCAACGCCACGCGGTCGGCGGGCAGAATCCCTGCATAGGAGACGGCCAGGGTGAAGTCGACGCTTGCGACAGGGGTGTCTCGCAGCCCGGATGCGACCCTGCGGCGGAAGTCCGAATTGCCCTCCTCGGTCAGCTCGTAGGTAATGCGTGGTGGCCTGTTTCCCGCCCGCGCAGGCTGCCCGGCGGCCACAAGACCTTCTCTCGCCAGAGCCTGCAGCAGGGACGTGACCGTGCTGCGGGTGACCGCAAGGTGCGTATATCTGTTCGCGAGTCGGGTGGCGAGGTCGTAGGCGTGCGCCGGCTGCTCCACCAGGAGTCCGAGCAGCGGCAGCACCATGTTGTTGCGTGATGCGGTCGTAGGCACCCGCGGAGCGTATAGGCGAATACGTCTATCAGCAAGAGTCGCCCCCTCCATGCCTGGAGGGGGCGGCCGGAGCGCGATCGGTAGGATCGGCCGGTATGTCCGAGGAACCCGGTGGCGCGCCCTTCCGCATCCCCGCGGAGTTCGTCCGTTACGCCGTGGCTCTGGAGCCGGCCGAAGTGGGGCACGGTCATGCGGCCGGCTGGCTGACCGGGGAGGACGCCGTGCGCCTCGCCTTTCTGCGCCGTTGCGACCTGCGGGAGCGAGCGGGGGACTTCGAGGCGATCGCGGGGCTGGAGCCGTCCGCACCCGAACTTCCCGCCCTCTGTCGCCAGCTGTCCGGCGGGGCCGCCGAGGCCGGGCGCGTGTGGGGGTATCTGTCCCTGAGCTGGGCCTGTTCGCGCACCGGCGGGGAGCGCGACCGTCTGCTCGGCGAGCTGGTCGCGCGTGGGGACGCCGACGCCGGGCGTCCGGCGGCCGACCCCGACGGTGAGGGACTGCGCCGACTTGTCTCCGGGCGGGAGGAGTTCCTCCTCGGGCGGGCCGCCTCCGGGCAGGGCATGAACTGGCGGAGCAGCTCCGCGCTGTTGGGGACCGACCGGCCTGAGGAGGTCGACGCGGCGTTCGACCGGGGCGAGGAGCTCGTCGGGATCGCGGTGATCGGCCTGGCGTTGCAGCACCCCGACGCGGAGGCGATTCTGCCGAGAGTGGCGCGGGCGCTGGAGTCGTCGGATGCCGCGCTGCGTCCACAGGGCCGCGTCGCGCTGGCCCATGTCGCCCGGCTGCACGGCACCGTGGACCGCCGCTGCCTGGAGCTCCTGAGGTCCCACCCCCGGGGCAATGAGGCCGACGACGACCTGTGGGGCTACGTCTCGCACCACCGACTGCCCTGGTGGCTCTGGCGCCACCACCTCGGCGAGCGGCTGGCCTGGCACCTCCGTGACCGGTGGCGCGCCTGACACTCCGCCCGGCCGTTGCCGAGTCCCGAGTCTCGAAGCCCGAGCTCCGGGATTCGAGATCCGAGTTCCGGGGTGCCGGTTCACACGTTCGGGGGACCCATGGGCCGCTCCCGTCCGGCGCTTGAGCTTCGGGATTCGGGGGCCGGGATTCGAGGGTCGGGATTCGAGTGCTGTCGTTCATCCGGGCGGTAAAAGAAGGGGGTTGAGGAAACCTCTCCACCCTCCCTGCCCCGTCACGGCCAGCAAGTATGACTAATCGTGACCAAGTTGCGGCGCAGAGTGGTGACTGCTTACGGTGCCCTCAACGTAGCGACCCCGACGCGGTGTTAGCAGCACCGGCCGGGGTCTGACCTCAAGATCAGAGACAGGCCGATCCCTTGGCTGTTCAGCAGAGTAACTCCGCCCCCAGCGCGCCCGCATCCTCGCGCCCCTACAGCCGCGCCCGCACCGGCTACGGCAAGCGCTCCGCGCCCGGCCAACGCCCTTCCGCATCCACCGACTTCGACCTGCTTCCGGCCCGGGAGCGCTACATCGCCGGATATGTCGACCACCTGCCCGACGGCGCCGCCATGGACATCAAGACCCTGGCCAAGGACCTTCCCCTGTACGGGCAGATGGCCATCGGCAGCGCGCTCAGGGCGCTGGCCGTCGCCGGGCACCTCCGCCATGTGCGCTGCCGCGTCGAGAGCCTCGGCCAGAGCCGCTGGGTCACTCTCACCTTCTGGTCCCGCACCGCCCGCGACAACGAGTGGTGGGACCTTCAGCTCGCAGGCGGTGCGGGAGCCGGGGAGCCCGAGCCCGAGGCGGTGACGGGGGAGCCTGCCGCTCCCGTGGTGCCTGTCGCGCCTGTCGCGCCTGTCGCGCCTGTCGCCCCCGTCGCTCCTGTCGTGCCCCAGCAGAGGGCCCCGAAGGCGCCGGAGGCCGTGCCCGCCGGTCCGTCCCCCGCCTACCTCGCCCTCGCCCTGCTCGGCCGCGTGGAACCGCGCCTGGCGCTCTCCGCCGCCGACTGCGCGGCCCTGGAGGGCCTGGCCGCGACCTGGTTCGCCCATGGTGCGGACGCCGACCACCTCACCCGAGCCCTGACGGCCGGGCTGCCCGAACAGGTCGAGTCGCCCGTCGGCCTCGTACGCCGCCGCCTCATCGACAAGGTCCCGGCGCGGTTGCCCGACACCGTCCCGGCGCCCGCGTCGCCCGCACGCGCCCTCCTGGTCGAATGCACCGAGTGCGGGCGGCCCGGACCGCCCGGGGCGCTGCCCGACGGTCTCTGCCGCGCCTGCCGACAGTCGCCTTCCTCGGCGCCGGGCGAACCGGTCGCCGAGCGCGACATCGAGGCCCACATGCGCCTCCTTCGCGAGAAGCTCCGGCTGCCCTGAGCGGGCCGGGCGTCTCAGCCCCGCGCCGACATCCGCACGAAGGCCGCCCACTGGTCCGGACCGACCGTCAGGACCGGGCCGTCCGGACGCTTGGAGTCGCGGACGCGGACGGAGGAGGGGGTGGCGGCGACCTCGACGCAGTCACCACCGTTGCCCGCGCTGTAGCTGCTCTTGACCCACGCGGGGCCGCCGTTTCGCAGCGGCGACGCTTCTGTGCTCATCCCTCTCCCAACAGCCTCTTGATGAAGGTCAGAGACTCCCTCGGGGTGAGTGCCTGGGCTCGGAGCACCCCGTAGGTCGATTCGAATGCGCCGACCTTCCTGGGGTCCGAGTGCAGCGTGCTCTGATCCTGCACCTCCATGTACGCCATCCTGCGCTGATCTCCGATGTGGAGCAACGTGAAAGCCCCGGCCAGCCCGGCGTGTTCCTCACGATCGGTCGGCATGACCTGGATCTCGATGTTCCGTTCGTGACCGTAGAGCAGCAGTTGTTCCAACTGGCCCCGCAGCACGGCCTGTCCGCCCAGCGGTCGGCGAAGGACGGTCTCCTCGATGACAAAGCTCAGGAGCGGTGCGGGGCGCCTGGAGAAGAGTTTCTGCCGTTCCATGCGCGCGGCCACCCGCTGCTCCACGGTGTCTGAGTCCAGCAGTGGGCGCCACATCTCGAAGACGGCGCGCGCGTACGCCTCGGTCTGGAGCAGCCCTTTCACCACGTGGCTGTCGTAGGCGTGCAGTTGGGCCGCGTCCGCCTCCAGCCGGGCGTACTGGCGGAAGAACGACGGATACCGCGCCCGCTCCACCTCGCCCTTCATCGCCACCAGCACCCCGCGCCCGCCCACAGCCCGGTCCACCGCGTCAACCATCTCCGGCTTCGGGATGCGGCGGCCCTGCTCGACCGACGCGATGTGGGCCTCGCCGTATCCCACGCTCGTGCCCAGTTCCGCCTGGGTCAGGCCCGCCGCCTCACGCAACAGCTTCACCTGGCGGCCGAAGCTCCGCAGGAACCCTGCTCCCGGGTCGGCGGCACTCTCGGCGGCACCGGTGGTCACCGCACCGTCCATGCTTCCTCGCTCCCGGTTCCGGAATTCCGTGGCAGCAGGTTATGGGCCCCTGCTCCGGCGGGAGGCGGTTTCGTCCGCATGCCCGTCGTGCGGGTGACGCGGGGGAGCGCCCGTACAGCCCCGACAAGGGGCGCCCGCACCCCGACAAAGCGTTGCCGTAGGGGTGTTGCTGCTGGTCGGAGACATCCACAGCGCGCGATCTTCGACGTATGACGACCCTCGCTCCGCCCTCGGGCGGCATCTTCGAGCTCCGCTTCTCCTCCACCCCGAGAGGTGCCCGGCTCGCCCGGCGGCTGGCCTCGCACCGGGTCCATCACTGGGGCCACCGCTACGGCTCCGAGCTGAACGACAGCGTGAGCCTGGTGGTCGCCGAGCTCGCGGCGAACGCGGTCACGCACGGGCGGGTGCCAGGACGGGGTGTGTTGCTCCGGCTGGAGCTGATCGGCGGCGTACGGGTCCGTGTGGAGGTGGCCGACACCCGGGGCGAGCGGTGGCCCGTCGCCGCCGGTGCCGGTGTGTCCGGCGACGTAGAGGCCGGGCGTGGACTGCTGCTGGTCGACGCGTTCGCCGAGGCGTGGGGCGTCGTGGAGCGGGACGGGGCGCCGGGAAAGACGGTGTGGGCCGAGGTGGCTGCCCCTCCGGCATGAACGCACGCATCCTCAACTCTGCTACCGGGAAACACAGTTGCCGGACACCACTCTCGCCGTGCTCCGGTCTCGACTACAGTGCTCGGCGGGTCGTGACTGGCGCTGAGGTGGAGCACCACCGGGGAGCGGCCTGACGAACGCGTCGGATGCCGTGCGCCTGGGCGAGTGGTCAACCACGCCTGGAGGCGACCATGTCCCCGATACGGACCGCACAGCTCATGGACGTCGCCGCGCGCCCGGCCCGGCGTCAGGGGTGCCCGGCATGAGCACCATCACCCTGCGCGGAACCGTTATCGGCTACGACGACCTCGGGCCCTCGGCCGGGCTGCCGGTCCTCCTGATCCACGGCCACCCCTTCGACCGCACCCTGTGGGCGCCCCAGGCCGAAGCGCTGACCGGGGCCGGACACCGGGTCGTCACCCCCGACCTGCGCGGGTACGGCCGCAGCGGCGTCACACCCGGGAAGGTCTTCCTCTCCGACTTCGCCGACGACCTCGCCGCGCTCCTCGACCACCTCGGCATCGAGAAGGCGGTGGTCGGCGGTGTCTCCATGGGCGGCCAGATCGCCATGGAGTTCCAGCGCCTGTACCCGGGGCGGGTGCGCGCCCTCGTGCTGTCCGACACCTCCGCCCCCGCCGAGACCGACGAGGGCAAGGAGTTCCGCAACCGGCTGGCGGACAGGCTGCTCGACGAGGGCATGGGCGGTTACGCGGACGAGGTGATCGGCCGGATGCTCGCCGCGTACAACGTCGATGCGATGCCGGACGTGGCCGCACGGGTCCTCGGCATGATGCGGGCCACCGACCCCCGAGGGGCAGCGGCGGCGCTGCGCGGGAGGGCCGAACGACCCGACTACCGGGACACGTTGGCGGGTGTCCAGGTGCCGGTCTGGGTCGTCGTCGGCGCGGACGACGCCTACACGCCCGTGGCGGACGCCGAGACGATCCGAGGGCTGGTCCCCGGGGCGGTCCTGACCGTGATCGAGGGAGCGGGGCATCTTCCCGGTGCCGAGCAGCCCCAGCGCTTCAACGCAGCCCTGCTGGACTTCCTCGGGACCCGGGTGGCCGCTCATGACTGAGCCGCATCCGCTCCTGGCCTACTTCACCGAGGCCGCCGACGGGAGGTTTCCGCCGTCCGACGGAGGCGTGACGGTGCCCGTTCTTCGAGGGGCTGGAGCTGGTCGGGCCGGGGCTCGTGACGGCGCCCGAGTGGTACCAGGACGAGCCCGCGCCGGTGTACGAGCGGAGCGGGTTCTACGTGGGTGTGGCGCGGGTGCCGTAGGCGGCCGCCTCAGGAGGGCTCGGTCAGCGGCTTGGCCATGCAGATGCTGCTGTCGTACGTGCGGTAGTGGCCGAACTTCTCGCAGACCGTGTAGCCGCTCGACGTGTACAGCGCGATCGCCTCGGGCTGCTGGTCGCCGGTCTCCAGGACCATGCGCGTGCGGCCGGCGGCGCGAGCGTCGGCCTCCAGCGCGGCGAGGATGCGGCGCGCGAGGCCCCGGCCGCGTCCCTCGGCTATCACGAACATCCGCTTGATCTCGGCGTCGCCGTCGGAGTAGCCCTCCTCGTTCCGCTCCTGGCTGCGCCAGCCGCCGGTGGCCATCGGCCGGCCCTGCTCGTCGTAGGCGAGCAGATACAGTCCGCGAGGTGGATCGAACATCGTGGCGTCGAGCGGTGTGATGTCGCCCTCGTCGCCGTAGCGCTCGGCGTATTCGAGCTGCACCAGGTCGTTGAGTTTGACGGCATCGGGGTGGTCGAACGGCCGAGGATGGATATTCATGCGGATTATGGTACAGGTATGCGCAGGCCTCGTGTAGGTACTGTACCTGGATGCTGACTGTTACCACCGTGAACGTGAACGGGATCCGCGCCGCCGCGAAGAAGGGCTTCGTCGAGTGGCTGGGGCGTACCGAGGCCGAGGTGATCTGCCTCCAGGAGGTCCGCGCCGAAGCGCAGCAGCTTCCCGAAGAGGTGCGTGAGCCCGAGGGGTGGCACGCCGTGTACGCCCCGGCCGCGGCCAAGGGGCGCGCGGGTGTCGGCATCCTCACGCGGCGCGCGCCGGAGCGTGTACAGATCGGCTTCGGCGGCTTCGAGGTGCCGGGGAGTGAGGAATTCGACACCTCCGGCCGCTACATCGAGGTGGATCTCCCGGGTGTGACGGTCGCGAGCCTGTATCTGCCCTCCGGCGAGGTGGGTACGGAGAGGCAGGAGGAGAAGGAGCGCTTCATGGCGGCCTTCCTCCCCTACCTCCAGGGCCTGAAGGCGCGCGCGGCCGCCGGCGGGCGTGAGGTGGTCGTGTGCGGCGACTGGAACATCGCCCATCGCGAGGCCGACCTGAAGAACTGGAAGGCCAACAGGAAGAGCTCCGGCTTCCTCCCCGAGGAGCGGGAGTGGCTGACCCGGGTGTTCGACGAGGCGGAGTACGTGGACGTGGTCCGCGCGCTGCACCCGGACGAGGAGGGCCCGTACTCCTGGTGGTCCTACCGCGGCCGGGCCTTCGACAACGACGCGGGCTGGCGGATTGACCTGATCGTCAGTTCGCCTCGCTTGGCCGAGCGCTGTGTGAAGGCGTATGTGGAGCGGGCGGCGAGCCATGCGGAGCGGTGGAGCGACCACGCACCTGTGACCGCCGTGTTCGACGTGTAGAGACCGGCAACGGAAAGCCCCGTCCGGCTGTGCTGCTCGCCGTCGCCGGACGGGGCCGCACGGGAGCGCTAAGCGCGCTTCACACTGTCCGGCGGGGCCAGCCACTCACGGCCCCCGCCCTCTGGCCACAGGAACGCTGCAGGGCGCTTCCGGCGCTCGCCCGGCAGGCCGGCGGGGTCCTCGTAGTCCGGAATCACGTCGCGCAGGATGCCGACCCGTCCCGCGCCATCTTCCACGCGTCGCCCGATGTCCTCTGCAGTGACCATCAGTGCCCCTCCGCCAACGTGCGCTCCCGCGCCCGTGCCCGCACGGCAGCGAATCGACGTGCTGGTGTACGCGGCCGTCTTCCTGCACGAGGCGTACCCCCGCCTCAATGACCTCCTGCGCGAACGGGCCGACAATGGATGCGCGGTCCGCATCGCGGTGGGTGACGCCGACGACCCCAACGTCCAGCAGCGCGGACGGGAAGAGAAGTTCGGCCACGGCATCGAATCCCGCTGCCGACTCGCGCTCCTGCACTACCGGCCCCTCGCGGATGTACCGGGGGTCGAGCTGCGCACCCACGGCACGACCCTCTACAACAGCCTGTACCGCGCCGACGATCAGATGCTGGTCAACGCACACGTGTGGGGCGTCAACGCCTACGGCGCGCCCGTGTGGCACCTCCGGCGTCACGGCGACGGGGGCATGTTCGACACCTACGCGGGGAGCTTCGACGCCGTATGGGAAACGGCCCATCCCGTGGAAGGCTGAGCACCGTGGCCCGAACCGAGTACTACGACGATCCGAACGCCCCCCGGCCGAACAGCCTGGTCGTGGCAGCCTCCGCCGTCGTTACGGATGGGGATGGCCGCGTGCTCCTCCAGCGGCGCCGGGACAACGACTTGTGGGCGCTGCCGGGCGGAGCCATGGACATGGATGACTCCCTGCCCGGCACGGCCGTGCGAGAGGTCAAGGAGGAGACCGGCCTGGATGTCGAGATCACGGGTCTCGTCGGCACGTACACCGACCCTCGCCATGTCATCGCGTACAGCGACGGCGAGGTACGCCGACAGTTCAACATCTGCTTCACAGCCCGGATCGTCGGCGGCGCCCTGGCCATCTCCGAGGAGAGCACGGAGCTCCGCTTCGTGGCGCCCGAGGAACTCGATTTGCTCCCCATGCACCACACGCAACGGCTGCGCATCCGGCACTTCCTGGAGCACCGCGACGCCCCGTACCTGGGATAGGGCTACCGGTCGCAGGAGCGTCACTGCCCCAGCCGACTACGTGCACCGGCCAGCAGTTCATCAGGAGTAGAAGCCCTGACCGTAGTCCTCCCGCCTCAGAGTGAAGTCGTCCGGACGATCACAACGGAGCTCCTCATATCGCTGCGCGAAGATATCGATCGCCTCATGAAGCGTGCAGCCCAACGCTTCGCGGATCGTCATAAGCGCAGAGATGATCCGCTGCTCCAGGATGTCGCGGTCTAGACTCTCGGTCAGATGTTCCATGACGCCGTGACCCTACCTGGCATGGATGGCCAACCCCTGAGGCACGGGACAACTCCCCACAGAAACCCCCTGATCAGCCACGCGAGAGTTTTCCCTCCCGGACGCTCTGGCAGGCTTAGGGGGAGGGGTACCCCCCCTGGGCGCGCCCGGCGGCACGACAGCAAGCGTCATGATGACGATGTGACGGATGAGACCCCTGATCTGTTTTTCTCTTACTTTTCTATGCGCAATCAAAAAAGTAGGGAGAACCGTCACTCCGTCATGTCTCTGCCGCTGTGTACGGGAACCGCGAGCGGTGTTCAGGCCGTCCGCCGCCGCTGTTCTCTCGGCCGGGGAAAGTCGATTGACAGGCGCTCCAGTGCCCGGCGCTTCATGTCTGCCAGCCGGCCCCCTCGCTGGCCCTTCGCACACTCCAGGCGGGTTCCGGTGTCGAGCAGCATGAACCGCCGTTCCCGGGCGTCGGCGATCCTCCAGTAGTCGGCGTAGGTCTTTCCCGTGGGAACCAGTTCCGTGCGTTCCTTCTGCACCGGAGTCGCTTCCAGGACCTCGGCGCGGCCCTCCAGCGCGTCCACCTGCTCCTGCCAGATGGCGAGGCCGACGCGTGATCGCCTGGATTCGCGAACGGCGTACAGCTCACGGAGTTCGGTGGTGATCTCCTCCAGTTCGGGGCGGGGGTCGTAGCCGGGGTACGTCACCTGCTCCAGCACCGGGAAGCCTCCCCACTCCTTCAGGAACTCCCGTTCCGCGTACTCCTCCACCCAGTCGGTCTTGATGGCTGCCGGAGCCTCGCAGGGGAGTCCCTTGGTGCGGGCCCGACAGACGTACACGGAGTAGTCGTGTGCGGGGACCCGGTACATGCGGCCCTTGCAGGAGGCGCAGTGCAGGACGCCGAGCAGGAGCGCGCCCGTGTCCTTTCGGGTCCCGGCTGCCCCCTTGGGGCGCTCACCGAGGGCCGCCTTGATCTCCTCGAACCGGTCTCGCGTCAGAATCGGGTCGGCGGTGATGCTCACCGGCAGGCCGTTGCGGTCCCGTACGACAGAGCCCGCGTAGGTCTGGTGGCCGAGGAGCGACGGGGAAAGAAGTACACGCTTGACGGTCTGGCCGACCCACTTGCGCCCCTTCGGGGTCCGCCCCTGCCGGACGTCGTTCCAGTCGCGAGGCGTCAGGATGCCTTCGCTGTTCAGATGGAACGCGATGGCGTTCGGGGCGCTGCCGTCCAGCAGCATACGGATCATCGTCTCGATGGCTTCGACGCGCTGCGGGTCCTGGGCCAGGGTCCACCCTTCGCCGGCTGGACGCTGCACGGGCATGTACCCGTACGGAGGGAGCCCTCCGGAGTACCGTCCCATGGCTCGAAGCGCCGCATTGGCGCTCGTGACGCGCTCCTTGATCGCCTGGCTCTCCATCTGCGCGGCGAAGGCCAACAGCATGATGATCAATTCGGACATGATCGAGGTCATGTCCAGCTCCAGTGAACTGCCTCCCGGGCCCTCCGCGAAGACCAGCCGCTTGCCGTGGCGCTTCGCCCAGCGCGTCAGCTCGGCCATGTCCCCCATGGAGCGGACGGCGCGGTCCAGCCGCCACCAGATGATCACGTCGAAGTCGTCGGGCCTGGCCAACCAGTCGCCCAGTTCCGGCCGTTCGAACGGAGTCGTCCTGGTGGCGGAGACGTCCAGATCCTCCGCGTAGCCGACGACCTCAGCCCCGAGGCGTCTGGCCTCCGCCACGCCGGCTTCCCGCTGGCGCTTGGGTGATGTCGATTCGTCGGTCCTGACGCTCAGTCGTACCGCGACGAGTGCCCGCAGGCGTGGGTGATCGTTATCCGTAAGGGTCATGCGAGTCCCCCTCCCGGAGCAAACTGGATCTTCATTTCAATGGGCTGGCGCATCGACTACCAGGTGGCGACCCAGGGTCTCGCGTCCCGTGCGGTGAAGGCCTGGGTCGAGCGCGCAGCCACGCACGGCGAGCGGTGGAGCGACCACGCGCCGGTGACGGCTACGTACGAGCGATAGGCCCTGCCCTGGGCGGCGGCTCCGTCCCGCGATCGGACGGAGCCCACCAACTTGCCGCCGGCGGGCGGGGTCCGGTGCGGCGACGGCTTCGGCGCCGCGCCGGACCCGGCGTCCCGGATCAGGAGCCGTCGATCAATTCCTGTACCTCGGGCGGCAGGTCCGGGTCGGAGCCGACGGCGAACAATGTGGCTGTTTTCGGTGTGTCCCCGACGGCGATGGCGACCTCCGGTGGGATGCCGTCCACTTCGTACGCGGTCCCCGTCGTCACCGGCACCTCGCTCGTGTCCTTGCCCCCGGTGTCGTCGCAGGGTGGCTGGGTGGCGACGCCGAGCTTCTTCCCGGGCGTGAACGTCACGCTGCCCACGTCCTGATACGTCCTGTCCTGGTAGGTGTACCGGCCGGCGCAGGAGAGCCCCTCGTCCCCGCCGCCGCCCCCGGCCGTGCACGCGGCTCCCGACATCACCATGGCTGCCGCCACCAGCAAGCCGGCGGATCGTCCGTTCCAAATCATGTGTGTCCCCCCTCGGTGGATGCACAGAGAGGAGAAACGTTTCCTCTCTGTCGACCGACCTCGCCGTCGCTCAGCACGGCGATGAGGCCGTGTGCGTGGCGAGCTCCTTGATCGGACGTTCGACGTCGGCGATCCGAATCGGGTTCCCTCGCGGCGCGGAGCCCCCGTGCAAGTCCTCGCGGCGCGCTCCGGCGGATCTCGTGGCGCGCCGCCGGGCTCCTAGTCGCCGTCCGTGGCCTTGTCGTCGCGCAGGCGGCGGTCCAGCGCCATCGACAGCTCGGCGTCCACCACCGCGTGCGCCAGCGTGCGGAGTTGCCCGGGATCGCTGTCCGCCGTGTGGGTGCGCAGAACGCGCACGAAGAGGTCGGCCAGGGCGTCGGCGTGCTCGCGGACCAGGCGGCCGGAGGAGAGTACGGCGTCGAGCGGCACGCCGGCGCGCACCAGTTCGGAGGACGCCTCCAGCAGGCGGCGGCTGATGTGGACGATCTCCTCGCCGTCGGTGCCCAGGTAGCCGAGCTCCATGGCCGCCGCGAGGTTCTCCGCGGTGGCCTGGTCCCGGAAGTAGTCGGCGAGCTGCTCGGGCGTGAGGCGGACCGGGGTCTCCTCGGTCGGTTCGCCCAGGCCCAGCACCTCGGCGACGTCCCGGCCGCTCTCGAAGGTGGTGGCGAGGTCGGCGATGCCGTTGAGGGTGTGGCCCCGCTCCAGAAGGCCCGTGATGGTGCGCAGCCGGGCCAGGTGATGGTCGTCGTACCAGGCGATACGGCCCTCGCGGCGGGGTGGCTGGATCAGGCCGCGCTCCCGGTAGAAGCGCAGGGTGCGCACGGTGATGCCGGCCTCCCGGGCCAGCTCCTCCATGCGGTACTCGCGGTGCTCGCGTCCTTCAGCCACCCCCGCACCCTATGTTGTACCGCCGGTAACTTTCCTTGTCCCGCCCCCTACCCATCAGTACGGAGCTGCTCTACCCTCCCAACCATGCCAGTGATTGCTGGCAGAGTCGTGGTACGTACCGCGGGGAGGCGGCAGCATGGCCCAGCACGAGCACGTACGAGTGGCGGTGATCGGATCCGGATTCGGCGGCCTCGGGGCCGCGGTCCGGCTCCGCCGCGAAGGGATCACCGACTTCCTGGTCCTCGAACGGGCCGGAGCCGTCGGCGGCACCTGGCGGGACAACAGCTACCCCGGCTGTGCCTGCGACGTACCGTCCCACCTCTACTCCTTCTCCTTCGCGCCCAACCCCGACTGGCCGCGCACCTTCTCCGGGCAGCAGCACATCCGCGCCTACCTGGAGCACGTCGCCGACACCTTCGGGCTGCGCCCGCACATCAGGCTGAACCACGAGGTCACCGTGATGCGCTGGGACAACGACGCGCTGCACTGGGTGATCGAGACGGAGAACGGCGCCACGATCACCGCCGACGCCGTGGTCTCCGCCACCGGGCCGCTCTCCGACCCGAAGCTGCCGGACATCCCCGGGCTCGCCGACTTCCCGGGGAAGGTCTTCCACTCGGCGCAGTGGGACCACGACTACGACCTGAGCGGCAAGCGCGTCGCGGTGATCGGCACCGGCGCCTCCGCGATCCAGATCGTCCCGGAGATCCAGCCGAAGGCCGGCCGGCTCACGCTCTTCCAGCGGACTCCGCCGTGGGTCATGCCGCGCATGGACCGCGCCATCAGCGGGGCCGAGAAGTGGCTGCACCGCACGCTGCCCATCACCGCCACCGCCCGCCGCGGACTGCTGTGGGGCATCCGGGAGTTGCAGGTCGGGGCCTTCACCAAGCACCCCAACCAGCTCGGGCTGGTCGAGTCCATAGCCAAGTCGAACATGGCGCGGGCGATCAAGGACCCCGCGCTGCGGGCCAAGCTGACGCCCTCGTACCGCATCGGCTGCAAGCGCATCCTGCTCTCCAACGCCTACTACCCGGCGCTCGCCCAGCCGAATGTCGACGTGATCGACTCCGGGCTGTCCGAGGTGCGGGGCTCCACCCTCGTCGGGTCGGACGGTACGGAGACCGAGGCCGACGTGATCATTCTCGGCACCGGATTCCATGTGACGGACATGCCGATCGCCTCCCGCGTCGTCGGCGCCGACGGCATCACCCTCGCCGAGTCCTGGAAGGACGAGATGCAGGCGCTGCGGGGTGCGACCGCGGCCGGCTTCCCCAACTGGATGACGATCATCGGCCCCAACACCGGGCTCGGGAACTCCTCCATGATCCTCATGATCGAGTCCCAGCTGAACTACATGGCCGACTACCTGCGCCAGCTGGACGTCCTCGGCGGGCGCGCCGCGCTCGACGCGCGGCCCTCCGCCGTCGGCGCCTGGAACCGGCGGGTGCAGGACCGGATGAAGCGCACCGTCTGGAACACCGGCGGCTGCACCAGCTGGTACCTCGACGCCAACGGGCGCAACACCACGGTCTGGCCCGGCACGACGGCGGAGTTCCGGCGTGCCACGCGCGCGGTCGACCTGGCGGAGTACGAGATCGTCCGTCCACCCCTCGCGCGTTCCGCGGCGCAGGCCGTGGCCGAGGAGGCGGCGCGATGAGCCGGCTGACGCAGCTCCCGGGCACCCCGCCCGTGCCCGTACGCGAACTGAGCGTCGTCTCCGCGGACGGCTCACGCGTCCATGTGGAGGTGCACGGTCCGGAGGGTGCGCCCGCCGTGGTCCTCACGCACGGCTGGACCTGCAACACCCGCTTCTGGGACGCCCAGGTGCGGGACCTGGCGGTGGACCACCGGGTCGTCGTCTACGACCAGCGGGGCCATGGGCGTACGCCCGCCGCGGGGCCCGGTGGATACAGCACGCGGGCGCTGGCCGACGACCTGGAAGCCGTACTGAAGGCCACGCTCGCGCCGGGGCAGAAGGCGGTGCTCGGCGGGCACTCCATGGGCGGGATGACGCTGATGGCCGCGGCGGGCCGGGCGGCGGTGCGGGAGCACGGGGCGGCCGTGCTGCTGTGCAGCACCGGCAGCTCGCGGCTGACCGCCGAGTCGCTGGTGCTGCCGCTCCGCGCGGGCGCCCTGCGCACCCGGATGACGGCGGCGGTCCTCGCGGCGCGCGCACCGCTCGGGCCGGTCAACGCCGTGTCGAAGGCGATCCTCAAGTACGCGACGATGGGCCGTGGTTCTGCCCCGGAGCGGGTCGACGCCTGTGCCAGGATCGTGCACGCGTGTCCGCGCGGGGCACGCGTCGCCTGGGGGCACGTGCTCGCGGAGCTCGACCTGGAGGCACGCGTGCGGGAGCTGCGGCTGCCGACCGCGGTGATCGCGGGCACGGAGGACCGGCTGACGCCGCCCGTGCACGCCAGGGCCATCGAAGCGGCGCTGCCGCAGAGCCTCGGGCTCACCGAGCTGGCGGGCATGGGGCACATGACTCCGGTCGAGGCGCCCGAAGTGGTCACCGCGAAGCTCCGCGAGCTGGTGGCCGAGTACGTCACTGTGGACGGTGCGGGCAGTGCGGCGGCAGCCGTGAGCGAGGAGGAGGTCGCATGAGCGGCAGGCGGAGTCTCGAAGGACAGGTCGTCGTCGTCACGGGCGCGGCGCGGGGCGTGGGCGAACTGCTGGCAAGGAAGCTGTCGGCGCGCGGAGCCACGCTGGCGCTGGTCGGGCTGGAACCGGACGAGCTGAAGAAGGTCTCGGAGCGGCTGCACTCCCCGAGCGACCACTGGTACGCGGACGTCACCGACCACGAGGCGATGAGCCGGGTCGCCGGGGAGGTGAAGGAGCGCTTCGGGAAGATCGACATCGTCGTCGCGAACGCGGGTGTCGCCACCGGAGGCCCCCTCGTGGACTCCGACCCCGAGGCGTGGCGGCGGGTCATCGAGGTGAACCTGATCGGCGGCGCGGTCACGGCGCGGGCGTTCCTGCCGGTGCTGATGGAGAGCCGGGGCTACTTCCTCCAGATAGCGTCGCTCGCCGCGATCACCCCGGCCCCGATGATGAGCGCCTACTGCGCGTCCAAGTCGGGCGTGGAGGCGTTCGCGCACTGTCTGCGTGGCGAGGTCGGTTACCGGGGCGTGAAGGTCGGGGTCGGCTATCTGTCCTGGACCGACACGGACATGGTGCGCGGGGCCGACGAGGACGACGTCATGCGGGAGTTGAGGCAGCGGCTGCCGTGGCCGACGAACCGCACCTACCCGCTGGGCCCGGCCGTCGACCGGATCGTCGCGGGGATCGAGCGGCGCTCCCCGCATGTGTACGCGCAGTGGTGGCTGCGGGGGATGCAGTCGATCCGGGGGTATCTGCCGTCGGTGATAGGGACCGTCGGCCAGCGTGAGATGAAGCGGTTCGGGTCTCGGCTCGACGGTGTGAGCAAGGGGCTCGTGGGGGCCGGCGGCGAGGCGGATCAGAAGGCGCGCACTCAGCGTGGTTGATCGAAATGCGGTGAATGTCCGGGTGTGTAAGTCTGAGCGAGGCCCCACCGGGGCCATCCCCCACGCACCCACATAGGAGTGAACAGCATGGGTATCGCAGACCAGTTCAAGGACAAGGCGCAGGAGCTCGCCGACCAGGCCAAGCAGCAGAAGGCGGGCGGCAAGCAGCAGGGTCAGGCGCGTGAGCGCTCGGCCGGCCAGGCGTCGCGCCGTGGCGCGGACCAGGCGCAGGGCCGTCGGCCCGAGGCGCGGGACCGTGCGCAGGACGCCACGGACCAGGCGCGTGAGCGTTCCGGTCGCTGACGCACTGCGCGTCTGAGGTCTGTTGGGGCGTACCCGGGTGCCGGGTACGCCCCTTCCGCGTGCGGGGTGCGCGTGCCGTGTGGGGGCGGTGCGGGAGCGGGGTGTGCGTGCGGGGTGCGCGCGGTGCGGGACCTCGGGGATCTGCCCCGGGCCCCGCTCCTCAAACTCCCCCAGACTTCGTCCGGGGGGACCCCCAAGGGGCTTGATTTTGCTGGGGTGGGGCTTGGCCTTGGAGTGACTGCCCCGCCCCGGGGCCCCGCTCCTCGGTTGCCGGAGGGGCTTGATTTGTTCTGCTTGGTCACCTCGGGGGCAGTGGGGGCCTGCGCAGGTCCGGGGCCGAGTCGTAGCCGGGGGGTGTGGCCGCAGGGTGGGCGCCCAGGAGGTCCAGGGCGACCCTGACCGCGTCGTCCAGTACCGCGTGGCGGCCCTCCGCCCAGTCCAGAGGGGTGCGCAGTGCCTCCAGGTCGGGCTCGACGCCGTGGTTCTCGACGGACCAGCCGTACGCGTCGAACCAGGCCGCGTTCATCGGCACCGTGATCACCGTGCCGTCGCCCAGCCTGTGCCGCCCGGTCATGCCGACCACACCGCCCCAGGTGCGCTGCCCCACCACCGGCCCCAGGTTCAGCAGCCGGAACGCGGCCGTGATCATGTCGCCGTCGGAGGACGTCGCCTCGTCGGCGAGCGCCACCACGGGCCCCCGGGGCGCGTTGGAGGCGTACGAGACGGCCTGGGCGTTGCGGGTCAGGTCCCAGCCGAGGATGGTGCGCGTGAGTTTCTCCAGGACCAGCTCGCTGATGTGCCCGCCTGCGTTGCCCCGTACGTCCACGATCAGGGCCGGGCGCGAGACTTCCAGCCGCAGGTCCCGGTTGAACTGCGCCCAGCCTGATCCGCCCAGGTCGGGGATGTGCAGATAGCCGCACTTCCCGTGGCTCAACTCCCTTACGACCTCGCGGCGTTTGGCCACCCAGTCCTGGTAGCGCAGCGGCCGTTCGTCGACCAGCGGGACGATCGCGATCCGGCGGGACCGTCCGCCGTGCTCGCCCCCCGCCGGGCGGAACGTCAGCTCGACGGTGGTGCCGCCCGCCGCCGTCAGCAGCGGGTACGGGCCCGCCACCGGGTCGACGGGCCGGCCGTCCACATGGGTGAGGACGGCGCCCTCGCGGATTCCCGTACCGGCGAGCGGCGAACGCGCCTTGGAGTCCGACGAGTCGCCGGGCAGGATGCGCTGCACCGTCCAGTCCCCTTCCCGGCAGACGAGGTTGGCGCCCAGCAGCCCGATCGCCCGCTGGTAGTGCGGGGGGCCCTCGTTGCGGCGGGCGGGCGAGACGTACGCGTGCGAGGTGCCCAGTTCGCCCAGGACCTCGCGTACCAGATCGGCGAACTCGTCGGGTGAGGAGACCCGTTCGACCAGCGGACGGTACTGGTCCAGTACGCCCTCCCAGTCGATGCCGCACATGTCCGGCTCCCAGAAGTAGGAGCGGATGATGCGCCCCGCCTCCCCGTACGCCTGGCGCCACTCGGCCGCCGGGTCGACGTCGTGCAGGATGCGGCGCAGGTCGATGTAGACCGTGGAGTCGTTGTCACCGGGCTCGTTGGACGGTACGGCGCGCAGCTCGCCCTCGTCCATGACGACCAGCCGGGTGGCGTCGCCGCTGACCGCGAACCAGTCGAGGTCGCCGACCAGTTCGGTCTTGCGGGCCTTGGCGATGTTGAAGTGCTCCAGGGTGGGCCGCCCCGACATGTCCGCCGGGTTGGCGAACGTCTCGCCCAGCGCGCCGGAGATCGGCCAGCGCAGCCAGACGAGACCGCCGCCGCTGACCGGTTGCAGCGCGGAGTACTTGGACGCCGACACGGGGAACGGCGTCACCCTGTTCTCCAGGCCCTCGAACTCCACGGTGACGGTCGGCCCCTCGACCGCGCCGTCGGGGATGTCCACGGGGTCCAGGCCGCCTGCCGCGGGCCGCCCGTCGGGGAGCAGGGCGAAGGGGGACGGGGTAGCCGAGGACAGGGGCACGAGATAGGGCCGGCAGCCCAGCGGGAACGAGAGGTCGCCGGTGTGGACGTCGTACACCGGGTCGAATCCACGCCAGGAGAGGAAGGCGAGATAGCGGCCGTCGCCGGTGAAGACCGGGTTCTCGTCCTCGAAGCGGCCGTTGGTGACATCCACTATCACCGGGGCGCCCGGGCCGGTGATCCTGGCCAGCTTGATCTGCCGCAGCGACCGGCCGACGCCGGGGTGCGACCAGGTCAGCCAGTGCCCGTCCGGCGAGAACGCCAGATCGCGGACCGGGCCGTTGACCGAGCGGATCAGCTCGGTGACGCGGGACCCGTCGGCGTCCGGCGGATCGAGGGCCCCCGGCAGACCGAGAGCACCCGGCGGGGCGAGGGTCCTGGGCGGGGCGACGGCCTTGGCCGGCTCCGGATCGCCGGTGGTGCTGGTGGTGCCGGTGGTGCCGGTGGGCTCCGTGGCGTCGGCGGCGGCTCCGGAGGGCTCGGCTTCGGCTGGCCCGGACGGCTCCGCCTCGTCGACGGTCTCCCCGGGCGGGGAGTCCCCGGCCAGGTCCAGCGTCTCCTCCTCGTCCGTGACGTCCAGCAGCAGGAGCCGCCCGTCGTTCGACGCGATGGCCAGCCGCTCGCCCTCCGGGTCCGAGATCAGCTCGTGGACCCTGCCCAGCCGGCCGGCGGCCAGTCTGCGCGGCGGGCGGTCGCCGCTGGCCCGGGGGAGGTAGGCGATCTCGACGGCGTCCTCGCCCTCCGCGTCCGTGACGTACGCGACCTGGCCGCTGCTGCCGAGCATCTCGGGCAGCCGGACGCGCACGCCCGGGGTGTCGGCGATCGTGCGGGCGGGGCCGTCGCGGTGCGTGAGCCAGTACAGGCTGCCGCGCACGGAGACGGCGCTCGCCCGGCCCGTCTCGTCCACGGACAGCGAGTCGACATGGCTCGCCGCGGGCACCTGGTACGTACGCCGTCCGGTCCGGGGCCCGCCGAGCCTGACCTCCAGCTTCCTGGGCACCGCCCCGGGCGACTCCAGATCGTCGACCAGCCACAGATCGCCGCCGCACTGGTAGACGATCCGGCTGCCGTCGCTGGAGGCGTGCCGGGCGTAGAACGCGTCGTGGTCCGTATGCCGGCGCAGATCGGTGCCGTCCATCAGGCAGGAGTACAGATTGCCGACGCCCTCGTGGTCGGAGAGGAACGCGATCCGGCGCCCGACGAACATCGGCGCGTCCAGATGCCCGCCGATGTCCGGCAGCAGGCGCTTGCCGTGCAGCCACAGCCGGCCCATGGCGCCGCCCCGGTAGCGCTTCCAGGCCGCCGGCTCGTGCGGCGGCTTCCCGGTGAGCAGCAGGGTGCGCCGTTCGCCGTCGATGTCGGCGACCGCGATGTCGGAGACCGGACCCCAGGGGAGCTTGCCGCCGGGGCTGCCGTCGGTGGGGACGCTGTAGGCCCAGGAGAAGTACGAGAACGGCTGGTTGTGCGAGGACACGGCGAGGATCTGGGAGGAGTCGCCCGGGTCGGGGCTCCAGCCGCAGACCCTGGCGTCGGTCGAGCCCCAGTAGGTGAGTCTGCGGGCGGGCCCGCCCTCAACCGGGGCGATGTGGATCTCTGGGTCGAGCGTGCGCCAGGTCGTGTAGGCGATACGGCTTCCGTCGGGCGAGAAGCGCGGATGGCTGACTCTGGTCCGGTCGACAGTCAGCCGCCACGCCCGCCCCGGCCGCTGTCCGGCCGGGGCGAGGGGGGAGACCCAGAGGTCGTCCTCCGCCGCGAAGCAGAGCAAGTCCTTGTGGATGTGCGGGAACCGGAGATACGCGACGTCGTCACTCACCCTCCAATGCTTTCCGCGCGAAGGGCCCGCGGCAACTTGTGGTGCACGACACAAGCGAAACAGTCTCGTTTCGTTCAGGGAGGGAGTACCTTCGAAGTGTACGAAACCGTTTCGTTCCGCTAGTTGATCTTCGACTGGCGTACCATCCAGCAGGCGCAATTCAAGAGGAGGTCGACCCATGGCACGCAGCCGGCTCACGCCCGAACGCGAGAGCGAGCTGTACGCCGCTGTGCTCGATCTG
Organism: Streptomyces sp. NPDC002125; assembly: GCF_053593715.1. NCBI lineage: Bacteria > Bacillati > Actinomycetota > Actinomycetes > Kitasatosporales > Streptomycetaceae > Streptomyces > Streptomyces sp. NPDC002125. The sequence continues at coordinate 77,798 of NZ_JBSFDD010000005.1, read as the reverse complement.
CTCGGCGAGGTCGGCTATGAAGCCCTGACCATGGACGCCGTTGCCGCCCGAACCCACTCCAGCAAGGCCACCCTCTACCGCCAGTGGGGGAGCAAGGCCGAACTCGTCGTCAAGGCACTCCGGCACAACAAGCCGGTGCAGCTCGGCGAGATCGACACCGGCTCGCTGCGCGGAGACTTCCAGGCCGCGCTCCTGCGGACCGACGACTGCCAGATGGAGAAGAGCTCCGCGCTGATGCGGGGACTCGGCCAGGCGGTCCACAGCAACCCCGATCTGCTCCAGGCGCTGCGTGAGCTGATGATCGAGCCGGAACTCACCGGTCTCGGACTGATGATCAGGCGGGCCGTCGACCGGGGTGAGGTCCGTCCGGACAATCCGGCGGTCTCCTATGTCCCGCACATGATGATCGGTGCCTTCGCCGCTCGTGAGCTGGTCGAGGGCCGCCCCGTCGACCAGGCGTTCCTCACCGACTACGCGGAAGCCGTGGTGTTCCCCGCCCTCGGCGTCTGACGTCCCCTTTTTCCCGTACGACCCGTCTCCCCGACGCTCCACCTGACACGCCGCTCTCGTCGTCGGGCTGGTTCCTTACGCCCAATTCCACTCAACGACCTGACCGGGAGTACCCCTCCGTGGCTACATTCCTGTACAAACTAGGACGGCTCGCCTTCCGGCGCCGCCGTTATGTCGCCCTGATCTGGGTGGCGCTGCTGGCGCTGGCCGGGTTCGGCGCCTCCTCCGCGGCCACCGCCACCTCCAGCTCCTTCTCGATCCCCGGCACGGAGGCCCAGCGGGCCTTCGACCTGCTGGAAGAGCGTTTCCCCGGCGGCAGCGCCGACGGCGCGACCGCCCGGGTCGTCTTCCAGGCGCCCGAAGGCGAGAAGGTCACCACGGCCGCCAACAAGGCCGAGATCCAGGACATCGTGGGCGAGCTGAAGTCCGGCTCGGACCAGGTCGCCTCCGTCGCCGACCCGTACACGGCGAACGCCGTCAGCAAGGACGGCTCGACCGCGTACATCTCCGTGTCGTACGAGGTCAGCTCCATGGAGCTGACCGACGCGACGCGTGAGGCGCTGGAGGACGTGGGCCACGACGCCCAGAGCAGCGGAATGAAGGTGGAGATCGGCGGTGACGCCCTCCAGGTGATGCCGGAGACGGGGGTCACCGAGATCATCGGTGTCGCCATCGCCGCCGTCGTCCTGGTCATCACCTTCGGCTCGCTGATCGCCGCCGGGCTCCCGCTGCTGACCGCCCTCATCGGTGTGGGCATCGGGGTCTCCACGATCACCGCGCTGGCCAACGTCCTGGACCTGGGCTCCACCACCTCCACGCTCGCGATGATGATCGGCCTCGCGGTCGGCATCGACTACGCGCTCTTCATCGTCTCCCGCTACCGTGCCGAACTGGCCGAGGGCCGGGAACGCGAGGAAGCGGCCGGGCGGGCCGTCGGCACGGCGGGCTCCGCCGTCGTCTTCGCCGGTCTGACCGTCGTCATCGCGCTGGCGGGCCTCGCCGTCGTCAACATCCCGATGCTGTCGAAGATGGGCTTCGCCGCCGCGGGCACGGTCGGGATCGCCGTGGTCATCGCGCTCACCCTTGTCCCGGCGATGCTGGGCTTCGCGGGCAAGCGGGTCATGGGGCGCAAGGCGCGCAAGGCCGCCGAGGCGGAGAACAAGCCCGATGCGAAGCCGAACATGGGCACCCGCTGGGCGCGGTTCGTGCTGCGCAAGCCGGTGTGGGTGCTGCTGGCCGGAGTCATCGGTCTCGGCGCGATCGCCGTACCGGCCGCCTCGCTGGAGATGGGTCTGCCGGACGACGGCTCCCAGCCCAAGAGCACCACGCAGCGCCAGGCCTACGACATGCTGTCCGACGGCTTCGGCCCCGGGTTCAACGGTCCGCTGCTGGTCGTCGTGGACACGAAGGGCAGCGAGGACGGCAAGACCGCGGTCGACCGGGTCTCCCAGGAGGTCGAGGGCATCGACCACGTCGTCGCCGTCACCCCGGCCGTCTTCAACAAGGCCGGCGACGCCGCGACCATCACGGTCGTCCCGAAGGACCGGCCGAGCTCCGTCGACACGGAGAACGTCGTCCACGACATCCGTGACGCGGGCGTGGCCATCAAGGGCGACACCGGCGCGGAGGTGCTGGTCACCGGCGCCACGGCGATGAACATCGACTTCTCGGAGAAGATGAACGACGCGCTGCTGCCGTACCTGGCGCTCGTGGTCGGCCTGGCCTTCCTGCTCCTGATGGTGGTCTTCCGCTCCATCCTGGTGCCGCTCAAGGCGGCCCTCGGCTTCCTGCTCTCGGTCGTCGCGGCCCTGGGCGCGGTCGTCGCGGTCTTCCAGTGGGGCTGGCTCGCCTCGCTCTTCGGGGTCGAGCAGACCGGTCCGATCATGAGCATGATGCCGATCTTCATGGTCGGTGTGGTCTTCGGTCTCGCGATGGACTACGAGGTGTTCCTGGTCACGCGGATGCGTGAGGCGTACGTCCACGGGGAGACGCCCGGACAGGCGATCGTCACCGGCTTCAAGCACGGGGCCCGGGTGGTCACGGCAGCAGCCGTGATCATGATGGCCGTCTTCGCCGGCTTCATCGGCTCCAGTGAGTCGATGATCAAGATGATCGGCTTCTCGCTGGCCATCGCCGTCTTCTTCGACGCCTTCGTGGTGCGGATGGCCATCGTGCCCGCGGTGCTCGCCCTGCTCGGCAAGCGTGCCTGGTGGCTGCCGCGCTGGCTGGACCGTGTGCTGCCCAACGTGGACGTCGAGGGTGAGGGCCTGCGCAAGGAGCTCTCCGACGGCCCGGCCGAGGGCGGCGGCGAGCGGGAGCTGGTCCGCGTCTGACCCACGGCTCGCGTCATATGAGCCGCATGAACCCCGGGGTCCGCGTCTGAGCGGAACGCGGCCCCGGAGCACCGGTTACCTGTGGGGACGGGGGACCGGGGCGACAGAGAGCCCCCGTGCACGCGGCACGGGGGCTTTCGTCGTGCCCGGGGTCAGGCGCGTGAGGCGGGGGTGGGGGTGGCCGGGGCGGCGGCCGGCGGGCGCTTCGGGCTCCTCGCGCGGGTCCGCGACAGGAAGCGGATCAGGGGAGCGTTGTCGAACTGGAAGACGGCGACGCCGTCCGGCGCGTGCAGCTCCAGCACCACCTGGGCCCGGCCGCACGGCCAGACCCGTATGTCCCCACGCGTCACGGGGGAGCGCATCCCGCGCTCCAGCAGGTCGAGGCCGAAGGCCCAGTCGACGCCGCCGGGAAGCCGGACGTGGACGGTGCGCGGTTCGGCCGGGTCGCAGCGCAGCTCGACGGGGACGAGCCGGGGGTCGGGGCCGTCGGTGATGAGCCGGGCTCGGGCGTGTTCTTGGATCACGAGGGACATGGCCGGCTCCTCCTGTGTGAAAATCTCTCCCCCTAATGTCCCATATATTCCCATTTGGGCATGTTGGGGGTCGCGCTAGTTGTCATCACTGCGCTCTTGCGAACCCTTTGCAAGAGCGCTCTATAGTGGAGCGTTTTCCGACCCCGCCAGCAGTAACGCCCGAAAGCGGAGCCACTCCATGCATGTACCCGACGGATTCATCAACGCACCCGTCTCCGCCGTCGCAGGTGTCGTCGCCGCAGGTGCGGTCGCCGTCGGTCTCCGCGGTGCCCGGCGTGAACTGGACGAACGGACCGCTCCGCTGGCGGGGCTCGTCGCCGCGTTCATCTTCGCCGTGCAGATGCTGAACTTCCCGGTCGCCGCCGGTACGAGCGGACATCTCCTGGGCGGGGCGCTGGCGGCGATCCTGGTCGGGCCCTACACCGGGGTGCTCTGCATAGCCGTGGTCCTGCTGATGCAGGGCATCCTCTTCGCCGACGGCGGTCTCACCGCGCTCGGTGTGAACATCACGGTGATGGGCGTCGTCACCGTCGTCGTCGCCTACGGGCTCTTCCGCGGGCTGACCCGTGTGCTGCCCCGCGGCCGCCGTTCGACGACCGCCGCGGCCTTCGTGGCCGCGCTGGTCTCCGTACCGGCCGCCGCCGTCGCCTTCACCCTGATCTACGCGATCGGCGGGACCACCGACGTGCCCATCGGCAAGGTCCTCACCGCGATGGTCGGCGTCCACGTCCTGATCGGCATCGGCGAGGCGGCCATCACCGCGCTGACCGTCGGCGCCGTCATCGCCGTACGCCCCGACCTCGTGCACGGCGCCCGTGGACTCGCCGCCCCGCTGAAGCTCCGCGTCGACGGTGAGCTCGTCGACGCCCCGGCCGCCGCGCCCGAGCCCGCCCCGGCCGCCGCACGCTCCACCCGCAAGGTCTGGGCCACCGGCCTGGCCGCCGCCCTCGTCCTCGCGGGCTTCGTCTCCTTCTACGCCTCCGCCGACCCCGACGGCCTGGAGAAGGTCGCCGCCGACAAGGGCATCGACGAGAAGGTCCAGGAACACGGGGCCGCCGACTCCCCCCTCGCCGACTACGGCGTCAAGGACGTCGGCAACGCCCGGCTCTCCGGCGGCCTCGCCGGAGTGATCGGCGTCGGTGTCACCGTCGCCGTCGGCAGCGGCGTCTTCTGGGCGGCGCGCGGTCGCCGTACGCCCGGGGAACCCGCCACCCGCACCACCGAGTCCGTCTGACATGGGCGCCGGCCACGCGCACAAGCTCTACCGGGACGGGCACTCGCCCGTCCACCGAATGCCCCCGCACTGCAAGCTCGCCGCCGTCCTCTGCTTCGTCGTGGTCGTCGTGTCCACCCCGCGCGAGGCCGTCTGGGCCTTCGCGCTCTACGCGGTGCTGCTCGCCGCCGTCGCCGCGACGGCCCGCATCCCGGCCGGATTCCTGCTGAAGCGCCTGGTCATCGAGGTGCCGTTCGTCGCGTTCGCGCTGCTGATGCCCTTCGTGGTGCCCGGCGAGCAGACCGAGCTGCTCGGGATCTCCGTCAGCGTCCCCGGACTCTGGGGCGCCTGGAACGTCCTCGCCAAGGGCACCCTCGGCGTGGCCGCCTCCGTGCTCCTCGCCTCCACCACCGAGCTGCGGGCCCTGCTGCTCGGCCTCCAGCGGCTCCGGCTGCCCCCGATGCTCGTCCAGATCGCCTCCTTCATGATCCGGTACGGCGATGTCGTCACCGACGAGCTGCGACGGATGTCGATCGCCCGCCGCTCCCGTGGCTTCGAGGCCCGCGGCGTACGGCACTGGGGCGTCCTCGCCAAGACGGCGGGCGCCCTCTTCATCCGGTCCTACGAACGCGGTGAGCGCGTGCACCTCGCGATGGTCAGCCGCGGCTACGACGGCACCATGCCGGTGATCGACGAGGTGACCGCCACCCGCACCCAGTGGGCGCACGCCGCGGCCCTCCCCGTGCTCGCCCTCGTCGTGTGTCTGCTGGGATGGACCCTATGAGCCTGCCCACCGCCCCCGTGCCCTCCCTGGAGGTCAGCGGCCTCGCGTACGCCTATCCCGACGGCCACCAGGCCCTCTTCGGTGTCGACCTGACCGTGGCCCGCGGCGAACGCGTCGCGCTCCTCGGCCCCAACGGCGCGGGCAAGACCACCCTCGTCCTCCATCTCAACGGCATCCTGGACGCGGGCGCCGGAAGCGTCCGCGTCGCCGGACTGCCCGTCGCGAGGAAGAACCTCGCCGAGATCCGCCGCCGTGTCGGCATCGTCTTCCAGGACCCCGACGACCAGCTCTTCATGCCGACCGTCCGCGAGGACGTCGCCTTCGGTCCCGCCTCGGCCGGGATGCGTGGCCCCGAGCTGGAGGAACGCGTCATGACGGCGCTCCGGCGTGTCGGTATGGAGGAGTACGCGGCACGGCCGCCGCACCATCTCTCCTTCGGCCAGCGCCGCCGGGTCGCCGTCGCCACCGTCCTCGCCATGGAGCCGGAGATCCTCGTCCTGGACGAGCCGTCCTCCAACCTGGACCCGGCGTCCCGCCGTGAACTCGCGGACATCCTGAGGTCCCTGGACGTCACGGTGCTGATGGTCACCCACGACCTGCCGTACGCCCTCGAACTCTGCCCGCGCGCCGTCATCCTCAGCGAAGGGGTGATCGCCGCCGACGACCGCACGCAGGATCTGCTCTGCGACGACGCGCTCATGCGCAGGCACCGGCTGGAGCTCCCGTTCGGCTTCGACCCGCGTTCCGTGGCCGTTCCGCGTCCGTGAACAGATGGTGACCCGGCACCCGTTCCACCTGCGGCGCGATGCACCATGGGGGGATGAGCGGGAGCACGGGAACAGGCGTGGACGTACGGGGCACGGTGGCGCCGGGATTCGAGGCGGTACGGGACGCTTTCGTCCGTAACTTCGAAGAGCGCGGGGAGCGGGGAGCGGCCGTCGCCCTCTACCGTCACGGCCGCAAGGTCGTGGACCTGTGGGCCGGCACGAGAGATGTGGACGGCGCCGAACCCTGGGCCGTCGACACCGTGCAGATCGTCCGCTCGGCCGGGAAGGGCGTCGCCGCCGCAGTGCCGCTGCTGCTGCACCAGCGCGGGCAGGTGGACCTGGACGCGCCCGTCGGCACGTACTGGCCGGAGTTCAAGGCGAACGGCAAGGAGCGCGTCCTCGTACGCCATCTCCTCGCCCACCGCGCCGGACTGGCCGCGCTCGACGGCACGCTGACCCCCGCGCAGGCGGCCGACCAGGTCTCCGGGCCGCGGGCGGTCGCCGCCCAACAGCCCCTGTGGGAGCCGGGAACGGACCACGGCTACCACGCCCAGACCTACAGCTGGCTCATCGGCGAACTGGTGCGCAGGGTCACCGGGCGCACCATCGGCCGCTGGATCGCCGAGGAGATCGCCCGGCCGCTCGGCCTGGACTTCTGGTTCGGGCTCCCCGAGGACGAGGCGCACCGGATCGGGCGGATCGGGCCCGTCGAACCCCCGCCGGCCGGGAACGGCGGCACCCTGCGGATGCGCCCCAAGCGCTCGGTCGTCGAGGCCTACGCCGACCCGGCCTCCCTCACCCGCCGTGCCTTCGGCGCGATCGACCCCTTCCCCGACGAGAACGACCCGGCCTACCGCGCCGCCGAACTCCCCGCGTCCAACGGGGCCGCCACCGCGCGGGGCCTCGCCCGCTGTTACGCCGCGATGATCGGCGAGGTCGACGGACAGCGGCTGTTCGCCCCCGCCACCCTCACCCTGGCCCGCACCGAGGAGTCCGCGGGCCCGGACCGGGTGCTGGTCGTCAACACCCGTTTCGGCCTGGGCTACATGCTGCACGGCCCGGCCGCCCCGCTGCTCGGGCCCGGCTCCTTCGGACACCCGGGCCGGGGCGGCTCCCTGGGTTTCGCGGACCCCGAAACGGGCATCGCGCTCGGCTATGTGACGAACGGTCTGCAGAAGGGAGTCACCGCCGACCCCCGGGCCCAGGCCCTGGTCAGGGCAGTACGGTCGGCCCTATGACTCCTCCACGCTTCCACGGGTACGCCGCACTCCTCACGGGCGCGGGACAGGGCATCGGCGCGGCCACCGCCCGACGGCTCGCCTCGGAGGGCGCGGCCGTCCTGGTCACCGACCTGGACGGGGACCGCGCCGCCCGCACCGCCGCCGCGATACGCGAGGCGGGCGGCACCGCCGAATCCCTGGCCTGCGACGTCGGCGACCGGGACGCGGTCGACGCGGCGGTCGCCCACGCGGCCGGTGTCTTCGGCCGGCTCGACGTCCTGGTCAACAACGCCTACGCCAACCACGACGACGCCGCGCTCTTCGAGGACGAGGACGACGAACCCTGGGCCCACACCCTCGACATCACGCTGAGCGGCCCCTACCGCTGCTCGCGGGCCGCCCTGCCGCACCTGGTGGACTCCGGCCGGGGCGCCATCGTCAACATCGGCTCGGTCAACGGCGAACAGGACTTCGGCGGCCACGCCTACAGCGCCGCGAAGGCGGGCCTGACGAGTCTCACCCGTACGCTCGCGGGCCACGCGGGACCGCGTGGTGTCCGCGTCAACCTCGTCGCGCCGGGCACGATCCGCACCGAAGCATGGGCGGGCCGGGACGCGGCGCTGGAGCGGGCGAGCGCCCTCTACCCGCTCGGCCGGATCGGCGAACCGGAGGACATCGCCTCGGCCGTCGCCTTCCTCGCCTCCCGGGACGCGGCGTGGATCACCGGCACGACGCTGCGGGTGGACGGCGGGCTCCTCGCCGTGAACACCGGTTTCCGGGCGGCGATGAGCGAGGAGGACTGAAAAGGGTTCGCCGGGGCGGGAGAAGGCTGTCTAGCCTGCCCGGATGACCGACCACGAACGCACCGGGCACGACCGCACCGGCCACGACCTCGCACGCCACGAAAGCACCGGCCACGCAGGCGCCGACGACGTCCTCGCCGACGCCCGGATCATCGACCACGGCCTCGCGGACCGGGCCGGCCGCATGTCACCCTGCGCGGGGTGGACGGCGACAACTGGCGTGCGGTGGCCGACATCGCGCCCCTGGACGGCCAGCGCGACCACGCGCCCGCGCTGGCCGCCCGCTACCTGCTGCTGACCCTGCACGAGGACACCTGGCACTCGCTCGCGGTCTACGGGGACGAGACCGTGACCGGGCATGTGATGTGGGCCCGGGACGACGACGGCTCGTACTGGATCGGCGGGATGCTCGTGGACGGCCCCGAGCAGGGCAAGGGCCTCGGCCGCGCGGCCGTGCGCACGCTCGCCGGGTGGCTGGCGCGGCGCGAGGGCTGCGAGGTGATCCGGCTCTCCTACGAGCCCGGGAACACGGCGGCGGCCCGCCTCTACACCTCGCTCGGCTTCCGGCCGACGGGCGATCTGGAGGACACCGAGGTGGTCGTGGAGCTGCCGGCCGCGCTCGCCGGGTGACCGCGCCGTACGGTCCCGGGCCCGCGAGGTCACCGGCCGGAACTGACGTGCTCAACTCGTGTGCAGCATCAGGCCGATGCCCACCACCATCAGCCCGGCCGCCGCGATCCTCGGAGCGCCGAACCGCTCCTTGAAGAACAGGGTGCCTATCGCGGCGCCGACGATGATCGAGGACTCGCGGAGCGCGGCGATGGGCGCGAGGGGCGCCTTCGTCTGCGCCCACAGGACGAGCCCGTAGGCGGCCACCGACAGCGCCGCCCCCAGGAGCCCCCGAGCGGCGAACGGGGTGAGCTGGCCGACCAGTTGTCCCCGCCGGCGCCAGAACGCGTAGGCCGGGATGGCGATGCCCTCCAGGATCATCAGCCAGGCGACGTAGCCCAGCGGTGTCCCGGAGGCGCGCACCCCGACACCGTCGACCGTGGTGTATCCGGCGATGGCCAGACCGGTGGCCAGGGCTGCCAGGACCGCCGGTCCGTGCGGACGCTTCCCCGAGCCGCGGATGCCCCAGAGCGCCAGCCCGACGAGCCCCGCCGAGGCCACCGCGACGCCCGCCGTCGCCCAGCCGTCCGGGCGCTCCCCGACGAGGACGGCGGCCAGCACCGTCACCACCAGCGGGGCCGTGCCCCTGGCGATCGGATACATCTGGCCGAAGTCGCCCAGCGTGAACGAGCGCATCAGCAGCAGCATGTACGCCACGTGCAGGGCCGCGGAGACCAGCAGATACGGCCAGGCACCGGCGGCCGGCAGGGGCGCGAAGCAGGCCAGCAGGGCGCCGATCAGCGCCCCGCCGCCGGAGATCAGGGTGAAGGACAGCAGCTGGTCGCGGATGGCGTGGGCGATGGCGTTCCAGCTGGCGTGCGTGATCGCGGCGGCCAGGACGGCCACCGCCACCAGCGGGGTCACGCGGACTGCTCGCGCACGTCCACGAGGGTGCCGCCGGCGAGCTCGATCAGCGTGGCGGGTTCGGTCCGGAACACGGCGTGCGGATGGCCCGCCGCCGCCCACACGGCCGGGTGCGCCAGCAGCCCCCGGTCGGCCAGCACCCTGGTCTTCGTACGGTGCCCGAAGGGCGGTACGCCGCCGATCGCGTAGCCGGTGGTCTCCCGGACCAGGTCCGCCCTTGCCCGGCCGACCTTCCCGGCGCCCAGCTCGCTCCGTACGAGCTCCACGTCCACCCGCGAGGAGCCGTCCATCAGCACCAGGACCGGCACGCCGTCGGCCTCGAAGATCAGGGACTTCACGATCTGGCTGAGCTCGCAGCCGATCGCCGCCGCCGCCTCGGCCGCGGTGCGGGTGGCCTCGGGGAAGCGGCGTACCTCGACCTGGAGGCCCAGCTCCCGCAGGGCTTCGGCGAAACGGGGGTGGGCCTCGGAGGACGGGGCGGCGGCCGGGATACCGGTGGTGTCGGAAGTACTCATGCCCCGCACGCTACTGAACGGGGCCTCGGCCGGACCACAGGCTTTCGGCTGCCTGTGCCGGTCGTCACCGCGGGTCAGCCGCTGAGTTCGATCAGGGTTCCCACGTTCCGCGCCCGAGCGGCGTCGATCAGCAGCCGGGCCACGGCCAGGTCCTGGAGGCCGACGCCCACCGAGTCGAAGAGTGTGAGCTCGGTGTCCGAGGTGCGGCCGGGCTTCACTCCCGCGAGTACCTCGCCGAGTTCACAGCGGAAGTCGTCCTCGGTGAGCGCGCCCTCGGCGAGGGGTATCAGGACCTCTCCGGACTTCGCGCGGGCCGTGGACCAGGCATCGACGACGATCCGGCAGCGCACCACGCCCGCCGTGTCGATCTCCCGGTGGTCGGGGCGCGGCGGGGCGCCGACGGCGTTGATGTGCTGGCCGGGGGAGAGCCACGCGCCCTCGACGAGCGGCTCCCGGGACGGCGTCAGCGTGCACAGGACGTCCGAGGACTCCGCCACCTCGCGCGGCCCGGACAGCACACTCGCCTTGATCCCGAGCTCCTGGGTGATCCAGGTGGCCAGTTCCGCGCTCCGGCCCGGGTGGCGGCCCCACAGCACGACCCGTTCGTAGGAGCGGCCCGGCAGCAGGGCGAGGGCGTGGGCGCGGGCCAGCGGCCCGGTGCCGACGAGCCCCAGGACACGGGAGTCCTGACGGGCGAGGGCCCGGGTGGCGACGGCGGTGGCGGCGGCGGTTCTCGCACGGGTGATCCCGGCGCCGTCGAGGAGCGCCTCGCACGCCCCGGTCTCCGCGGACACCGCGAGGACCGACGAACGCTGCACGGGCAGCCCCACGGCGCGGTTGGAGGGGAGGTCGGCCAGCAGCTTCACCGTGGCGAGACCGGCCGGGGCGGAGGCGGAGGCCATCGCGAGGAAGGTCCCGTCCGACCCCGGGAACGGCATGGCCGGAGGGGGCGGCAGAACGGCTCTGCCCAGGGCGAGATCCAGGTGGCACTCCGCCACCGCCGCCTCGATCTCCTCGCCCACGTCGGCGAGCAGGGCGGTGATGTCGGAGCGGGTCAGGATCAGCGTCATCTCGTAAGTCCTCTGTTCCTCAAGGGGATTCGTGGGGGTGGTGGCGGCCCGGCCGCCGGCCCGCCGGTCAGCTGCCGCGCAGGAAGGGGACGGTCAGTCCCGAGGGCGCCCGGCTGCGGCCGACGAGGCCGCTCACCGCCAGCAGCGCGATGACGTACGGGAGCGTCGTCAGCAGCGGCGCGGACAGATGCAGTCCCAGTGCGGGCGCCACGAACTGGAGCGACTGCGCCACACCGAAGAACAGACAGGCCACGATCGTGGGCCAGGCCCGCCAGCGGCCCGCGATCACCGCGACGACCGCGAGATAGCCGATGCCGCCGGTCATGTTGTCGCTGAAGGCGTGCACCTCCGACAGGGCCAACTGCGCCCCCGCCAGGCCCGATACGGCGCCGGTGAGCAGCACGGCGGCGAACCGTACGGTCCGCACCGGAAGGCCGCAGCGGTCCGCGGTGGTCGCGTCCTCGCCGATCGCGTCGACCGCGAGACCCCACCCCGTACGCCTGCTGAACCCCAGGGCGAGGCCGCCGGCGATGAGGAAGGCGGCGTAACCGAGGGCGGTCTGCTCGAAGAGGGCGGGGCCGAGGACGGGGATGTCGTGCAGGAGGGGCACGGCGACGGGGTCGAACCCGGGCACCGAGTCGGCCGACCCGTCGCCGAACAGCACGCGCGAGCCGTAGGTCGTCGCGCCGAGGGCCAGGGCGTTCGCCGTGATGCCCGTGACGATCTGGTCGGCGCGCAGGACGACGCTGAGCAGCGCCTGGAGGCCCGCGAAGAGCAGCCCGGCGGCGAGGGCCGCCAGCACGCCCACCTCCGCGCTTCCCGAGGCCAGGGCGCCGGCCGCGCCCGCGAAGGCGCCGGTCAGCATCATTCCCTCGACGGAGAGGTTGAGCACGCCGGCGCGTTCGCTCAGCAGCTCTCCCGACGAGGCCAGCAGCAGGGGTACGGCCAGGCGCACCCCACCGGAGGCGAGCTCCTCCACGACGGCACTCATGAGCCGCTCCTGTCACGTGTGGTGGTGAACATGGCCGCGGCGACGAACAGGACGAGCAGGCTCTGCACGATCTGTACGGAGGAGGCGGGGACCTCCGCCGCGAGCTGGAGGTTGATGCCCCCGTTGGTGAGGAATCCGAAGAGGAGCGACACGGCCGCCACGGCGGTGAGCGAACCCCGGGCGAGCAGTCCCACCACGAGTCCGGAGAAGCCGTAGCCGGAGGAGAAGTGCTCGGCCAGCACATAGGGGGCGATGGCGACGAGGCTCGCGCCCGCGAGTCCGGCGGCGGCGCCCGCGAACGCCAGACTGCCGCCCTCCAGCCGGGCCACGGGCAGTCCGAGGCGGGCCGAGGCGGCGGGGGAGTGGCCCACGGACCGCAGCCGCAGCCCGGCGGCGGTGTGCCGCAGCACCACACCGGTGAGCACGGCGGCGACGGCCGCGATCACGACGATCGCCGTCGCGGGGGACTCGATGCCGCCGATCAGCGGCAGCCGGGCCCCCTCGGGCAGCGGGGCGGACTGCGGCAGCGTCTCGGACGAGGTCACGGGCTGGCGCAGCAGCGCCTCCTCGTGGACGGCGACGGAGACGAGCCCCACGCCGATGAAGTTGAGGAGCAGCGTGGTGATGACCTCGCTGGTCCCGCGCTTCGTCCGCAGCCAGGCGGCGATCCCGGCCCAGGCGCCGCCCGCCAGGCATCCGGCGGCAAGGACGAGCGGGACCGCGAGCGCGGCCGGGGCTCCGGCGGGCAGGGTGCCGCCCACGGCGGCGGCGGCCAGGCCGCCCGCGCAGAGCTGGCCCTCGCCGCCCACGTTCACCAGGCCCGCGCGGTGGGCGACGGTGAACCCGGTGGCGATGAGGGCCAGTACGGCGGCCGAGTTGAGGGAGCTCCCGATGGCGTACGGCGATCCGAACATGCCCTCGACGAGCGCGTCCCAGGCGACCGCGGGCCGGGTGCCGGCGCCCATGACGAGCCCGAGCCCGGCCAGTCCCGCGAGGACGACGGCCAGCACGCCGACGGCGACGGGGTGCCGCAGCACGGGGACCAGGCGGGCGCCCGCACCACGCGGGGCGGAGGCGGGTGCGGGGGTCCGGGCAGGGGCCGGGGCCGGGGAGGTGGTGGACGGGGGAGGCGGTGGGGGCGGCATGGCGGCTCCTTGCGGGTTCTACGGGGCTCTACGGGGCTCTACGGGCTTGCGGGGTGCGGATGGTCGTGGGGCGCGCGGCCGGGCCGGGGAGAGCGCCGGTGGACGGGTGCTGCGGGGGCGTGTGCCGGGGCGCGGGGGTGCGGGGCGCGGGGGTGCGGGCCAGGTCGCCGGGGCGCAGGGGTGCCGGGGTGCGGGCCAGGTCGCGGGTTGCCGGGGTGCGGGGGTTGCCGGGGTGCCGGGGTTGCCGCGTCGCCGGGCGTTGGAGGGCGTGCGCCCTTCGGCCCGGCGTGCGCGCTCCCTCCGTTTCGGTCGGCGCCCGCTTCAGCGGCCTGGCGCGTCGCCGAGCGCGGACACGGGTACGCCGTCGTCCGCGCCGCCTTCGCCCTCCGCTCCGGAGTCCGAGGGGTGCGCGCCGAGCATCAGGGCGCCGATCCGTTCCCGGGCGTCCGGTTCGGACGGGTCGACGGGGCCGAGCAGCTTGCCCCGGTAGGCCACGGCGATCCGGTCGCACAGGACGAGGAGTTCGGACAGCTCGCTGGAGACCACCAGCACCCCGGTCCCCGCGGCGGACGCCTGCCGGATACGGGAGTGCACGGCGCCCACCGCCCCGATGTCCAGGCCCCGGGTCGGCTGCGCCGCGGCCAGGCAGACCAGCGGGTCGAGCGCCAGCTCCCTGGCCAGCACGACCTTCTGCTGGTTGCCGCCGGACAGCGACGACATCGGCGCGCCCGGGCCGTCCGCGCGGATGCCGTGCTCGGTGAGCACCGTCTCCGCGGCCCGTGCCATGGCCCGCCGGTCGAGGAACGCCCCGTACCGGCGGAAGCGGTCGAGCCGTCCGAGGAACAGGTTCTCGGAGACGCGCAGCCGGGGCACGCACCCCTCGTGCAGCCGGTCCTCGGGCACCACGCCCAGACCGGCCCGGCTCCGCTCGCGCGGTGCGGCGCAGGTGACATCGCGCCCGTTCAGCTCCACCTGTCCGGAGCCGGGGGCGAGCGAGCCGCCGAGCAGGGCCATGAGCTCGCTCTGCCCGTTGCCCTCCACCCCGGCGATCCCGACGATCTCGCCGAAGCCGACGTCCAGACAGACCCCGTCGAGCGCGTGGGTCCCGTCGGGGCGCCGCACGCTGACCTCACGCAGGCGCAGCGCCTTCGCCGCGCCGTCCCGGACGGCACCGGCGGGCTCCCGGACGGCACCGGCGGGCTCCCGGACGGCACCGGCGGCATCGGTCACGTCCTCGGCGCCGGACGCCTCATCCGGGGTGTCCCCGTCGAGCGACGGGGTGTCCCCGTCGAGCGCCAGACCGATCGTCCCGGCCAGGCCCGCCCCGAGCGAGTCGGCGGGCCTGCCGATCATCAGCGGGACCAGCCGTTCCGGCGGGAGTTCGGACAGCGGGCCGCCGCCGGACACCCGCCCCGCGCGCAGCACGGTCGCGGCGTCCCCGGCCCGTGCCGCCTCCCCGAGTTTGTGCGTCACCAGCACCACCGCGTGCCCCGCCCCCGCGATCCGGCGGCAGGTCTCCAGCAGCGCGTCCGTCTCGGCGGGCCCGAGCACCCCGGTGGGCTCGTCCAGGACGAGGAGCCGGGGCTCGCGCAGCAGCGCCTTGACGATCTCGGCGCGCTGGCGCACCCCGACGGGCAGCTCGCTCACCCGTGCGTCCAGGTCGAGTTCGAGCCCGTACTCCTCGCGCACCCGGGCCACCCGCCGCGGCAGGTCCCGCAGTCGCAGCAGGCGCAGGTTCTCGCCGACGGTCAGCGTCGGTACGAGGCTGAAGTGCTGGTGCACCATGGCGATCCCGGCGGCGAGCGCGTCGGCGGGCCTACGGGGGGCGTAGGGCGAGCCGTAGAGGCGCAGGCTGCCCTCGTCCGGGACCAGCGAGCCGCCCACCATGTGGCAGAGGGTCGACTTGCCCGCCCCGTTCTCCCCGAGCACGCAGTGCACGGTGCCGGCGCCGACGACGAGGTCCACCGAGTCCAGGGCGCGCCCCGCGCCGAAGGACTTGGTGAGCCCGGATATCTCCAGTGCGGGAGCGGCGGCGTTCATCGGGTGGTGATCTCGCCGGCCGTGATCTTCCGCTTCAGCTCGTCGAGCTTCTGGGTGACCGCCGGGTCGGAGGTGTCGCAGAGCACGATGTCGTTGTGCGGGTCCTCGAAGGTCAGCCCGAAGTGGACGGCCTCGGCCTTCCAGTCCCCGGCGACCAGGTGGTCCACCGCGTACTCGATCTCCGCGCCGATGTCCGTCTCCACATATCCGGCGTAGGCCGGGTCGGACCCGCACTCGTGGGCGATCGGGCCGCCGATGAGCGCTCCGTCGCGCTGGCCGGCGGCCTGGGCGACCCCCTTGTGGCCGAGGTTGAGGATCTGGCCCAGGACGTCCGCCCCGGCGCCGAAGTCGGCGAGTGCGGACTGCTTGGCCTTGGCGACGTCGTTGAAGTCGCCGACGTACTGCGGGGCGAGGACCTTCACCTTGGGGTCGGCCGCGCGGGCGCCGTTGTCGAACTCCTCGGCGGCGTTCACGATGGCGGGGAGTTCCGCCCCGCCGATGAAGCCGACCGTGCCGCTCTTGGAGAGCAGCGCCGACGCCGCCCCCGCGAGGAACGCGCCCTCGGCCTGCTGCGGGTCGTACAGCGAGAGGTTCGCGAGCGGCTTGCCGTCGGCGGGGCCCCCGATCTCGGCGAACTTCACCTGGGGGAAGCGCGCCGCGACGTTGCGCACGTCGGCGTCGGTCTGCCCGCCGAGGGAGATCACGAGGTCGGAGTCGGTGGCGAAGCGGACCAGCGCCTTCTCGTAGTCGGCGGTCGCCACCTGCTCGACCTTGCTGAACTCCACCGTGTCCGCGTGCTTCTTCGCCGCGCGCTGGTAGCCGAGGTACGCCGAGCCCATGAAGCCGTCGTCGGAGAGCGAACCGGGGAAGAGGACGCCGACCTTGAGCTTGCCGCCGTCGTCCTCGCCCCCGGCCGAGGCGGAGCCGCCGCAGCCGGACAGCAGGAGCAGCCCCGACATGACGGAGGCGGCGACGGTGACGGGGGAGAGGAGCGTTCGGGATGGTGCCACTGGGATGCCTCCAGGAGACGGGGCCCGCGAGCCAGTTAGTGGTATACCGCTATGGCGCCCCAGTTTCCGGGTCGTTTGTTGCCGTCGTGTTAGCGAGCGGTTAGCAGTAAGGGCCCCGCCATGCCGTCCGCTTACGGTGGGACCGGTCAGACAGCGGAGGAAAAGCCTTGGTGACAGCAGCCCGACCGTCCGACGAGGGGCGTCCCTCGCTGCGCGACCGTGCGTACGAGACCCTGCGGCGACGCATCATCGAGGTCGAACTCCAGCCGGGCGAACGGCTCGTGGAGCGTGATCTCGCCGCGGAGCTGGAGGTCTCGCGCATCCCGCTGCGCGAGGCGCTGCGCCTTCTGGCGGCCGACGGGCTGGTGCTGCTGGTACCGCACCGGGGCGCGCTGGTCGCGCCGTTCACACCGGGCGATGTGCGCGACCTCTTCGACGTACGCGAATCTCTGGAGTCCCTCGCGGCCCGTCTGGCGGCGGAGCGGGCGGACGACGACGGGCTGGCGCGCCTGGCGGAGGGGCTCGCCACCGCCCGGGCCGCGACCCGGGCGCACGACCGCGCGGCGATCGCCGCCGCCAACGCGGCCTTCCACACCGGCATCGTGGAGCTCGCCTCCAACGCGCTGCTCAGCGGTGTGATGCGCCCCCTGGAGGCGCGTATGCACTGGCTGTTCCGGCTGACCGCGCTGCGGGACCCGGCCCAGCAGTGCGCGGAGCACGAGCAGATGTACGAGGCCATCGCGGCCCGCGACGCGGACCGCGCGGCGCGCCTGGCGCACGAACACGTCGCGGACGGACGCGCCACCAGCCTCGACCTCGCGGCGCAGTGGTCCCGCCCGGACATCGACCCCGAGGCGATCGCGGCACGCCGGCGGCGCGGTCGGGGCGACGCGGGGAAGCAGGCCGGGCCGGCGGCGTGATCCGCCGCCGGCCCGGCCGGTCGATCCGTTCCTTGAACCCGCGGGTCAGGACCCCGCGCGCAGCACCGCCGCCACGACGGGTCCGGCGGCGTCGCCGCCGTGACCGCCGGACTGGACGACCGCCGCTGCGGCGAGGTCGTTGCTGAAGCCGGTGAACCAGCTGTTGGACGTGCCCTGTCCGTCGACCTCGGCCGAGCCGGTCTTGGCGCCCTTGTCGCCGCCGACCGAGGCCATGGCCTCCTGGCCGGTGCCCCAGGCCGCGGTGGCCCGCATCACGGAGTTCAGCTGGTTGGTGACGTTCGGCGAGAGCGAGCGGGACGCGGTGGCGAGCTGTCGGCCGTCCAGGGACTGCGGGACGATGACCGGCTGACGGAATGTCCCGGTGCGGGCGGTGGCCGTGATGGACGCGACGTTGAGGGCGTTCATCTGGACGGTGCCCTGGCCTATGTACTGGGCCGCGGCCTCGCCGCCGCTCTCCGCGGGCACGCTTCCGTCGAAGGAGACGACACCGGTCTTCCAGTCGAGGCCGATCCCGAAGACGTCACGGGCCTCCTTGGACAGCGCCGCGTCGTCGTGCGTGTCGTCGATCAGCTTGATGAAGGCGGTGTTGCACGAGCGGGCGAAGCTGGTGGTGAAGCTGCTGGAGTCAGGAAGACCGAAGTTGTCCAGGTTGTGGAACGAACGCCCCTGGTACATGACGTCCTTGGGGCACTCCGTCGGGCCGTTCGCCGTGACGAGGCCCTTCTCCAGCAGCATCGCCGCCGTCATGATCTTCAGCGTGGATCCGGGCGCCTGCTTCCCCTGCATCGCCGCGTTGAAGCCGGTCGCCGGGTTGTTGGCCACCGCGCGGATCGCGCCCGTGGACGGCTTCACCGCGACCACCGAGGCCCCGCTGAACTGCTTGACCGCCTTCTCGGCCGCCGCCTGGGCGTCCGCGTCGAGCGTGGTCTGCAGCTTGCCGGGCTTCCCCTTCGCGAGCGTCAGCAGCGTGGTATTCGGAAGCTGCGCGTCCGAGGCCTCGATCCAGGTCTCCACGCCCGGTGAACCGCCCGCCTTGTCACCGTACTTCTCGCGCAGACTGTCCAGGACCGGCCCGAGCGACGGGTACGTCTCCTTGTCGAGCACCTTGCCGTTGTGGTCGACGGCCTCGACCGCCGCGGTCTCCGACTCACCGGTCCGCAGCGTGGCGCCCTCGGTCAGCTGCGGATGGATCACCGTGGGCTGCCAGTCGACGAGGGCCTTGCCGGTGGTCAGCCCGCGCACGACGCTCAGTTCGGAGGAGTACGACCAGGGCTTCGTCCTCCCCTCGTAGGACACCGTCGCCTTCACCGTGTACGGCACCTTCGTGCCGACGGCGACGCCCGGAGTGATCACCGCCTCGGTGACGTGGGCGTCCTCGGCGTACCCCGTCAGCAGCGGCTCCGCCACGCTCTCGTTGTTGGTGAGGAGCGCGGCGGCCGACGCGTCGCCCGAGGCCCACGCCTTGAGGAAGTCCCCGGCGGTGTCCTTGATCTCGTCCTTGCCGAGCGGGCCCGTCCGCACCTCCGAGGACGCGGAGGCGGTCTCCGTCCCCCCGGCGTCCCCGCCCCCCAGCACCACGTCGTACACGCCGTAGCCGAGTCCCCCGGCCACCAGTACGAACACTCCGCCGACTATGGCGACCTTCGCCCCACTGCGCATCTGTGCAGTCCCCCTCCCCGGTGCCTCTCCTTGAACACGTTCAAGGGGAGCCTTCCTTCGGCACCTTACGGGACGGGAGTGACCCCGGAGGGGTTGTTACCGGACCGCGACGCGCCCCGTGAGGGCCCTGACCTGGATCCGGAGGCGTGGCGTCCAGGGCCTGGCGGCCGGCGTTCGTCATGACCATTGCCCACGGTGTCGAGGCTCGCTATGTTAATTCAGAATCACATAACTCAGCAGGATCCGAAACGTGGTGGTAGCCCAACTCGCAAGCCAGAAAAGGCCCATAGTGCCGTCTGGTCCAGCTCGGAAGTGGGTAAGTAAATGACCAATCTCAACAGGCGAAGCGTTCTGTCGCTCGGTGTCGCACTCGGCCTCGTGGGTGTGGCCGACCCCGCCAAGGCCTGGGCGTGGGCGTCGGCGGACTCGGTGGCGGGCGCGGGTGCGGGGCTCGATCCGGAGTACATCTGGGACAGCGCGACGGACCCTCTGATGGCTTCGCTGCTCAAGAACGGCCAAGTGCCCGCCGTCAACACCGAGATGGCGAGCTGGGTGAACAACGGCGACGCGCTGCCCAGCGGCCTCCCGGCCGAACTCGCCGCGCACCTGCGGACGGTCAACAAGCTGCCCTCGTGGGCCGACCAGACCAAGCTGACCCGCGCCGCCGACTTCAACCGGCGCAAGGACACGTACCTGTTCATGCTGTACGGCCTCGGCAGCGGGATCATGAGCACCGTGATCCCGAGGGAGGCCAGGAGCGTCTACTGGTCCTTCGGCGGCGCCGACATGAAGGACCGCGCGGCCAAGACGTTCACCTTCGGCTACGACCTCTCGCAGCTGGACGCCTTCAAGCCGTCGGGGCAGTTCATCGTCACCGCCAACAAGACGCGACTGGTGCACGGCGCGGTGCGGACCCTGCTGCCGCAGTCGCCGCACTGGAAGTCGGGCGCCGACCAGACCATCCCGATCAGCGTCGCCGACATCCTGGTCACCTTCCACAGCCTGGGCACCTTCGTGCACAAGAAGCTGGTCGACTGGCGGATCCCGATGTCGGCCGCGGACGAGGAGGCGTTCCTGCACTCGTGGCAGGTCGCCATCTACCTCCTCGGTGTGCCGGAGGAGTACATCCCGAAGACCTGGGCCGCAGCCGAGGCGCAGTCCGCGCAGGTGCTCACCCCGATCCTCGCCCCGACGCCCGAGGGCCTCGACCTGGCCGAGGTGCTGCTCGGCCTGACCGCGGAGATCGATCTCGGCGTCACGCGCGGGTTCCTCAACGAGTTCGTGCGCTACGTCCTCAGCAACGAGGTCGGCGACTGGCTGAAACTCCCGCGCGACTACGCGGCGGCGGCCCTGGTCCGCACCGCGTGGCCGGCCTTCATCCTGTTCCGTGAGGGGCTGTCGCCCGTCATGCCGGGCACCTTCTACATGTTCGACCAGTTCGTGCGCGCCCTCGCCATGCTCTTCCTCAACAAGGGCTCCTCCTCCACCACCACCCCGATCACGATCCCGACCGGGAACAGGCCCGGCTGACCCGCCGGACGGCCCCCGGGCGCCCGCCCCCGGCAGCCGTGCCGAGGAGCGGACACCCGGGGGCACCCGGGCCCATGGCGCCCGGGTGCCCGTGTCCGTGGGGCGCCGGTGCCCGTTCAGAGCCCCAGGGCGCCCACGACCAGGGTGGTGACGGCCTCGCGGTTCCTCCGGCCGTCCCGCCACCGCAGCCCCCGTCCCGCCTCGACCGCCACGCCGAAGCCCGCGTGCACCAGCGCCCGGGCCTGGCGCGGGTCCAGCTCCGGACGGGCCAGCCGCAACTGCTGTTCCCAAACGGCGATGTGCTCCCGCTGCGCGAGGACCAAGGGCCGCCGCAGATCGGCGGGCAGGCCCGCGAGTTCGGCCTCGGCGACGCTGTTGAGCTCGGTGTACTCGAAGCTGTACGCCACATATGTCGCCGCCAGCGCGACGACGGCGTCATGCGGTCCGGTCACCTCGCGGAGACTCTGCTCCACTCCCTGGGCCAGCAGCCTCGCCGCCTGGAGGCACGCCGTCGCCAGGATGTCGACCTTGCCCGAGTAGTGGCGGTAGAGCGCCGAGGGGGCCAGCCCCACCGCCTCCGCGATCTGCCCGTTCGTGACGCTGGCGAACCCGTCCCGGGCGAACAGCGGGACGGCCGCCGCGAGGATCTCCGCGCGCCGTGTGCGCGGCACCGGCAGGGCGGGCAGTTCGACGGGCCGCGCGCCCTGCCTCCGGCCCCCCGCGGGATCGGTCGCCGCGACGCGCAGCGCGGACGCCGACAGCAGTTCCTCGGCCCGGCGCTGGGCGATCGACGTGTGGTGCATCGTGATCGACCCGATGGCGCCGAGGGCCGCCAGGGCCCGCAGCCGCCCGGCGGGCAGCGGATGCGCGCGCCGCACCGCATCCTCGACGCGCCGGACGATGTGGCCGAATTTCGCCGTGAGCTGCCGGCGGTCCTGGCGGTTCAGGTAGCGGGCCTCCCACCGGTACACACCGCCCGACGCGCGATGGGCGACGGTGACCCGGGTGAGGGCCGTGACCACATCGGCCAGGGGCGCCCCGGAGGGCACCTCGTCGAGCGCGGTGACGAGCCGCTCCGCCGTGACGTCGGCGCACTCGGCGAACAGCGCGTACTTGTTCGGGAAGTGCCGGTAGAGGGCCGCCGCGGTGATGCCCACACCGGCCGCGATCATCTCCATGGACGCCGCATGGTAGCCGTGCTCGCTGAAGACCCGGCCGGCGGCCTCGACGATGAGCTGCCTGCGGTTGCGGGGCCGGGTGGCCGCGACCGGATCGGTCACGGCCGAGCGGTCGGACGCGGGGACGGGGCCATGCCAGGAGTCAATCACACGCGGGCGCGAAGGCCTTGGGCTCCCCAAGGGCTGTGGGGGAGCCCGCAGCCTCCGCTTCCCGCTACACCCAGGTGTCCAGCCACATCCGGTCGCGCCAGGAGTCCTCGGGGATGGAGGTGCCCGTGTAGATCGGCCAGAAATAGACGAAGTTCCAGACGATCAGCAGCACCAGCACGCCCGCCGCGATCGCTCCCAGAGTGCGTCTGCGCTCGCCCGTGGGATCGGCCTTGTCCATCCCCAGGCCGTGCCTGGTGCCCGTGCCCGCCGCCGGGCCCAGCAGGGCGCCGATCATCATCGTGACCGCCAGACAGAGGAACGGGACGAACACGACCGCGTAGAAGAGGAAGATCGTCCGCTCCTGGTAGAAGAACCAGGGCACCCAGCCCGCCGCCACACCGCACGCGATCGCGCCCGCCCGCCAGTCGCGGCGGAAGAACCAGCGCCACAGCACGTACAGCAGCGCCACGCACGCCGCCCACCACAGGAGCGGGGTGCCCAGCGCCAGGACCTCGCGGGCGCACTTGCCGGTCGCGGACGTGGCGCAGCCCGTCTTCTCCTCGTAGAAGTACGAGACGGGGCGGCCCAGGACGATCCAGCTCCAGGGGTTGGACTGGTAGGTGTGGCCGGAGGTCAGGCCGACATGGAACTCGTAGACCTGGTTCTCGTAGTGCCACAGGCTGCGCAGCCAGTCCGGCAGCCAGGTCCAGCTGCCGCCCTTGCCCTCGGTGGCGGCCCAGTTGCGGTAGTAGCCCTTGTCCGTGACGATCCAGCCGGTCCAGGAGACGACGTACGTCGCGATCGCGACCGGCACCGTGGAGACGAACGCGGGCAGCAGGTCCCGCAGGACCACCGCCCTGTACGGCTGTACGGCGCCCGCCGTGCGACGCGCGCCGACGTCCCAGAGCACCGCCATCACGCCGAACGCGGCCAGGATGTAGAGGCCGTTCCACTTCGTGGCGAAGGCCAGGCCGAGCATCAGACCGGCCGCGATCCGCCAGGGGCGCCAGCCGAGGCGGAGCGTTTCGGCGATCCGGGCGTCGGGGCGCAGGATGCCCTCCTCGTCCACGGGCAGCGCCCCGGCCAGCTTGCGGCGCGCCCAGTCGCGGTCGATGAGGAGGCAGCCGAAGGAGGCGAGCACGAAGAACATCAGCACCAGGTCGAGCAGCGCGGTGCGGCTCATCACGAAGTGCAGCCCGTCCACGGCCAGCAGGGTGCCCGCCAGGCAGCCCAGGAACGTCGAGCGGAACAGCCGCCGGCCGATCCTGCACAGCATCAGGACCGAGACGGTGCCGAGCAGCGCCACCATGAAGCGCCAGCCGAACGGGGTGAACCCGAAGAGCTGCTCGCCGAGCCCGATGATCCACTTGCCGACCGGTGGATGGACGACGTAACCCGGGTCCACGGGGATGTCCACCGAGGAGGGGTCGTTGAGGATCTTCTTGTCGATGTCCTTGGGCCAGGAGCCCTCGTACCCCTGGTTGACCAGGGCCCACGCGTCCTTGGCGTAGTACGTCTCGTCGAATATCACCGCCTTCGGGCTGCCCAGGTTCCAGAACCGCAGTACCCCGGCGACCGCGGCCACCAGCAGCGGTCCCCCCCAGGCGGCCCAGCGCACCAGGTGCCCGGCGAGGACCGGTGGCACGGCGAGCACGCTCCAGAACTGGCGGCCCGGCCGGGTGTAGGGCGGGATCAGGCGCTCGCGCAGCCCCGCCTCCGGCCTGGGGGAATGGCCGAAGCGGCGCAGCCGCTGCTGCCAGGAATGCGGCTGTTCGCCGGTGTGATCCCCGGCGTCGTTGCCCTGCTGGGCCTCGGGCGCAGTACTCGTCACCGCGCCATCGTAGGGAACGCATCTGTGCGAGTGGTGCCGTCCGTGCTGGGAGGATGGCCGATGTGACTGGAACGACTGGAACGCTCGTACTCGCAGGGACCCCCATCGGCGACGTGGCGGACGCCCCGCCACGGCTCGCCGCCGAGCTGGAGACGGCCGACGTCGTGGCCGCCGAGGACACCAGGCGGCTGCGCCGGCTCACCCAGGCGCTGGGCATCCACACGACGGGGCGTGTCGTCTCCTACTTCGAGGGCAACGAGTCCGCGCGCACGCCGGAGCTGGTCGAGGCGCTGGCCGGCGGGGCGCGGGTCCTGCTCGTCACCGACGCGGGCATGCCGTCCGTCTCCGACCCCGGCTACCGGCTCGTCGCCGCAGCCGTGGAGCGGGACATCAAGGTCACCGCCGTACCGGGGCCGTCCGCCGTGCTGACCGCGCTGGCCCTGTCCGCGCTGCCCGTGGACCGCTTCTGCTTCGAGGGCTTCCTGCCGCGCAAGGCGGGCGAGCGCCTCGGCAAGCTCCGCGAGGTCGCCGACGAACGCCGCACGATGGTCTTCTTCGAGGCGCCGCACCGGCTGGACGACACCCTCGCCGCGATGGCCGAGGTGTTCGGCGCGGACCGCAGGGCCGCCGTCTGCCGGGAGCTGACCAAGACGTACGAGGAAGTGAAGCGCGGTCCGCTGGGCGAGCTGGCGGTCTGGGCGGCCGAGGGCGTGCGCGGCGAGATCACCGTCGTGGTCGAGGGCGCGACGGACACCGGGAACGAAGGACTGGACGCCGCCGAGCTGGTACGCAGGGTGCAGGTGCGCGAGGAGGCGGGGGAGCGGCGCAAGGAGGCCATCGCCGCGGTCGCCGCCGAGGCGGGGCTGCCCAAACGCGAGGTGTTCGATGCGGTGGTGGCGGCAAAGAACGCTGCTCGGACCGGCCAGGATCAGGGCAAAGGACTAGCCTGAAATGTAAAGCGCGAGCCGCGTACCGGGCCCTTGGCCCACGGATCGGCCAAAACCGTTCCAACTCTCGGCAGCCCCTGGTGCGCCGCGACCGGGTGGAGGCGTCCACTTGAGGGTGGAACGCACCATCCGGAGTGCTTGTCCGGAGTGCTTGTCCATCGGACAAGAGGAGCAGGCATGAGTGAGATCGCAGCAGCCACCGTCCACGAGGCGTACGCCTTCGCCTGCATGAGGTGCGGGTACGGCTGGGAACAGTCCTACGAGATAGAGCACCACGTCGACGGCTCAGGCCACGCCTTCGTGGTCTACAAGGCGGACGGGGAGCGCGTGCCCTCGCCGCTCTCCACCCCGACCTGCACGAACTGCGGCGGCCATGTGGTCCGGATCATGCGGGCCGGCCGGGTCTCCACCGTCCAGCAGCTGCTCCAGCACCAGAAGGCCGTGCGTCCGGAGGCGGAGGCCGCGAAGGAGAAGGTCGCGGCGACCGCCGTTCCCGCCCCCGCCCCGCGCCACTGGCAGCTGTCCGATCTGCTCCACCCCTTCCAGCGCCGGTGAGAGCGGCCCACCGGCCGTGAGAGGAGGCCCGTGCCCTCGTAGAGTCGGGGCATGAGCCGTACCGACGCCCCGCCGCTCCCCGAACCCCTCCGGGTTCCGGTCGCCGATTCACACACCCATCTGGACATGCAGGACGGAACCGTCGAGGAGGGCCTGGCCAGGGCCGCGGCGGTCAATGTCACCGCCGTCGTCCAGGTGGGCTGCGACGTGAAGGGCTCGCGCTGGGCCGCCGAGACCGCCGCCGCGCACCCCTCCGTCCACGCCGCCGTCGCCCTGCACCCCAACGAGGCGCCCCGCATCGTGCACGGCGACCCCGAGGGCACGGCCCGCCAGGGGGCGCGCGAGCCCGGCGGGAAGGCGGCACTCGACGAGGCGCTCGCCGAGATCGACGCCCTGGCAGCCCTGGACCACGTCCGCGCGGTCGGCGAGACCGGCCTCGACTTCTTCCGTACGGGCCCCGAGGGCATCGCCGCCCAGGAGGAGTCCTTCCGGGCCCATATCGAGATCGCCAAGCGGCACGGCAAGGCCCTGGTCATCCACGACCGGGAGGCCCACGCGGACGTGCTCCGGATCCTCGCCGAGGCGGGCGCGCCGGAGCGGACCGTCTTCCACTGCTACTCCGGGGACGCCGGGATGGCCCGGATCTGCGCGGCGGCCGGCTACTTCATGTCCTTCGCGGGCAACGTCACCTTCAAGAACGCCCAGCCGCTGCGCGACGCGCTCGCCGTCGCCCCGGCCGAGCTGGTGCTCGTCGAGACGGACGCGCCCTTCCTCACCCCCGCCCCCTACCGCGGACGGCCCAACGCCCCCTACCTCATCCCGGTCACGCTGCGTGCGATGGCCGAGGTGCGGGGCACCGACGAGGACACCCTCGCGGCGGCCGTCTACGACAACACCGCGCGGGCGTTCGACTTCTGAGCTCCGCCGCCCAGCCCGGTCGACACGTGGGGTAATCGTACGACTATGGGCGGTGACGGGACCTCGGCTATCGTGCCCGCGCAACGGGGTCGGCAGCCGGAGTCTCTGGAGCGTCGTGGGCCATTCGCAGGGCAGTCACCGTGCACCACGCGGCGGCCGGCGTACGGGGCAGGCCCCGGCGCGGGTCCCGGCCCCGGCACCGCCGCGCTCCCTGCACGAGGAGCGGACGATCGTCGCCGGACTGTGGCCCGGCCGCATGCCGGTCCACGACCCCACCGTGCTGGACACCCCGCTGGTGCCCCGGCAGCCTGCCGTACGCGGGCAGCCCGGGGGCCACCGGGCTGCCCGGCGCCACCGGAGCCGCCCCGACGGGCTGCGTCGGCTCGTGCCCCGGGCCCTGGTCCTCGCCGTGCTGGCCGGCGGCACCGCCGCCTTCCTCGCCCAGGACAAGGCCGTCAGCGTCAGCGTGGACGGCACCTCCCGCACCCTGCACACCTTCGCCGACGACGTCGGGGAGCTCCTCGACGCGGAGGGCGTCAGGCTCGGCAGCCGCGACCTCGTCGCCCCCGCCCCGGGCACCGGCCTCGACGACGGCGACGAGGTCGTGGTCCTGCGGGAGGCGCACGGCTCCCTGCCCCTGCCGCTGCCGGGCGGCGGACTCCCGGCCCCGTGGCGGCCGTAGGCTTGACGGGTGAGCACCACAGAGCCCGACGCCCTCCTGGGCCCCGCAGACATCCGCGAGCTGGCCGCAGCGCTGGGCGTACGCCCCACCAAGCAGCGCGGCCAGAACTTCGTCATCGACGCCAACACGGTCCGCAGGATCGTACGGACCGCCGAGGTGCGGCCCGACGACGTGGTGGTCGAGGTCGGGCCCGGCCTGGGCTCACTGACCCTGGCCCTGCTGGAGGCGGCCGACCGCGTCGTCGCCGTGGAGATCGACGACGTGCTCGCGGGCGCCCTGCCCGCCACCGTCGCCGCCCGGCTGCCCGGGCGCGCGGACCGCTTCGCCCTGGTCCACTCCGACGCGATGCTGGTCACGGAGCTGCCCGGCCCGCCGCCCACCGCGCTGGTCGCCAACCTCCCGTACAACGTCGCGGTGCCGGTGCTGCTCACCATGCTGGAGCGCTTTCCCACCATCGAGCGGACGCTCGTGATGGTGCAGGCGGAGGTCGCCGACCGGCTGGCCGCCCGGCCCGGCAACAAGGTCTACGGCGTCCCGTCGGTCAAGGCCAACTGGTACGCCGACGTCAAGCGCGCCGGGTCCATCGGCCGCACGGTCTTCTGGCCCGCGCCCAACGTCGACTCGGGTCTGGTGTCCCTGGTCCGGCGAACCGAGCCGATCCGCACCACCGCGAGCAGGACCGAGGTCTTCGCCGTCGTGGACGCCGCCTTCGCCCAGCGCCGCAAGACGCTGCGCGCGGCCCTGTCGGGCTGGGCGGGCTCGGCACCCGCCGCCGAGGCGGCCCTCGTCGCGGCGGGGATCTCGCCGCAGGCACGCGGCGAGGCACTGACCGTCGAGGAGTTCGCCGCCATCGCCGAGAACAAGCCGGAGCCCTCCGCATGACCCACAGCGTCACCGTCCGCGTACCCGCCAAGGTCAACGCCCAGCTCGCCGTAGGAGCCCCGCGCCCCGACGGCTTCCACGACCTGGCCAACGTCTTCCTCGCCGTCGGCCTGTACGACGAGGTCACCGTCACCCCCGCCGACGAGCTGCGCGTCACCTGCTCGGGGCCGGACGCCGCCCAGGTCCCGCTGGACACCACGAACCTCGCGGCCCGCGCCGCGATCGCGCTGGCCGCCCGGCACGGCATCGCCCCCGACGTGCACATCCACATCGCCAAGGACATCCCCGTCGCGGGCGGCATGGCGGGCGGCAGCGCCGACGGTGCCGCCGCCCTGCTGGCCTGCGACGCCCTGTGGTCCACCGGTGCCTCCCGGGACGAACTCCTCGCGATCTGCGCCGAGCTGGGCAGCGACGTGCCGTTCAGCCTCGTCGGCGGGGCCGCGCTCGGCGTCGGCCGGGGCGAGCGGCTTACCCCCCTGGAGGTCGGCGGCACCTTCCACTGGGTCTTCGCCGTCGCCGACGGCGGGCTCTCCACCCCCGCGGTCTACGGCGAGTTCGACCGGCTCACCGCGGGGACGGACGTCCCCGAACCCGCCCCGTCGGCCGCTCTCCTGGCCGCCCTGCGCTCCGGCGACACCGCCGCGCTCGCGGACGCCCTCGGCAACGACCTCCAGCCGGCCGCGCTCTCCCTGCGCCCCTCGCTCGCCGACACCCTCGCGGCGGGCACCGCGGCGGGTGCCCTGGCCGCCCTGGTCTCCGGCTCCGGGCCGACCACGGCGTTCCTGGTGTCGGACGAGGAGTCGGCGCACAAGGTGGCCGACGCGCTGCTGGCGTCGGGCACCTGCCGGGAGGCGCGGACCGCGGTGTCGCCCGCTCCCGGGGCCACCGTCGTCTGACAGCCGGTAGACCGCCGCTCGACACCGGTACGCCGTTCCGCAGCCGGTACGCCGTCGTCCGACTGCCGGTACTCAGACGGGAATTGAGTACGGTCGCGCTGCCGCCCCCGGGGGCCCCGGCGCGACCGTGGTCGCATGGGATCACACGTTCGGGAACTGGCCGAGGCCACACCCGCCACCCGCGACCGCTACATCGATCTGCTGCGCGTAGGCTCGCTCGGCACGGTCGTCCTCGGCCACTGGCTGATGGCCGCCGTCACCGGTGACGGGGTCGGCAACCTCCTCGCCGTCGTGCCGGAGCTGCAACTGCTGACCTGGGGCCTCCAGATCATGCCGGTGTTCTTCTTCGTCGGCGGCTTCTCCCACGCGCTGTCCTACCGCTCCCTGCTCCGCAGGCGGCCGGAGGGCTCCACGGACTCCGTCTACCCGTCGTTCCTGCGGGCCCGGCTGCAACGGCTCCTGCGGCCGACCATGGTGTTCGTCCTCGTGTGGGGCGCCGCCGCGCTCCTTGTCCAACTCCTGGGCGGTGGCGGCGGACTGACCGGAGTGACGCTGCGGCTGGTGACCCAGCCCCTCTGGTTCATCGGGATCTATCTGGCGATGGTCGCCTTCACCCCGGCCCTGCTGAAGTTCCACGACCGCTACGGCTGGGGCGCGTTCGCCGCGCTCGCGGGAGCCGCCGCTGCGGTCGACCTCCTGCGCTTCGCCGCGGGCGTCCCCCACGTCGAGTTCCTCAACTTCGCCTTCGTCTGGCTCGCGGTGCACCAGCTCGGATTCCTGCGCGCCGACGGCCGCATCCGCAGGCCCGCGCTCCTCGCCGGTGCCGGGCTCGCCGCCGCCGTCACGCTGGTGGCCCTCGGCCCCTATCCGCTGTCCATGGTCGGCATGCCCGGCGAGAGGATCAGCAACATGGCTCCGCCCACGCTCGCCCTCCTCGGCCACGGCCTCTGGCTCGTCGGGGCGGTCGAGCTGCTGCGCGCCCCCGGTGCGCGGCTGGTCGCCCGGCCCCGCGTCTGGCGCGCCGTCGTGGCCGCCAACGGCGTCGCGATGACCGCCTTCCTCTGGCACCTCACCGCGATGCTCGGCGTCTACGGAGCGATGCTCGGCCTCGGCCTCCCGCTCCCCGAGCCGGCCACCGCCACCTGGTGGGCACAGGTCCCCCTGCGGATCGTGGCCGCCGCCGCGCTCACCGCCGCCCTGGTCGCCGCCTTCCGTACGTTCGAGCGGCCCGTCCGCGTCGCCCCCGGCCGGGCGGCGATCGGCGCGGGTGCCGTCTCGGCGATCGGCGTGACCCTCGCCCTGCTCGGCGTGCTGGGCCTGTCGATGGTCGGATACGCGGGACTCCTGGAAGGGCACACCGCGCTGCTGATCGCCTTCCACATCAGCGCCCCGGCGGCCGTGGCGATGGCCCTGGGCGGCTGGCTGCTCGTCGAACGCGCCGGGCGGTGAACGGCGGGGTGGTGTTTGCGGAAGTGGTCAGCGACCGTAGTGGTAACGGCACGAGACGATGCGTACTTCGTCCTCGATCACGCGGTAGATGAGTCGGTGCTCGTCGCTGATCCGACGCGACCAGTACCCGTGGAAGTCATGCCGGAGAGGCTCCGGCTTGCCGATGCCTTCGTTTCCGTTGCGGTCGATGTCCTGGAGCAAGGCATTGATCCGCTTGAGGACCTTCCGGTCCTGGGTCTGCCACCACACGTAGTCCACCCATGCGGATTCGTGCCAGACCAGCTTCATTCGATGAGCTCCCGTACAGTGCCGCCGCCGTTTTCAAGATCATCGATCGCCGCCAGAACGCGACGCGCGTTCTCGGGACTGCGGTACAGATAGGCCGTCTCCTTCATGGACTCGTACTCGTCGAGTGCGACGATCACCACGGGCTCATGGCCGGCGCGCGTCACTATGACCTCTTCGCGGTCGTTGACCACGGAGCTCAGGGTCTCGGCGTATTTGGCGCGAGATTCGGTATAGGTCATCGTCCGCACAGCAGCCTCCTCATGGACGTACGGAATCCTGTACGTACGGGATAGCGTACGTGGGATTCCGTTAGGCGGCAACGAGTGCGCCGGCGGCGTCAGCCCAGCTTCAGGGTCTGCCTCGCCAGCTCGTACGCCGGGAGCATCTCCTCGTGCTCCTGGGAGTCCAGCCCGCCCAGGTGCACCACGACCGGACCCCGGGGAGTGGCGACCGCGAAGGCGCGCTCGGTCTTCGGCTCGTCCAGCAGCTCGCCGCTCACCGTGTACCTGACCTCGGCGGCCGGTACCGTCCCCGCCTCGGTCTCCTCGTACGCGGCCTTCGACGCGTTCGGGTCGCCGGCCACGAAGTCCTCCAGCGCCGCCCGAGGGGTGGTGGAGGCGCCCTTGCCCTGCCAGACCCGGATGTAGCCGATGTTCCCGGCCGGTTTGGCGTCGATCTCGCAGACCATCGTGGCCGAGCCCTGCTGTCCCAGTGCCGCGAGATCGGAGCCTGGGTCCACCTCCACGGACGCGGGCTTCCAGTCCGCCGCCACGTCGAAGGTCACGGGGAGCTCGCACGCCGACCCGGCGCCACCGAGCGGGGTGCCCTTCTCGGGCCCGGTGCTCTCGCCGGCCCTCGCGGGCGCGCTGTCGCCGTTCTTGCCGTCGTCCGGCGCCGTGCCACCGCCGGAAGACGAACAGCCGGCCAGCACCGCCGTCGCCAGGACCGCCGGAATCAGTGCCCGTATCGCGTGAAGCATCATGAAGTCCCCACCCCAGAGATGTTCCGAACCGCTCCGACCTGGGGTTACTCCCCATGATCGATCGCCGCACGCTATCGCACCCCGCGCGGCGACTACTCTGGGACGTCGAGCGGTCCCCGACGCAGGGATCCCCGAGGCAGGAGTGAAATGGCCGTCAATCTGGTCAATGTCGAGCAGGTCAGCAAGGTGTACGGCACCCGTGCCCTGCTCGACGGTGTATCCCTCGGGGTGTCCGAGGGCGACCGGATCGGCGTCGTCGGCCGCAACGGCGACGGCAAGACGACGCTCATCCGGATGCTGGCCAAGCTGGAGGAGGCCGACACCGGCCGGGTCACCCACAACGGCGGGCTGCGCCTCGGTGTCCTCACCCAGCACGATTCGCTGGACCCGAAGGCCACCATCCGGCACGAGGTGATCGGCGATCTCGAGGACCACGAGTGGGCCGGCAGCGCCAAGATCCGCGATGTGCTGACCGGGCTCTTCGGCGGCCTCGCCCTCCCCGGCTTCGAGCACGGCCTCGACACCGTGATCGCCCCGCTCTCCGGTGGCGAGCGCCGCCGGATCGCCCTGGCGAAGCTGCTCATCGCCGAGCAGGACCTGATCGTGCTCGACGAGCCGACCAACCACCTCGACGTCGAGGGCATCTCCTGGCTCGCCGGACACCTGCGGGCCCGGCGCTCGGCGCTCGTCTGCGTCACCCACGACCGGTGGTTCCTGGACCAGGTCTGCACCCGCATGTGGGACGTCCAGCGGGGCGCCGTCCACGAGTACGAGGGCGGCTACAGCGACTACGTGTTCGCGCGGGCCGAGCGGGAGCGGATCGCCGCCACCGAGGAGTCCAAGCGGCAGAACCTGATGCGCAAGGAGCTGGCCTGGCTGCGGCGCGGTGCACCCGCCCGTACGTCCAAGCCGCGCTACCGCATCGAGGCGGCCAACGAGCTGATCGCCGATGTGCCGCCCCCGCGCGACACCAGCGAGCTCATGAAGTTCGCCAACGCCCGCCTCGGCAAGACCGTCTTCGACCTGGAGGACGTGACCGTCCAGGCCGGGCCCAAGACCCTGCTCACCCACCTCACCTGGCAGCTCGGTCCGGGCGACCGCATCGGCCTGGTCGGCGTCAACGGCGCGGGCAAGACCTCGCTGCTGCGGGCCCTCGCCGAGGCCTCCCGCAGCCAGGGCGACGTACAGCCCGCCGAGGGGAAGATCGTCGTCGGCAAGACGGTCAAGCTCGCCTACCTCTCCCAGGAGGTCGCCGAGCTCGACAAGAACCTGCGCGTGCTCGAAGCCGTCCAGCAGGTGCGCGACCGCGTCGACCTGGGCAAGGGCCGGGAGATGACGGCCGGGCAGCTCTGCGAGCAGTTCGGCTTCGCCAAGGAGAAGCAGTGGACGCCGGTCGGTGACCTGTCCGGTGGTGAGCGCAGGCGGCTCCAGATCCTGCGCCTGCTGATGGACGAGCCCAACGTCCTCTTCCTCGACGAGCCCACCAACGACCTGGACATCGAGACCCTGACCCAGCTGGAGGACCTCCTCGACGGCTGGCCCGGATCGATGATCGTGATCTCCCACGACCGGTTCTTCATCGAGCGGACCACGGACAAGGTGATGGCCCTCCTCGGCGACCGGGCGCTGCGCATGCTGCCGCGCGGAATCGACGAGTACATCGAGCGCAGGCAGCGCATGGAGGAGACGGCGGCGCCGGCCTCCGCCGCGGGCTCCTCCGCGCCCAAGCAGGCTCCCGCCGAGGCCGTTTCGCCGCAGGCGGCGCGTGCCGCGAAGAAGGAGCTGCAGAAGGTCGAGCGGCAGCTCGACAAGATGTCGACCAGGGAGACGGCACTGCACGCGCAGATCGCCGACAACGCCACGGACTTCGAGAAGGTCGCCGCACTCGACGCCGAACTGCGTGAACTGGTCGCGGAACGCGATGTGCTGGAGATGCGCTGGCTGGAACTGGCCGAGGACGCCTGATCTCCCCGATGTGATCGCCGGTGCCCGTGGGACGGGTGGTGCGTGGGTGGTACAAAGAACCCCTGCCCGTTCCGGGCACCGTACGCGATTCGCACGAAGGGGGACGTGCTGATGACCCAGCCGCCCGGCCAGCAACCGCCGCAGGGAGGCTTCGGGGCTCCGTACGACCCACCGCAGGGGACCCCTCCGCCGGAGCCCGGATACGGCTACCCGCCGCAGCAGCCGGGGCCGTACACCCAGCAGCCGGGGCCGTACGGGCAGCAGCCCGGCCAGTACCCGCAGCAGCCCGGCCCGTACACCCAGCCGCAGCAGCCCGGCCCCTACGGTCAGCAGCAGCCCGGTCCTTACACCCAGCCGCCGCAGCCCGGCCCGTACCCCCAGCAGTCCGGGTACGGCTATCCGCCGCAGCCCCCGACCGTCCCGGCCCCCGCAGCGGGCGGCCCCGGCGGCGGTGGCCGCTTCAAGGGCAGGACCGGCGTGGTCATCGGCGCCGTGCTCGCCGTGCTGCTGGCCGCCGGCGGGATCTGGCTGGCCACCGGCGACGACGGGGGCGGGACGAAGAAGCCCGTCGCCGGCCCCAGCGGCGACGGGAAGAACGGGAAGAAGCCGACCGGCTCGCCCACCTCCAAGGAGAAGGAGAGCTTCGCCAAGCCGACCGCCGCCGAGCTCAACGCGGGCCGCAAGCCGGGCGAGGCCAAGGTGGCGTGGCTCCAGGAGAGCGGCGTCGACCTCCCGCAGTACGGGGAGGAGACGCACGGCCCCTGGTTCGCCGGGGACATCATCGCCAAGGGCATGTACCGCAAGGTGACCGGCTACGCGGTGGCCGACGGGGCCGAGCGGTGGAGCCTGCGGCTGCCCACCGACATCTGCGCCGCCCCCACCGCCCCCACCGCCGACGGCAAGGTCGTCGTCGGCATCGAGGACAACGTCTCGGAGTCGGAGGCGTCCTGCTCCGTCCTCCAGATGATCGACCTGCGCACCGGCAAGGCCGGGTGGAAGAAGACCGTCAACCGCTCCGACCTCACGGACGGCCTCTCGCACGTCGCCATGTCGATCAGCGGGAACACCGTCACCTTCGGGCGCAACACCGCGTCGAACGCCTTCCGCGTCAGCGACGGCAAGGAGCTGTTCGGCAAGCGCGAAGGCGTCTGCCAGCCCTACGCGTTCACCGGTGGCGCCCGGATGATCGCGGCCGTCAGCTGCCAGGCGCAGCCCGCCGATCCGGTCCGCCAGCAGGTCCAGGAGGTCGACCCGGTGACCGGGGCGCCGAAATGGACGTACGAGCTGAAGGCCGGCTGGTCCGTCGCGCACGTCTACTCCGTGAGCCCGCTCGTCGTCTCCATCAAGCAGCCGGAGAAGTGGGCCGTCCTCGTCCTCGGCGACGACGGGACCTACCGTTCGCAGATGGCCGGCGGCGACGAGGAGTACGCCGTGCGGTGCGGCGAGGAATCCGTCGACATGGGCGGCAACCTGGACGGCTGCGCGGGAGTCGCGGCCGACGCCGGCAGGTTCTACCTCGCGACCCTGCCCCTGCCCGGCGGTGCCGAGAAGAGGCTGACCAACAAGGTCGTCGCCTTCGACCTCGCCACCGGCACGTCGGCCTGGAAGGCTCCGGCGCCCGAGGGGCAGATCATGATGCCGCTGCGCATGGACCCGGGGAAGGTCGTGGTCCATGTGCAGGCCGAGTACCGCACGCCCGGCGCGATCGGCACGCTCGACCCGTCCTCCGGAACGTTCGCGACAGTGCTGAAGCACCCCGCGTCGGCCGCCGAGACCGAGAGTTCGCTGTACCTGCCGAAGGTCGTCTACCGGGACGGCCGTTCCTACCTCCTCCCGCAGCGCATCAGCGCGGACAAGGACGAGGAGGAGATGGCCTCGACCGCCGTGCTGGTCTTCGGCGAATAGCGGGCCGTACCGGGGAGATTCTGTGAAAGGAACTCCCGGCGGCAGCAGTTGACGGAGTGTCGGCCGAAAGGGCGCCTCCGTGGCCCCGGCAGGCGCGTAACGAGGGCATCACGGGCCGGTTCTCCCTTGGGAACAGGGGATGGACCGATCCGGTGCCCTCCGTGGTGCGGGTGGTACAAAGAAGCCCCGCTCGACTGTCGTGACGCCGCGGAAGCCATGCCCGATTCGCTCCTTTCCGGGGGGAATTCAGAGATTTCTCGTATCCGATCCTCTGAGCCCAGCGGAATCGCGGGGGAGACCGAACCGGGCACCGGACCGCACGAAGGGGGACGTGCTGATGACCCAGCCGCCCAGCCAGCAACCGCCGCAGGGGGGCTTCGGGGCTCCGCAGGACCCTCAGGCCACTCCCCAGCAGCCGCCGACACCTCCGGCGGCTCCGCCGCAGATGCCGCCCACGCCCCCGCAGACGCCGCCGCCCGCGCAGCCGGGCTACGGCTATCCGCAGGCCCCCGGCGCGCAGCCCGGCTACGGCTACCCGCAGGCACCCGGCCAGCCCCAGGCCGCCCCCGGTCCGTACGCCCAGCAGCCCGGCCCCTACGGCGCCCCGTCGGGTCCGTACGCCCAGCAGCCCGGTCCGTACGGCCAGCAGCCCGGCCCCTACGGGCAGCAGCCGCCCGGCGGTCACGGCTATCCGCAGCAGCAGTACCCCGGCGCACCGACCGCCCCCGGCGGCGGCCCCTTCAAGGGCAAGCCCGCCGTCGTCATCGGCGCGGCCCTGGCCGCGCTCCTCGTCGTGGGCGGCGGCGTCTACCTCGCCACGAGCGGCGGGGACGACCCGAAGAAGCCCGTCGCGAAGACGAGCAGCGGCGCCCCCGAGCCGACCGGTACGCCCACCGTCGACCAGGGCGACGGCAAGGGCGACGGCCGCGAGACCGAGGACGACCTCAACGCGGGCCGCAAGGCGGGCGAGGCCAAGGTCCTCTGGCTGACGACGAACGACGTCGACCTGCCGCGCAACGGCGCGGACGTGTACGGCCCCTGGATCGTCGGGGACACCCTGGTCAAGGGCATGTACCGCTCGGTCTCCGGCTATTCGGTGGCCGACGGCAAGAAGAAGTGGGATCTCGCGCTGCCCGCCGACATGTGCGCGGCACCCGCGACGGCCACCGCCGACGGCAAGATCGTCATCGGCGTGAAGAACGGCACCACGGACAAGGCCGACTGCGCCGACCTCCAGATGATCGACCTGAACACCGGCAAGGCCGGCTGGAAGAAGTCGGTCACGAAGAACGGCACCTGGGACCTGCTCTCGGACATCGGCCTCGCGATCAGCGGTGACACCGTGACCGTGGGCCGCACCAGCAACTCCAACGCCTACCGGGTCAGCGACGGCAAGGAGCTGTTCGGCAAGCCCTCGGGCAACTGCCAGCCGTTCGCCTTCGCCGGCGGGCCCAAGCTGATCGCCGCGTCCAGCTGCCGTACGGACGACGTGAACAACCCGCAGCACCAGGTCCAGGAGGTCGACCCGACCACCGGGAAGCCCAAGTGGACGTACAAGCCGAAGCGGGGCTGGGAGATCGACAAGGTCTACTCGGTCAGCCCGCTCGTCGTCTCGCTGACCCAGTCCGAGGAGAAGAAGTGGTCGATCCTCGCGCTCAGGGAGAACGGAACGCTCCGTTCGCAGCTGGTCGGTGACAAGGAGGACAAGTTCTCCGTCGACTGCGGCCACGACTTCGCGATCTTCGGCCAGCAGCTCGAAGGCTGCACCGGCCTCGCCGCCGACGCCAACACCTTCTACATGATGACCGAGGACGACACCAGCGGCACCGGCCGCACCAACAAGGTCATCGCCTTCGACCTGAACACCGGCAAGCCCAAGTGGAAGGCCGCGGCCCCCGCCGAGCGCACCATGAAGCCGCTGCGCATGGAGGGCGGCAACGTGCTGGTCTACCTGGAGCCCTCGTACGACAAGGGCGGGGCGATCGCGACGATCGCGCCCACCGGAGGCGCGCCCAAGGTGGTGCTCCAGCACCCGGACTCGACGACGCAGATCGAGAACTTCTTCTCCTCGAAGACCGTCTACGCGGGCGGCCGCTCCTTCATCGTCAGCGACCGCGTCAGCGCGAGCAGCGACGAGGAGGAGAAGGAGCAGACGACCATGATGGCCTTCGGCAAGTGACGGCCGAGCACGGCAACCGCAGCCCCTTCTTCTCAGACTCCGCAGAGGTACGTACGCCATGAGCCAGCCGCCCCAGCCGCCCAACGAACCGCCCCAGGGCGGATTCGGCGCCCCCCAGGACCCGCCGCCCGGCGGATTCGGCACCCCCACCCCGCCGCCAGCCGACCCGCTCGGCAAGCAGCCCCCGGCCGCGCCGCCGACCCCGCCCGCCGGTGGCTACGGCAGCCCGCCGCCCCCGCCGGCCGGCGGTTACGGTGCCCCCACCCCGCCGCCCGCCGGCGGCTACGGCACCCCGCCGCCCGGACAGCCGCCGCAGAACCCCGCGTACGGCTACCCGCAGGCACCGCCCCCCGGACAGCCGCCCACACAGCCCGGCTACGGCTTCCCGCAGGGCCCGCCCCCCGGGCAGCACGGCATGCCCCCGCAGCACGGCTACGGCTATCCGACGGCCCCGATGCAGCCGCAGTACGCCACCCCGCAGCCGGGCGGCGCCAAGAAGTTCGGCACCCAGGCGAAGATCATCGTCGCCGCGGTCGTCGCCGTGGTCCTGATCGTCGGCGGCGGTGTCATCTACGCCTCCAACGGCAGCGACAGCGGGAAGAAGGACGAGGCGTCGACCGCCGGAACCACCGGCGGCGAGAACGGCGAGAACAAGGGCGGCGAGAGCGGAGGCCTGGGCGGCGGCAGCGAGAAGGCCCCCGCCGACACCGCGTCCAAGGTCGGCTTCCAGCTCCCGCACCCGAAGGTCACCGACACCACGACCGTCGACGGCTCCTGGGTCACCGACAAGGCGTACGTGAAGACCGGCGTGTACGAGATCGTCGGTTACGACATCGCCAAGGGCACCAAGCTCTGGTCCATCCCGCTGACCGGCCAGCTCTGCGCCGCCTCCCGGCACATGAGCAAGGACTACAGGACGGCCATCGTCTTCGAGGACGGCAAGCCGACCGCGGAGGACAAGTACCCCTCCTGCACCCAGGTCGGCGCGCTCGACCTGGCCACCGGCAAGCTGGTCTGGAGCAAGTCGGTCACCTCGACGACCGGCGGCGACGAGCCCGTCAGGTTCAGCGAGGTCACGCTCAGCGGCACCACGGTCGCCGCGGGCGGCACCAGCGGCGGCGCGGCCTTCAAGCTCACCGACGGCGCCGAGCTCTGGAAGCCGAAGGCCGACACCAACAACTGCGCGGACCGGGGATACGGCGGCGGCGAGGCCCTCGCGGTCGTCCGCAGGTGCGGAAGCTACGACGAACCGCAGCTCACCATCCAGGCGCTGGACCCGAACACGGGCGCACCGCTCTCCTCGTACACCATGCCCGCCGGTGTCGAGTACGCGAGCATCGTCTCCACGAAGCCGCTCGTCGTCGCGGCCGACGTCGGTGACACCGCCGGTGACGGCAGCGGCATCTCGGACTTCTTCTCGATCGACGCGGCCACCGGCAAGCTCATCGTCCGGATCTCCGCCGACGCGGACAAGTACGCGGCGGAGTGCGGCTCCACCGAGGTCGAGACGTGCCACTCCCTGGCCGTCGGCAACAACAAGCTGTACGTGCCCACCGAGGAGCACGACGGCGGCGGCGAGTACGGCGACACCAACGAGATCGTCGCCTTCGACCTCACCACCGGCAAGCTCCTCGGTGGCAGGGCCGACGCGGGCGACGACTACACGCTGACCCCGCTGCGCATGGACGGCTCCAACATCATCGCGTACAAGGAGCCCCCGTACGACAAGGGCGGCCAGATCGTCTCGATCGACGGCTCCACCTTCAAGGAGACCGTGCTGATGGTCAATCCGGACACGGAGGCGGTGCGTGACGCGGAGACCAGCTTCTCCATCGACTACTCCGAGTTCATCTACGAGAAGGGCCGGCTGTTCATCTCCGAGAAGATGATCAGCGAGCCCAGCAAGAGCGCCAGTTCGCTGGACGACAAGCAGTACCTCGTGGTGTCCTTCACCACCGTCTGACCCGCACGCCCCGTTCGCCGGGGAGCACCGACGGCCCTGCCGGTTGATCGTCCGACCGGCAGGGCCGGTCGTTTTGCGACGGGCAAGTAGCCCTGAATGACGCAGAATTCGGCATTCTGGGGGGCTTCTGCCCAGTAGAGGGCGCACAGCGTCGAACAAGCGTGTAACTTGCCGGGTCAGAGGGGCCGGGGGGCCTGTTCTTAGGGTTACGCAGCGGTGCGCCGCTGCACACATGGGGGCTTTCCGATGGGCGTGCGGCTCATGGTGGTCGATGACCACCGTCTGCTCGCCGAGGCACTCGCCTCGGCGCTGAAACTGCGCGGGCACAGGGTGCTCGCCGCTGCCGCGCCGACGTCCGGGTCCGCGGAGCTGGTGGTCAGCAGGGCACCCGAGGTCTGTCTGTTCGGCACCGCGACGCCCGCCGAACCCGGCGTGTTCGACCCGATCGTGCGGATCGGACGGGAACGCCCGCAGGTGGCGGTGGTGGTGCTCGGCCCGGTGCCGAGCCCGCGCGGGATCGCGGCGGCCTTCGCCGCGGGTGCGGCCGGTTACGTACGCCACGACGAGCGCATCGAGGGCGTCGAACGGGCGATGATCAAGGCCCGCGCCGGAGAGACCGCGATCGCCCCGCAGCTGCTGCGGGGCGCGTTCGCCGAGCTCCTGCACCCGGCGGTCCAGCCGGACGACGAGGGGCAGCGGCTGCTGCGGATGCTCACCCCGCGCGAGGTCGAGGTGCTGGTGCGGGTCGCCGAGGGCGAGGACACCCGGCTGATCGCGGCCGGGATGGGGATCGCGCCGAGCACCGCGCGCACCCACGTCCAGCGGGTGCTGATGAAGCTCGGCGTCGGCTCCCGGCTGGAGGCCGCGGCGCTCGCGGCGCGCACCGGCCTGCTGGACAGGGCGGCGGGAACACCGCAGGGGCCGGACGGCCCCGCGTGAACGCGTGACGGTCCGGCCCCCGCTCGTGCCGGAGGCTTCCCCGGGTAGGGGTCAGCTCTCCTGGGTGTCCGGGCCGGGCGAAGCTTCCTCCGGACGAGGAAGTGACCACCCCGGACACCAGGTCACCCGACCACGTCACTCGCCGATCGCTGCCTGGTAACCGGCGGCGTCCAGAAGACTGTCCAGCTGGCTCGTGTCGGAGGGCTTCAGCCTGAAGATCCACGCATCGTAGGGCTCCTCGTTGAGCAACTCGGGGCTGTGCGAGAGCTCCTCGTTGACCGCGATGACCTCCCCGCTCACCGGGGAGTAGATGTCGGTGGCGGCCTTGACCGACTCCACCACGCCTGCGGCGTCGCCGGCACCGAGCACCTTGCCGACTTCGGTGAGCTCCACGAACACCACATCGCCCAGCGCGTTCTGGGCGTGATCGCTGATCCCGTCCCGCTGCGAGCGCGCCCCACGCCACCGCGGGCCGGCGCTCGACGCCATTGACTGTGGTGTTGGCTTGTGGTTTGTTATGTGCGGTTCTGTTTGGAGGGCGTTACATGGAGGAGCCTGGTGAAGAAGACGGTTACGACCCTCGCCGACGGCCGTGAGCTGATCTATTACGACGCCGCGGACGACACCGTCCGCGACGCCGTCGACCGGCGGCCCCTGGACGCCGTCTCGACGTCCTCGGAGATCCGCCGCGATCCGCTGCTCGGCGACTCCGTCGCCATCGCCTCCCACCGGCAGGGGCGCACCTACCACCCGCCGGCCGACGAGTGCCCGCTCTGCCCCTCGCGGGAGGGCAGGCTCAGCGAGATCCCCGACTCCGGCTACGACGTCGCCGTCTTCGAGAACCGCTTTCCCTCGCTCGCCGGGGACTCCGGCCGCTGTGAGGTCGTCTGCTTCACCTCCGACCACGAGGTGTCCTTCGCCGGCCTCACCGAGGAACAGGCCGCACTCGTCCTGGAGGCCTGGACCGACCGCACCGCCGACCTCGCCGAACTCCCGCAGGTCGCCCAGGTCTTCTGCTTCGAGAACCGGGGCGCCGAGATCGGCGTCACCCTCGGCCACCCGCACGGGCAGATCTACGGTTACCCCTTCGTCACCCCGCGCACCGAGCAGATGCTGCGCTCGATGGAGAGCCACCGCGCCGGCACCGGCCGCAACCTCTTCGACGACGTCGTCGCCCGCGAACTCGCCGACGGCGACCGCGTCGTCCTGGAGGGCGAGCACTGGGTCGCCTTCGTGCCGTACGCCGCGCACTGGCCCTACGAGGTCCACCTCCACCCGCGCCGCCGCGTCCCCGACCTGCGGGAACTCGACCAGGACGCCCGCACAGAGTTCCCACAGATCTATCTGGA
Source organism: Streptomyces sp. NPDC002125 (assembly GCF_053593715.1). Taxonomy (NCBI): domain Bacteria; kingdom Bacillati; phylum Actinomycetota; class Actinomycetes; order Kitasatosporales; family Streptomycetaceae; genus Streptomyces; species Streptomyces sp. NPDC002125. The sequence continues at coordinate 36,143 of NZ_JBSFDD010000005.1, read as the reverse complement.
ACTCTTGAGGCGATTCGACCGGATCTTCGGCCCCGGCGAGCCGCCGACCCCGTACATCTCGGCCTGGCACCAGGCGCCCTTCAGGGTGCCCGGCCGTGAGGAGTTCGGACTGCACCTGGAGCTTTTCACCATCAGGCGGACGTCCGGCAAGCTGAAGTTCCTCGCGGGCTCCGAGTCCGGCATGGGCGCCTTCATCAACGACGTGCCGCCGGAGGCCGCGGCCCAGCGACTGCGAGAGGTAGCGAGCGAATGAGCAGCACCGGCAAGAAGTACCTGGTGACGGGCGGCGCGGGATACGTCGGCAGTGTCGTCGCCGCGCACCTGCTGGAGGCCGGCCACACCGTGACCGTCCTGGACGACCTGTCGACCGGCTTCCGCGAGGGCGTCCCCGAGGGCGCCGAGTTCATCGAGGGCCGCATCCAGGACGCCGCCGAATGGCTGGACGCCTCCTACGACGGAGTGCTGCACTTCGCGGCGTACTCCCAGGTCGGCGAGTCCGTCGTCGACCCGGAGAAGTACTGGGTCAACAACGTCGGCGGGACCACCGCCCTGCTCGCCGCCATGCGCGACGCCGGGGTCCGGACCCTGGTCTTCTCCTCCACCGCGGCGACCTACGGCGAGCCGGTCTCCAGCCCCATCACGGAGACCGACCCCACCGCGCCCACCAGCCCCTACGGCGCCTCCAAGCTCGCCGTGGACCACATGATCACCGGTGAGGCGACCGCCCACGGCCTGGCCGCCGTCTCCCTGCGCTACTTCAACGTCGCGGGCGCCTACGGCAGCTGCGGCGAGCGCCACAGCCCCGAGTCCCACCTCATCCCGCTGGTCCTCCAGGTCGCCCTCGGGCAGCGCGCGTCGATCTCCGTGTACGGCGACGACTACCCGACCCCGGACGGCACCTGCGTACGCGACTACATCCATGTCGCCGACCTCGCCGAGGCCCATCTGCTGGCCCTGGAGAACGCCACCGCCGGCGAACACCTCATCTGCAACCTCGGCAACGGCAACGGCTTCTCCGTACGCGAAGTCATCGAGACCGTCCGCCAGGTCACCGGCCACCCGGTCCCCGAGACCGCGGCCCCCCGGCGCGGCGGCGACCCGGCCGTCCTCGTCGCCTCCGCAGCCACCGCCAGGGAGCGGCTCGGCTGGAAGCCGTCGCGCGCCGACCTGGCCGCCATCGTCGCCGACGCGTGGACGTTCGCCCGCCGAGAGGAGCCCACCGCACCATGACCGACAACGCCGAGCTGACCGCCTCCTTCACCGAGCTCTACGGGAGCGCGCCCGAGGGGATCTGGGCAGCACCCGGACGAGTGAACCTGATCGGTGAGTACACCGACTTCAACGACGGCTTCGTCATGCCGCTCGCCCTCCCGCACACCGCCCGCGCGGCCGTCGCCCGCCGCACCGACGGACAGCTGCGGCTGCACTCCACCGACGTACCGGGCGGCGTCGTCTCCCTCCGCGTCGACGAGCTGACCCCGCACTCCGGCCACGGCTGGGCCGCCTACCCCGCCGGGGTCGTCTGGGCGCTGCGCGAGGCCGGGCACCCGGTCACCGGCGCGGACATCCAGCTCACCTCCACCGTCCCGGTGGGTGCCGGACTCTCCTCGTCGGCCGCACTGGAGGTCGTCACCGCGCTCGCGCTGAACGACCTCTTCGAACTCGGCCTGAGCGCACCGGAGATCGCGGTGCTCGGCCAGCGCGCCGAGAACGCTTTCGTCGGTGTGCCCTGCGGCGTCATGGACCAGATGGCCTCCGCGTGCTGCACCGAGGGCCACGCCCTGCACCTCGACACCCGCGACCTCACCCAGCGCCAGGTCCCCTTCGACCTGGCCGCGCACGGGCTCCAGCTGCTCGTCGTCGACACCCGGGTCAAGCACGCCCTGGGCGACGGGGCGTACGCGGAGCGCCGGGCCGGCTGTGAGGCGGGTGCCAGGGCGCTCGGCATCGGCACCCTCCGCGACCTTCCGTACGAGGGTCTGGACGCCGCCCTGGACAAGCTCCGGGCGTCGGACGAGGACGAGTCCGTCGTGCGCTACGTCCGCCATGTGGTGAGCGACAACCGCCGGGTCGAGCAGGTCATCGCGCTGCTCGACGCGGGCGACGTACGCGCCGCGGGCCCGGTGCTCAACGAGGGGCACGTCTCGCTGCGCGACGATCTGCGCGTCTCCTGCCCCGAACTGGACCTCGTGGTCTCGGCAGCGAACGAGGCCGGGGCGCTCGGCGCGAGGATGACCGGGGGCGGCTTCGGCGGCTCGGCGGTCGTCCTGGTGGAGGAGGCGGCGGCGGACACCGTCGCCAAGGCCGTGACGGAGGCCTTCACTTCGGCCGGTTACGCCGCCCCAGGAGTCTTCCCCGCCGTTCCCTCGGCCGGTGGCCGGCGGCTGGTTCCAGCCGCTTGACGAAGATGAACTCCACGACGCCGGGCGGATAGTCCTCGACCGCGCCGACCACCTCGTACCCCTGGTTCCGGTAGAAGCCGGGGGCCTGGAAGTCCCAGGTCTCCAGCCGGGACCGGGTGCAGGACCGGTCGTCGCGGGCGAGGCGCTCCGCCTCGGCGAGCAGCCGCGCACCGTGGCCCAGGCCGCGGTGGCGGGCGTCCACCCAGAGCAGGTCCACATGGAGCCAGTGCGCCCAGGTCCGCCCGCTCAGCCCCCCGGCCAGCGCGCCCTCCTCGTCCAGCAGCCACACCTCCAGCGGCAGTTCGTGCTCGGCCGGGGTGGAGTGCAGGGCGCGCAGCTGCGGTGATCCGTCCCGGTTGTCGTCGTGCAGCAGACGGCCCAGCAGAATACGACGTTCCTTGTCTACTTCTGTCTCAAGACGGAACATGAACAACACCCTAAACACCTCGGCTGGTCAGTTCCGCGAATCGCCTTCCGCTGCCCACCGCCTTCCGTACGCTGATGCTCAGCACCGGTGGGGGCCGGTGTCGTTTCAGGGGACGAGACAGTCGGATACGACGCCCGGGGCGGGTGGCGGCCGGCGCACGGCGGCGGCCGTGGGCCTGCGGTTCACCGGAGTGCTCCGGGCGTCGTGTCCGCCGTGGTCCCCGTCCTCGCCGGGGCCGGCCATTCAGGGGGCGCCCCAGAGTTCACACAGCATGGGGGTGTCTGTGGCGCGTATCCGGGTTCTGGTGGTCGACGACCACCGCATCTTTGCCGAGTCCCTCGCCGCCGCGCTGGCGGCCGAACCGGACGTCGACGTGTCGGCGGCGGGCAGCGGTCCCGCCGCGCTGCGCTGTCTGGAGCGCGCGTCCGCCGAGGGGCGGCGTTACGACGTGATGCTGGTCGACGCCGAGCTGGGCATCCTCGCGGCGAACGGCGTCCGGGTGCCCGCGCCGCGAGCCGCACCGGACGGCGGGCCCGGCCCGGGCGGTCCGGTGGACGGCATCTCGCTGGTGACGGGGGTGCGAGCGACCCAGCCGCACATACGCACGGTGGTGCTGGCCGAGCGGGACGACCCCCGCAGGGCGGCGATGGCGCTCCAGGCCGGCGCGTCGGGCTGGGTCGCCAAGGACTGCTCGCTCCAGCGGCTGCTGGCGGTCATACGGGGCGTGCTGCGCGACGAGACGCATCTGCCGGCCGCCCTGCTGACCGGGGTCCTGCGGGAGCTGACGGCGGCCCGCAAGCACCGCACCGAGAGCGAGCAGCTCGTGGAGTCGCTGACCCCGCGCGAGCGGGAGGTGCTGCGCTGCATGGTGGCGGGCCTGGGCCGCAAGGCGGTCGCGGAGCGGCTCTTCCTCTCCCCGCACACCGTGCGGACGCACATGCAGAACGTGCTGGGGAAGCTGGGCGTGCACTCGACGCTCGCCGCCGTGGCGCTGGCCAGGCGGGCCGGGGTGGGCCCGGCGCCGCTAACCGGGGATGTTGTCGAACGGGGCGGTCAACTGGCGTAGCAGCCCGGCCAGTTCGGAGCGCTGCTGGTGGGAGAGCTCGCCCAGGATGGCCCGCTCCTGGTCGAGCAGTCCGGCCAGCGACTGGTCGGCCTTGTCGCGGCCGAGGTCGGTCAGCCGCACCAGGACACCCCGGCGGTCGCTCGGGTCGGGCAGCCGCTCCACCAGATTCTTCTTGGTGAGCCGGTCGATGCGGTTCGTCATCGTGCCCGAGGTGACCAGCGTCTGAGTCAGGAGCTGGCCGGGGGAGAGCTGGTACGGGGCTCCGGCGCGCCGCAGGGACGTCAGGACGTCGAACTCCCAGGGCTCCAGGTGGTGCTCCGCGAAGGCGATCCTGCGGGCCCGGTCCAGATGCCTGGCCAGGCGGGAGACGCGGCTCAGGACCTCGAGTGGTTCCACGTCGAGGTCGGGGCGCTCACGGCGCCATGCAGCGACCAGTCGGTCGACCTCGTCCTCCATGTCGATCAGTGTAGATGGTCCCTCGACATGAAGTCTCTTGAATTCAAGTGTCTTGACATCAAGAGATTCTCTTGATGATCCTGATCCCATGACCGCACCCACCTGGGACCCCCGCCAGTACCTCCGCCACGCCGACCACCGCACCCGCCCCTTCCACGACCTCCTGGCCAGGACCGGCCCCCTGCCCCACGAACCCGCACCCCGCATCGCCGACCTCGGCTGCGGCGCGGGCAACGTCACCGCCCTCCTCGCCGCCCGCTGGCCGGCGGCCCGCATCACCGGCTACGACAACTCACCGCAGATGCTGGAATGCGCCCGCACCCACGCCGGACCCCTCCTCGACTTCGCCGAGGCCGACGCCGGCACCTGGGAGCCCTCGGAGACGTACGACCTGATCGTCTCCAACGCCCTGCTCCAGTGGGTCCCCGGCCACACCGGCCGCTTCCCCCGCTGGCTGGACGCCCTCACCCCCGGCGGCACACTTGCCTTCCAGGTCCCCGGCAACTTCGACGCCCCCAGCCACGCCCTCATGCGCGAACTGGCAAGCTCCCCCCGCTGGCACGCGCGCCTCGGCGGCCTCCTGCGCCACGGCGACGCCGTGCACAGCCCCGCCGGCTACCTGGAACACCTCACCGCGCCCGGCCGCACCGTCGACGTCTGGGAGACCACCTATCTGCACCTCCTCCAGGGCGAGGACCCCGTCCTCGACTGGGTCAAGGGCACCGGCCTGCGCCCCCTCCTCGACGCCCTCGCGGACGACCCCGAGGCCCGCGACGCCTTCCTCACCGAATACCGCGACCGGCTCCGCACCGCCTACCCGGCGGGCCCGCACGGCACGGTCTTCCCGTTCCGCAGGATCTTCGCGGTGACCAGGACCGCGGGATGACCGCTCAGAGCCGGTCGAGTGCCTCCGCCGAGACGTCGACGTCGACGGGGAACGGAACCCCGGTCTTGAGCCGGTCGTGATGGATGCCCGTCAGGGCGTACGTCTTGTTCACCGGGTCCAGCTCGTAGACCCGCACCACCGGATGCCTGTCGCTGCCGGCCATCTCGACCAGCCAGAAGTTCGGGATACCCGCCGCCGCGTACTTCTGCGGCTTCGTGTCACGGTCCCGGGCCTCGGAGTCGGGGGAGACGACCTCGACGGCGAGGAGCACGTCCGCCGCCTCGAAACGTGTCAGTTCCCGCCCGGTCACCGCCTCGGCCCGGACGACGCAGACATCCGGCTCGGGGGCGTTGCGCCGGTCGAGGACGACAGTCATCTCGCGGCGGGCCTTCAGCTCCGGCGGCGCGCTGAGGCGGAGCCCGGTCATCAGAAGGTCGATCACCGTGCTGTGAAAATCTCGCTGCGGACTCACAAAGACCAGGCTCCCGTCGAGCAATTCCGTGTGCGGCGGGAGATCAGGCAGCGTGAACAGGTCGTCCACGGTGTATCCGTCCTGCGGGGGCACCGGCCAGCGGCTGCTGTGCCCGGTGATCGGCTCGGCGGTCATGGTTCCTCCCATGGACGGGATTCTGGTCCTGCCCCACCACAGTAAGGTCCGGTTCGCGACTCCGTCATCACAACGAGTGATCACGCGTGTGCCCGCAGCGGATCAGTTCTTCCGGTGGCCTATCAGCCGAGGCTTCGACTCCAGGTTCTCCAGCCCGTGCCACGCCAGATTCACCAGATGGGCGGCGACCTCCGCCTTCTTCGGCTTCCGCACGTCCAGCCACCACTGACCGGTCAGCGCGACCATCCCGACCAGCGCCTGGGCGTACAGCGGGGCCAGCTTCGGGTCGAAGCCCCGCGCCTTGAACTCCAGGCCCAGGATGTCCTCGACCTGCGTCGCGATGTCGCTGATCAGCGACGCGAAGGTGCCCGTGGACTGCGCGACCGGCGAATCACGCACCAGGATCCGGAAACCGTCCGTGTACGTCTCGATGTAGTCCAGCAGCGCGAAAGCGGCCTGCTCCAGCAGCTCACGCGGATGCCCCGCCGTGAGCGCCCCCGTCACCAGGTCCAGCAGCTGGCGCATCTCACGGTCGACCACCACGGCGTACAGGCCCTCCTTGCCGCCGAAGTGCTCGTACACCACCGGCTTGGAGACCCCGGCACGCGCCGCGATCTCCTCCACCGAAGTGCCCTCGAACCCCTTGTCGGCGAACAGGGTGCGGCCGATGTCCAGAAGTTGCTCCCGGCGCTCCTTACCCGTCATACGGACCCGCCGGGCCCGTCGCGTGGGGGCAGGCATGCTCTTCTCGCCGCTGGTGCTTCCGTCGGTCGCCACGTCGTCAATCATGCCGGGTCGGCGGCCGCGGGCTTGCGCCGGGAGGCGATACGCGAGGCATCGGGCCACCGCACGTCGTGCGCCCAGCCCAGCTTCTCGAACCAGCGGATCAGCCGGGCACTGGAATCGATCTGGCCCCTCATCACCCCGTGGCGCGCGCTCGTCGGGTCCGCGTGGTGCAGGTTGTGCCAGGACTCGCCGCACGAGAGGACCGCGAGCCACCACACGTTCCCCGACCGGTCACGCGACTTGAAGGGCCGCTTGCCGACCGCGTGACAGATCGAGTTGATCGACCACGTCACGTGGTGCAGCAGCGCGACACGGACCAGCGAACCCCAGAAGAACGCGGTGAAGGCACCCCACCACGACCACGTGACCAGACCGCCGACCAGCGGAGGGATCGCCAGCGACAGAATCGTGAAGCTGAGGAAGTGACGCGAGATCGCACGGATCGCCGGGTCCCGTACCAGGTCCGGGGCGTACTTCTGCTGCGGGGTTTGCTCCTCGTTGAACATCCAGCCGATGTGGGCCCACCACAGGCCCTTCACCAGCGCCGGCAGGTTCTCGCCGAACCGCCACGGCGAATGCGGGTCGCCCTCCGCGTCGGAGAACCGGTGGTGCTTGCGGTGATCGGCCACCCACCGCACCAGCGGACCCTCCACCGCCATCGAACCCGCGACGGCCAGGGTGATGCGGAGCGGGCGCTTGGCCTTGAAGGAGCCATGGGTGAAGTAGCGGTGGAAACCGATCGTCACACCGTGGCAGCCCCAGTAGTACATGAAGACCAGCAGCCCCAGATCGAGCCAGCTGACACCACGGCCCCAGGCCAGCGGCACCGCCGCGACCAGGGCAGCGAACGGCACCACGATGAACAGCAGCAGCGCGATCTGCTCGACCGAACGCTTCTTGTCACCCCCCAGCGTGGCGGAGGGCGCGGTGGGACCGCCTGCCGCCGCCGGCAGGCCGTCGTCGATCACATCGGGACTGGTGGGCATCGGGAGTCCCCCGTGGGGTGAGGAAATATGACGGAATGAGTGGGCTACGCATCCGTAACCTACGGCAACGTAAGTATGGCAGCGACAAGGCCCGCGACACGAGAGCGGCGCCGCCGCAACCCTTGGGGGAACCGGCCCGCGGCACCACGACCGGCTACCCCCAAGGGCAACGAGCACGCCCGCCCCGAGGACACCTATCCTGAGTGGGTCGGACAGCGCGGTCCGCACTCTGCATATCCGGGGTGACCCGTCAGCACCGCGAGCGCCCCGGCCCCCCTGACAGACGTGCTCAACCACTGCAAGGAGCCGCACACTGTGAGCAGTGCCGACCAGACCCCCGCCGCCAGCACCGAACTGCGGGCCGACATCCGCCGCCTCGGCGACCTGCTGGGCGAGACCCTCGTACGACAGGAGGGCCAGGACCTCCTCGACCTCGTCGAGCGCGTCCGCGCCCTGACCCGCGAGAACGGCGAGGCAGCAGCCGAGCTCCTCGGCGACACGGACCTGGAGACCGCGGCGCAGCTCGTCCGCGCCTTCTCCACCTACTTCCACCTCGCCAACGTCACCGAGCAGGTCCACCGCGCCCACGAGATGCGCGACCGCCGGGCCGCCGAAGGCGGGCTCCTCGCCCGCACCGCCGACCGCCTCAAGGACGCCGACCCCGACCACCTGCGCGAGACGGTCAAGAACCTCAACGTCCGGCCCGTCTTCACCGCACACCCCACCGAAGCCGCACGCCGCTCCGTGCTCAACAAGCTCCGCCGCATCGCCGAGCTCCTCGAAACCCCCGTCATCGAGGCCGACCGCCGACGCCAGGACATCCGCCTGGCCGAGAACATCGACCTCATCTGGCAGACCGACGAACTCCGCGTCGTCCGCCCGGAGCCCGCCGACGAGGCCCGCAACGCCATCTACTACCTCGACGAACTCCACGCCAACGCCGTGGGCGACGTCCTGGAGGACCTGGCCGCCGAACTGGAGCGCGTCGGCGTCGAACTGCCCGCCGGCACCCGCCCCCTCACCTTCGGCACCTGGATCGGCGGCGACCGCGACGGCAACCCCAACGTGACGCCCGCCGTCACCTGGGACGTGCTGATCCTCCAGCACGAGCACGGCATCACCGACGCCCTCGAACTCGTCGACCAGCTGCGCGGACTGCTCTCCAACTCCATCCGCTACACCGGAGCCACCGACGAGCTCCTCACCTCCCTCCAGACCGACCTGGAGCGCCTCCCCGAGATCAGCCCCCGCTACAAGCGGCTGAACGCCGAGGAGCCCTACCGCCTCAAGGCCACCTGCGTCCGCCAGAAGCTCGTCAACACCCGCGAGCGCCTCGCCTCCGGCACCCCGCACCGCCCCGGCTGCGACTACCTCGGCACCGCCGAACTCATCGCCGACCTGGCCCTCATCCAGACCTCCCTGCGCGAACACCGCGGCGGACTCTTCGCCGACGGCCGCATGGACCGCACCATCCGCACGCTCACCGCGTTCGGCCTCCAGCTCGCCACCATGGACGTCCGCGAACACGCCGACGCCCACCACCACACGCTCGGCCAGCTCTTCGACCGCCTCGGCGAGGAGTCCTGGCGCTACGCCGACATGCCCCGCGACTACCGGCAGAAGCTCCTCGCCAAGGAACTCCGCTCCCGCCGCCCCCTCGCCCCCACCCCGGCCCCGCTCGACGCCGCCGGCGAGAAGACCCTCGGCGTCTTCCACACCATCAAGCAGGCCTTCGAGCGCTTCGGCCCCGAAGTCATCGAGTCCTACATCATCTCGATGTGCCAGGGCGCCGACGACGTCTTCGCCGCCGCCGTCCTCGCCCGCGAAGCCGGACTCATCGACCTCCACGCCGGCTGGGCCAAGATCGGCATCGTCCCCCTCCTCGAAACCACCGACGAACTCCGCGCGGCCGACGTCATCCTCGACGAGATGCTCGCCGACCCCTCCTACCGCCGCCTCGTGTCCCTGCGCGGCGACGTCCAGGAGGTCATGCTCGGCTACTCCGACTCCTCCAAGTTCGGCGGCATCACCACCTCCCAGTGGGAGATCCACCGCGCCCAGCGCCGCCTCCGCGACGTCGCCCACCGCTACGGCGTACGCCTGCGCCTCTTCCACGGCCGCGGCGGCACCGTCGGCCGCGGCGGCGGCCCCTCGCACGACGCGATCCTCGCCCAGCCCTGGGGCACCCTGGAGGGCGAGATCAAGGTCACCGAACAGGGCGAGGTCATCTCCGACAAGTACCTCATCCCCGCCCTCGCCCGCGAGAACCTGGAACTGACCGTCGCGGCCACCCTCCAGGCCTCCGCACTGCACACCGCGCCCCGCCAGTCCGACGAGGCGCTCGCCCGCTGGGACGCGGCCATGGACACCGTCTCCGACGCCGCCCACGCCGCCTACCGCAAGCTGGTCGAGGACCCCGACCTCCCGACGTACTTCCTCGCCTCCACCCCCGTGGACCAGCTCGCCGACCTCCACCTCGGCTCGCGGCCCTCCCGCCGCCCCGGCTCCGGCGTCTCCCTCGACGGACTCCGCGCCATCCCCTGGGTCTTCGGCTGGACCCAGTCCCGCCAGATCGTCCCCGGCTGGTTCGGCGTCGGCTCAGGCCTCAAGGCCCTGCGCGAAGCCGGACTCGACACCGTCCTCGAAGAAATGCACGAACAGTGGCACTTCTTCCAGAACTTCCTCTCCAACGTCGAGATGACCCTCGCCAAGACCGACCTGCGCATCGCCAGGCACTACGTCGACACCCTCGTCCCCGACGAACTCAAGCACGTCTTCGACGTCATCGAGGCCGAGCACGCACTCACCGTGCAGGAAGTCCTCAAGATCACCGGCGGCAAGGAACTCCTCGACACCAACCCGGTGCTCCAGCAGACCTTCGCCATCCGCGACGCCTACCTGGACCCGATCTCCTACCTCCAGGTCTCCCTGCTCGCCCGCCAGCGCCAGGCCGCCGAACGGGGCGAGGAGCCCGACCCGCTGCTCGCCCGCGCCCTGCTGCTCACCGTGAACGGCGTCGCCGCGGGTCTGCGCAACACCGGCTGACCCAGGCCGGCACCGCCGGCCAGTGACGAGGAACGGCGGGTGCGGACCTGTCAGAGAGCGATGAACGTCGCCATCAACAGGACCGCACCCGCCGTTCCCGTACCCCACGCCGTCCGCGTCAGCCGCAGCCCTCCGCCGATCATCAGCGCGGCCATCAGCAACGCCCCGCCCAGCGGCACCCAGGCATGCAGAAAGCCCGGCACACCCGTCCTCACCACATCACCCGTGCCGGGCTTCACCACCACGGGGAAACGGTCGCCCTTCCGCGCCGCCACCGACCGCTCGATCGTCACCTCGGACCGGTCCTGCGAATCCGCGTCCGGCGAGAACGACCCCGAACACGCGTCCTCACCGCACTCCGTGACCGCCATCGTGCCGTGCTCACGGCCCTTGGCCAGGACCACGTGGTGCGCCGTGTCCCACGACGCCCACACACCGGCCACCAGCAGCAACAGCACGACACAGCCCGCGGCGAACGTACGGCCATGAGCCAGCATCCGGTGCGAGGAACTCCGCTTCATGGACGCCGATCCTTGGGCAGAGCGCTCCCCTCGGTCAACCTGTGGCCGAAAAACACCCACGTACCCACTGGAATGTCAGGAGTTGTACGCGGACTGAGCCCGCTCCAGCCCCTCGTCCAGCAACGACTCCACCGCATCCGCCGCCCGGTCCACCAGATACGCGAGCTCCTTGCGCTCCGCACCCGAGAAATCCTTCAGCACGAAATCCGCGACCTGCATCCGCCCCGGCGGCCGGCCGATCCCGAAACGCACCCGGTGATAATCCGGACCCATCGCCTTCGTCATCGACTTCAGCCCGTTGTGCCCGTTGTCACCGCCACCCAGCTTCAGCCGCAACATCCCGAAATCGATGTCCAACTCGTCATGCACCGCCACCACATGATCCGTAGGCACCTTGTAGAAGTCCCGCAAAGCCGTCACCGGACCACCCGACAGATTCATGTACGACATCGGCTTCACCAGCACCACCCGGCGGCTCGACGGCCCCGGCGGACCGACCCGCCCCTCCAGCACCTGCGCCTGCGCCTTCTGAGCCCGCTTGAACGAACCCCCGATCCGCTCCGCGAGAAGATCGGCGACCATGAACCCCACGTTGTGCCGGTTCGCCGCATAGTCGGGGCCGGGATTACCGAGGCCCACGATCAGCCAGGGGTCGGTGGCTTCGGACATCAGAACTCGGTCTCCTCGCAGTGCGTACAGACAGATCGATACAGGAAAACGGGGCAGCGGAACCCCGGAAGGGAACCGCCACCCCGTCAGTCAAGCAGGTGGGGCGAGGCTCAGGCCTCGGCAGCCTCGGTCTCGGCACCCTCGGCCGGGGCCTCCTCGGCCTGCGCGGCCACGACCTGGAGCACGACGGCCTCCTCGTCGCCCGCCAGCACCGAACCCTTGGGGAGCGGGATGTCCTTCGCGAGGATCGAGTCACCGGCGTCCAGGCCCGCGACCGAAACCGTCACGGACTCGGGGATGTGCGTGGCCTCGGCCTCGACGAGCAGCGTGTTCTGCACGTACTCCAGCAGGTTGGCACCCGGCGCCAGGTCGCCCTCGGCGTGCACCGCGATCTCGACGTTGACCTTCTCGCCGCGCTTCACGGTCAGCAGGTCGACGTGCTCGATGTTGCCCTTGATGGCGTTGCGCTGCACGGCCTTCGGGATCACCAGGGCGTCCTTGCCGTCGATCTCCAGACCGATCAGGACGTTGGCGGTACGGAGCGCGAGAAGCAGCTCGTGACCCGGCAGGTTGATGTGAACCGGCTCGGCACCGTGGCCGTAGACCACACCGGGAACCAGGTTGGCACGACGGGTACGACGGGCAGCGCCCTTGCCGAACTCCGTACGGACCGTTGCGTCGAGCTTGATCTCAGCCATGCTGCACTCCTCGTAAGGTGACGAAAAACCGATGGTCACCCGGCCCACGACAGGCCTGCTACGAAGAGCGCGTCGATAACGGACCACCGAATCCCATGACCACGCATGAGAACGGCCTCCCTCGCCGAGCAACTCACTGAGTCTACCCGGCGGGGAGGCCGCGCCCAAAGTCGATCACCCGAAGGCGGTCACCCGGGGCTCATCACCCCGCAGCACCCGGCCCCGAGGTTTAACCCTGCTCCTCGAAGAGGCTCGTCACCGAACCGTCCTCGAACACCTCACGCACCGCGCGCGCGATCGTCGGAGCGATCGAGAGCACCGTGATCTTGTCGATCTCCAGCTCACCCGGCGTCGGCAGCGTGTCCGTGAAGACGAACTCGCTCACCTTCGAGTTCTTCAGACGATCGGCCGCCGGACCCGACAGCACACCGTGCGTCGCGGTCACTATGACGTCCTCGGCACCGTGCGCGAACAGGGCGTCCGCCGCGGCGCAGATCGTGCCACCCGTGTCGATCATGTCGTCGACCAGGACACACACCCGGCCCTCGACGTTACCCACGACCTCGTGGACGCTGACCTGATTCGGCACGTCCTTGTCACGGCGCTTGTGCACGATCGCCAGCGGCGCGTCCAGACGGTCGCACCAGCGGTCCGCGACCCGCACCCGGCCCGCGTCCGGAGAGACCACCGTCAGCTTCGACCGGTCGACCTTCGCACCCACGTAGTCCGCCAGGATCGGCAGCGCGAACAGGTGGTCCACCGGACCGTCGAAGAAGCCCTGGATCTGGTCCGTGTGCAGATCGACGGTGAGGACACGGTCCGCACCCGCCGTCTTCATCAGGTCCGCCACCAGACGGGCCGAGATCGGCTCACGGCCACGGTGCTTCTTGTCCTGACGGGCATAACCGTAGAACGGCACGATCACCGTCACCGACCGCGCCGACGCACGCTTCAGCGCGTCCAGCATGATCAGCTGCTCCATGATCCACTTGTTGATCGGAGCCGTGTGGCTCTGGATCAGGAAGCAGTCCGCGCCACGAGCGGACTCCTGGAAGCGGACGTAGATCTCACCGTTGGCGAAATCGAAGGCCTTCGTCGGCACGAGGCCGACACCCAGCTGGTGTGCGACCTCCTCGGCCAGCTCGGGGTGGGCGCGGCCGGAGAAGAGCATCAGTTTCTTCTCGCCGGTCGTCTTGATCCCGGTCACAGCACAGTCTCCTCAGACGTGTATCTGGCACCGCACGCATGTGTCCCGATGTGCGACGAGCCAGCCGAAATGGGTGAGCATCTATCACGGTACGCCGCCTTTGGCGCACCTGTTTCCGGTCAGCTTTCGCCGTCGGTCTCCCGTGCGGCAGCCTGAGCGGCCTGAGCCGCCGCGCTCCCGGGACGCTTCCGGGCGACCCAGCCCTCGATATTCCGCTGCTGGCCCCGGGCGACGGCCAGCGAACCTGCCGGCACATCCTTGGTGATGACCGAACCGGCAGCCGTGTAAACGCCGTCCCCGACCGTGACAGGCGCCACAAACATATTGTCCGACCCGGTCCGGCAGTGGGACCCGATCGTGGTGTGGTGCTTGGCCACCCCGTCGTAGTTCACGAAGACGCTCGCGGCGCCGATGTTGGTGTGGTCGCCGATCGTCGCGTCCCCGACATAGCTCAGGTGCGGCACCTTCGTGCCCTCGCCGATCGTCGCGTTCTTCATCTCGACGTACGTCCCGGCCTTCGCCTTCGAGCCGAGCCGCGTCCCGGGCCGCAGATAGGCGAACGGACCCACGGACGCCCCGGGGCCCACCTCGGCGCTGTCCGAGACCGTGTTGTCCACCCGGGCGCCCGCGTGGACCACGGTGTCCTTCAGGCGCGAGTTCGGGCCGACCTCGGAGTCCTCCGCGAGGTGGGTCGAGCCGAGCAGCTGCGTACCGGGGTGCACGACCGCGTCACGCTCGTACGTCACCGTCGCGTCGATCAGGGTCGACGCCGGGTCCACGACCGTTACGCCGGCCAGCATCGCCCGCTCCAGCAGCCGCTCGTTGAGCAGCCGCCGGGCCTCGGAGAGCTGGAGCCTGTTGTTGATGCCCAGGATCTCCCGGTGGTCGCCCGCCACGGACGCCCCGACGCGGTGCCCGTCCTCACGCAGGATCGACAGCACGTCGGTGAGGTACTCCTCGCCCTGACTGTTGTCCGTGCGCACCTTGCCGAGGGCCTCGCTCAGCAGCCGGCCGTCGAAGGCGAAGACGCCGGAGTTGATCTCCCGGATCGCGCGCTGGGCGTCGGTGGCGTCCTTGTGCTCGACGATCTCGGTGACGGCACCGGTGGCCGCGTCACGGACGATCCGGCCGTAGCCGGTCGAGTCCGGGACCTCGGCGCTCAGCACGGTGACGGCGTTCGCGTCGGCGGCGTGGGTGGCGGCCAGCGCGGAGAGCGTCTCGCCGGAGAGCAGCGGGGTGTCGCCGCAGACCACGATCACGGTGCCCTCGACGGTTCCGCCGAGCTCTTCGAGAGCGATGCGGACGGCGTGGCCGGTCCCGTTCTGCTCGGCCTGGTACGCGGTGCGCACGGGGGTCTCCCCGGCGGAGAGGTGAGCGGTGACCTGCTCGCTGGCATGGCCGACGACCACGACGAGGTGCTGGGGGTCGAGCTCACGGGAGGCGGCGACGACATGTCCGACGAGCGAGCGCCCGGAGATCTCGTGCAGGACCTTGGGGGTCTTCGACTTCATGCGGGTGCCCTCACCCGCTGCGAGGACGACGACGGCGGCCGGGCTTGTGGCGCTCACGGATGTGCCCTTCGGCTTCGGGTGGTGGACATCCGCAGGATACCGGGGGCGTATATGCCCGAAACGAGCGCGGGCCCCGACCGGTGAGGTCGGGGCCCGATGCGTGGGCTCCGCCGGCTGGATTCGAACCAGCGTCTCAAGGCTCCAAAGGCCTGCGGGATGCCGCTACCCCACGGCGGATCACTGCGTCAGACCCTACCTGAGGCGGAGTTGGGCCTGATCCACGATTCCGCGCCACCAGCCTTCAACTCGACGGTACAACTCCGCACCTTGAGAAACACGGATCACCAGACATCCGTGGTAGGTCTCGCCGGTGTTCTTGCGAGAGGTCTTGGGGTTGTGCTTCTTCAGCGTGGTCTTCTGGAGCGCTGAGGCGTCGATTCCCACAAGCTCCGCCCAGTAGCGTTCGGCGGCCTCGACCTCTGCTGTCTCGTGGATCATGACTCGGAAGCAGATGCGGTCAGGCGTGACCCCCACCACGGCCAGCCAGGCCAGATAGGTCTCGATCATGCCTGGGTCGCTATTGACGAACGCCAGGTTCTCCCGGCGGTCGTACGGTTTGTCCTTCGCCCCCTCGGACCAGTAGAGGCCTACGCCGATGAGGAGAAGCTCCCGATCCGTGAGGTTGCCGATCGCTGCCTGCGCAGCGGCCTTCGTCCGCTGCCGCTCCTCGTCGCGCACGGCCAGTTCGTGATCCCAGCGCAGGCGCCCGGCAAGCCGGGCCTGCTCGATGGCGCTTCGGCTGCGGACCGGCTTCGGCAGGTCCCGCGCCCAGAGCGAGATCGAACCCTTCGAGCACCCCAGCTCCACCTGAATCTGGTCGTAGGTCATCCCCTGGAGCCGCAGCTCCCGGGCCTTGGCTCGTAGGTCGTCCTTCGCGTTGGGGCGTTTCGTCCACTCCGGGGCGGGCTCGCCCTCCAGGAGCCGGTTCAGGATGTCGTTGTTGTCGACGTGCAGCCGGTCGCGGATCTGGCGGCGGCTGAGGCCCTCCCGCCGCAGCGCGACCGCCTTCTCCCGCAGGCCCTCGAAGTCCGCGTACTTGCCAGTGGCATGTGTCATACGGACAGCCTCGTCCGGAATGCGGACGTCCGGGTCGAAAAGGCGCTCGGTTCGCCGGATCGTGCGATTACCTGCGTTTACGGCTTGACCAGTCACTTTCTGTGCTCTTGGAGTCTCCGGAAAAAGAGATGCGCCCGCCCGTACGCTGGATGCCATGACCGCAACGGGGGCAGACCAGGAAGCGGCGGGGCAGACCACCCGCGGCTACTGGTGGTGGGAGCGGCGGCGCAGTGTCGCCCTGGACGTGGGACTGGCGCTTCTTTCGGCGCTGGAGTGTGCGCTGGAGGGGGTGGAGTTCGCCGGGGACACCGGGTTGCCGGTGCCGCTGGCGGTGCTGTTCGGGCTGGCGGCGGGGTCGGTGCTGGTGCTGCGCAGGCGGTGGCCGATCGCCGTGGTGCTGGTGTCGATCGCGACGACGCCGGCCGAGATGGGTTTCCTGATGGGGATCGTCGGGTTGTACACCCTGGCGGCTTCCGAGGTGCCGCGGCGGATCACGGTGGTGCTGACGGGGATGACGCTGGTCGGCACGTTCATCGTGTCGTACGTGCGGCTCCGGCAGAGTATGGACGCCCATGCCGACTTCGGGCCCGGGTTCTGGTACGTCCCGGTGGTGTCCCTCTTCATGTCGCTGGGGCTGACGGCGCCCTCGGTGCTCTTCGGGCTCTACATCGGGGCCAGGCGCAGGCTGATGGAGAGCCTGCGGGAGCGTGCGGATTCGCTGGAGCGGGAGCTGTCGCTGCTGGCGGACCGTGCGGAGGAGCGGGCCGAGTGGGCGCGTACGGAGGAGCGGACGCGGATCGCGCGGGAGATGCACGACGTGGTGGCGCACCGGGTGAGTCTGATGGTGGTGCACGCGGCGGCGTTGCAGGCGGTGGCTCCGAAGGATCCGGCGAAGGCGGTGCGCAATGCGGCGCTGGTGGGTGACATGGGCCGGCAGGCGTTGACGGAGCTGCGGGAGATGCTCGGGGTGCTGCGGAGCGGGGACGCGCTGGTGGCTCCGCGGTCGGGCCGGGTGCCGCTGGCGTCGGTGGGGCGTGTTGCCGCGGCGGTCGCGGAGATGGTGGCGGAGGACGGGCCGCGTCTGCGTGAGGTGGAGGCGCTGGTGGCGCAGTCCCGGGATGCGGGGATGACGGTGGAGCTGTCGGTGGAGGGGGAGCTGCGTCCGTATGCCCCGGAGGTGGAGCAGACGGCGTACCGGGTGGTGCAGGAGGCGTTGACGAACGTCCACAAGCATGCGGCGGGTGCGAGGACGTGGGTGCGGCTGGCGCATCGGGGGTCCGAGGTGGCGATGCAGGTGGAGAACGGTCCGTCGGACGGTGTGACGGCGGATGCGGGGCTGCCGAGTGGGGGGAACGGTCTGGTGGGGATGCGGGAGCGGGTGCTGGGGCTCGGGGGTGTGTTCGTGTCGGGGCCGACTGACGCGGGTGGTTTCCGGGTGTCGGCGGTGCTGCCGGACGGTGGGGCGGCGGGGGTCTGAGGGGGCGGCGGCCTGTGGGGCTGCCTCGGCCCTGGGGCTGGGTCTGGGGTTGGGCCGGTTCGGGGCTGGGCCGGTCCGGGGTCCGGTCCGGGTGGTCTCAGCCCGAGGTGAGTCTGGCCGGTTGTACGCCGGTCATGAGTGTTTCGAAGGCGCGGTCGATGTCGGAGCCGAGGTACCAGTCTCCGGTGTGGTCGATGGAGTAGACGCGTCCTTCGCTGTCGATGGCGAGGACGGCCTGTCCGTCGCCTTCTTGGCCGAGGGGTGCGACCTCTGTTTCGAGTGCGCGTCCGAGGTCGCCGAGGGTACGTGCGAGGTGGAGGCCGCTGAGCGGGTCGATGTGCACGGTGGCGGTGGCGATCTGCCGGCCGGGTGCGGTGGAGCTGATGCGGAGTCCGCCGAATTCGGCCCAGGCTTCGACGGCCGCGGGGAACACGGCGTGCTGGTGTCCGGCGGGGGACGCGTGGGAGCGCAGGGCGTCGGCCCATTCCTCGGCCTGCCGGATGTCCCAGCGTCCGGGCTGCCATCCGGCGTCGCGGAGCGCGGCGTCCACGGCGACGGGGAAGCGGGTGGTGGAGGTGCGGTCCTGCTGGGCGGGTACGTCGATTCGTTCGTGCATGGTGCTGTTGCTCAGCCCTTCTCGGCTGTGGTCGCCGCACCGTGGGTGAGGTCGACGGGGCGTACGCCGAAGTGGGCGAGCATCTCGGTGCAGGAGCGGCAGGGTGGCGCGTACGTGCCGTGGAGGGGGTCGCCGTCCTCGCGGATGCGGCGGGCGGTGAGGCGGGCGTGTTTGAGCGCGCGGCGGGCCTCGCCGTTGGTGAGGGGTTTGCGCTGGGCGCGTTTGGAGCGGCTGTCGTCGGCTGCGGTGAGCTGTCGTGACAGGAGTATGGCTTCGGGGCAGCGTCCGGTGAAGCGTTCGCGCTGGTTGGTGGCGAGGGTGTCGAGGAAGTCCTGTACGAGGGGGTGGAGGACCGGGGGCTGGTCGCCTTTGCCTGCGGTGCAGGTGAGGGTTTCTCCGCGTACGGACAGGGCTGCGGCCACGGCGGGCAGGATGCCGTCGCGGCGGTGGTGGAGCTGGGGTGGGCGGCTGGGCTCGGTGGTGCTCCAACTGAGTCGTGGGTCTCCGGATGTGACTGTTTGTGCTGTGCGCATGGTGCTGTTGTCCCTCCCTGCAATCCCCCGAGTTGCGGGGGACAGCCTGCCAAATATGCAGGGTGGTGGGGAAGCTGGGTGGGTGAAACGTGTCTTCGTGTCGTGGGCGGGTGGCCCGGTTGTCGCGCGTCCGTCACGCGTCGGTGACGTTGGGTGAGTGGGGGTGCGGGGGCGGGTGGCCTGGTTGCGCCACCGCATAGGCTGTGCGGAACACCAGACGCAGCAGGGGGCAACCGCCATGACGACAGGTCGGCTCGGGCAGCAAGCCGCGCCACCGAACGCGGCCTATGCCGGGCAGGTCGTGCATTTCCCGGATCCTGTCCGGGCGTCCCGCCACCCCAGAGGTGTGCAGGTGGACGGGAACGGCTATCCGGTGCTTTCGCCGTATGCGCGTGCCGCCGCGGAGATCGCTGATCCGCCTCCGGGTTTCGGGATCGACGAGCTGCGGCTGACGGACTACGTGTCGGCGAACGCGGCGCTCGCGGCGAGCGGTCATGAGCTGTGGGACACGATTCCCGCGGTGGCGACTCCGCACGGCTGGACGTGGCATCACGTGGCGGGTGGCCGGCGGATGGAGCTGGTTCCGGTCGAGGTGAAGGCGCTGCTGCGTCATCACGGCGGTCTGGCGACGACTCCGGTGGATCAGAACCGTCGGGGTACGAGGCCGTTGCAGGAGACGAGGCCCGCTCACTTCCGGCTGCCGAAGGGTGCTGTCGCCGTGGGTGAGCAGCAGATCCTGGGGGTCGAGGAGGATCTCGGGTATCGCCTTCCGGGTGCGTACCGTTCGTTCCTGAAGGCGGCGGGCGGTTCGGCTCCGGTGGGTGCCGCGCTGGACGCGGAGCTGGGGCTGCTGGTGGACCAGCCGTTCTTCACGGTGCGTGAGGAAGCCGCGATGAACGACCTGGTGTACGTGAACAAGTGTCTGCGGGATCACTTCACGAAGGATTTCCTGGGCGTGGGTTTCGTCCAGGGCGGCATTCTGGCCGTGAAGGTCCGGGGCGGCGGTGTGGGGTCGGTGTGGTTCTGCGCCTACGACGATGCGCGGGACCAGGACGGCTGGGGTGTGCAGGAGCGGGTGGACCGGCTGCTGCTGCCGTGCGGTGAGGACTTCGATGCTTTCCTCCAGCGTCTCGCGGGCAATCCGCCGGAGCTGGAGACGGTGGCGAACCTGATGGTGGACGGTGGCTTCGCGCGGGCCGTCCCGGTGGAGGGGTGAGCGCGGTGGTGACGTTCGCGCAGGCGCAGGAGCGGGCGGATGAGTGGGTCAACGGTGATGTGCCCGCGTATCAGCATCGTGAGGTCCGGGTCCGTGAGTTCGAGCTGGGTTTTGTGGTGTGGGCCGAGGACCGGGCCGAGGGTCCGGTTTCGGACGGGGGCCGTCAGCGGCTGGTGATCGCCCGTGACAGTGGTGAGGCCACGTTGTGGCCGGGGCTGCCGGTGGGTGAGGTGATCCGGCGGTACGAGGAGGAGTACGGGGTGTCCGCGGTGGCGGAGCCGGCTCCGGAGCCGCCGCAGCGTATCGATCTGAATCAGACGTCGTTCTTGCTGAGTCCGCCGGAGTGGCTTCAGGAGGCGGCGGACAAGCTGGGGATTCCGGATCGTCGTGCGGGGGCGGATGCGCCGTCCTCCGGTGATCCGGCTTCTTCGTCTTCTTCTCCTTCTGTTCCCGCGCAGGCCGGCTCCGGTGCGGGTGCGCGTGCGTGGCCGGCGGCCGGTGGGCAGCCGGATCATGAGCCGACGGCGTCGGACGGTGTGCCTGCCTCGGGGACTCCCTGGGCGGGTACGGACACGAACGCGGCGGGCGACGAGGGTGGTGTGGCGCTGCCGGCGACGGTGTTCGCGCCCCCGCTCTCGGGTTCGGACGATGACGGGACTCCGCCGCCGGTGGTGTCCGCGGAGGCGCCGACCGCGTTGATGTCGGGTGGCAGTCAGCTGCCGCCGACGGCGCTGGTTCCGGGGCTGGACCCGTTTGCGCCGCCGCCGGGGGCGCCGGGGCCTTCTGGTCCCGGTCCTGGTGCCGGTGCGGGGGACATCTCCGATGCGGCGACGAGCAAGGCTGTCGTGGAGCCGAGGGGTGTGCGGGGGCCGGCGTCGACGACTCCGCCGCCGCCCGGTGCGCCGGGTACGCCGGGGGTGTCCGCGCCGCCGTCGGGTCCGGGTGCGCCCGGTGCGCCGGCGGGTGGGTACCTGCCGACGCAGCTGGTCTCGCAGCTGGGTCCGCCCGGGGCTCCGGGTGCGCCTCAGCCTCCCGGTCCTCCTGGTCCTCCCGGCCCTCCGGGACCCCCGCAGGGTTCGACGCCGCCTCCGGGTGGCGGGATGCACCAGGCCGCGACGATGTTCGCCGACGCGAGCATCGGCGGCCCGAACGCGCCGCGTCCTCCGGGTCCTCCCGGTCCGCCCGGTCCTCCGGGTGCCCCTGGGGCCCAGGGTGCTCCTGGCGCTCAGGGTGCGATGCCGCCTCCGCCCGGTTCCACGCCGCCTCCGGGTCCTCCCGGTCCGCCCGGCCCTCCTCCGGGCGCGACGCCGCCTCCGGGTGGCGGGGTGCACCATGCCGCGACGATGCTGGCGGGTCCCGGTCAGGTCGGTCCCGGGGCGACGCCGCCTCCTGGTGTGCCGGGTCCGCACACTCCGCCGCCGCCCGGTGGGTACGGCTACCCGCAGCAGCCGCCGGGTCAGCCGACGGTCGGGCCCGGCTATCAGGCCGTGCTGCGCTTCCGTGCGGCCGACGGCAGTGAGCAGCAGCTGATCCGGCGTTCGGCGCCGGGTACTCCGCATCCGGAGTGGCAGATGCTGCACGAGCTGCGGGCGATGGGTGTGCCGCCGCAGCAGGTCATCGAGTTGCACACGGAGCTGGAGTCGTGCGAGCTGCCCGGTGGGTACTGTGCGCGGATGATCCGGGAGACCTGGCCGCAGGTCCGGATCACGAGTGTGGCGCCGTACGGGACGGATCACGCGAGCCGGCAGCAGGGCATGCAGCATCTGCTGACGCATCAGGGTGAGCTGCATCAGGTGGCGGACGGTCCGGCGCGGTCCGCTCCGGTGCGGGCGCCGTTGCCGCAGATGCCGCCCGCGATGCCGGTTCGGCCGGAGGCGCTGGCGGAGGAGCTGCACGGGGCGTTCGGTCCGGGTGTGCTGCGGTTCGACCAGCGGGCGGTGTCCCGTCAGGGTGTGCCCGAGGTCGTGGCGCAGACGCTGGTGTGGGCGGGGCTGCCCGCCGATTTCGGGCCGTTCTTCTGGGCGCAGCCGGGGCATCCTGTGGTGCCGACGCTGGCGGAGCTGGCGGCGCAGCGGCAGGTGCAGCCGGCGTCGGACGCGGGTTCGTATCTGGTGATGGGTTCGGACTTCGGCCGGGCGATCTGTGTGCAGTACGGGACGGCGAACATCGTGGCCGTTCCGGTGGAGGCGGGTCCGGGTGGGTCGCCGGTGCCGCCGCAGTTCGTGAACACGGGGCTGCCCGAGTTCGTGCGGTCGATGGCGTTGCTGGGCCGGATGTGGCGGTTGCGGTACGGGCTGAATCCGGAGCAGGCGGGCCGTTGGACGGTTGATTTCCAGGCTCAGCTGGTGGCGGTCGATCCGGCTGCGCTGGCGTCGCCGGAGAGCTGGTGGTCGGTTCTGCTGGAGCAGATGTGGGACGGGCTGCTCTGATCCGACCGGTTGTGTGCGAGAGGCGTCTGTTCCTTTTGGGGGCAGGCGCCTTTTGTGTGCGGTTCTGTGATTCGGAACGCTCTCGTCCTGAAAGCAGCTGATCGATTCCGACTTCCGGGCCAATTACCGCATCCTTGACGTATTGCGTCATGGTCGGGGCGTCGGAGAGCGGGAAAGAGGGCTTCAGGGATGAGTGGTGGACCGGTGTCCGGGCACGGTTTCGTGGCTGTACGGGGGCGTGGTTACCGTCCTGAGCAGGTGGACCGCATGGTGGCCTCGCTGTCCGCCGAGCGGGACGGGGCCCTGGACCGGCTGTCCCGGCTGAGGGTGCTGGCCGATGAGCTGGCCGAGGAGTCGGCGCGGCTGGGTGAGGTGGTCGCCTCCCTCGCTCCGCAGACGTATCAGTCCCTGGGGGAGCGGGCGCGGCAGATCCTGGCGCTGGCGGAGGCCGAGGCCGAGGCGGTGCTGGGCGCCGCGCAGGAGGAGGGTCAGGCGCTGCGGGACGCGGCGGACTCGGCGGGCCGGGAGGTCCGTGAGACGGCGCGCGAGCGGGCGGGCGCGGTGCGGGCGGCGGCGGACGCCGGTGCTGACGAGGTGCTGGCGGGGGCGCGGGGTTCGGCCGCGGAGCTGGTGGAGGACGCGCGCCGGGAGGCGGCCGAGGTGCGGGGTGCGGCGGAAGCGGAGATGGAGGGCACGCGTCGGCGTACGGCGAGTGTGCTGGCGCACCAGGAGCAGGAGCACGGTGACCGGGGCAAGGCGGCGGACGCCGGGTTCGCCGCGGCGGAGGCCGCGGCGGCGGAGCGCGAGGCGGAGCTGACGGCCCGTGGTGAGGCGCTGCTGGCGCGGGCGCGGCGGGAGCTCGCGGACGCGGAGGAGGCGGCCAGGCACGGCCAGGAGGACGCGGAGGCGCGGGCGGCGCAGCTGGTGTCGGCGGCCAGGCTGGCGGAGGAGCGGATCGTGCGGGAGACCGAGCGGGTGCTGCGGGAGCACGAGGAGGGCCGCGAGGAGGTGCAGGCGCACATGGCGCACGTACGCAGTTCGCTGGCGGCGTTGACGGGGCGTGCGGTGGCGGGGTCCGTGGAGTAGGCGCGGGCAGGGTTCTGCGGGCTTCTGCCGCCGGGTTCACCGGCGTCGGGCGGGCGGGGCTCCCGCGAGGATCCAGGGTTCCGCCGCCTCGTACTGGCGGCGTTGTCCCGCGGGGTCGGTGTTCCGGCCGCGTACGGTGCCGAGCCAGCCGGCCAGGAAGCCGAAGGGGATGGAGACCAGGCCGGTCGTGGTGAGGGGGAACCAGTTGAAGTCGCGGTCGGGGAAGACGGAGCCGGGGGAGCCGGAGACGAGGTTGATGCCGGTGATCAGGACGAGTACGCAGGCGGTGCCGCCGATGAGGGTGCAGAGCAGGCCGGTGCGGGTGAAGCGGCGCCAGAACATGCTGTAGACGAGCGCCGGGGCGATGGCGGATGCCCCGATGCAGAACGACAGGGTCACCAGGGCCTGGACGTTCCAGTGTCTGGCCGGCACGGCGAGGGCGATGGCGAGTGCTCCCACGCCGATCGCCGCGCCCCGTGCGGTGGCGGTGCCCCGCCGGTCGCCGACGGGTTTCCCGGGGCGCAGGCCGTGGGCGAAGAGGTCGTGGGCGAGGGAGTTGGCGCAGGCCAGGATCATTCCCGCGACGGAGGCGAGCAGGGTCAGGAAGATCGCCGTGGTCATGGTGGTGACGACGAGCGCCCCGGCCTTGCCGCCGCCCGCGACGGCGCCGGTGACCTGGAGGATCGCGCTGTTGCCCTGGGCTCCGGCGGCGGTGATGCGGTCGTGCCCGACGAGGGCTGCGGCGCCGAAGCCGATGACGGCGAGGAGCAGGCAGAGTCCGGCGACGACGCAGACCGCCCAGGACAGGGAGCGGCGGACGGCGCGGGCGTCGCTCGCGCCGGTCATCCGCATGGTGATGTGGGGGAGGCAGGCGGCGCCGAGCACGACGGTCAGTTCGGAGCTGATCATGTCGAGGTCGTTGCCGCCGAACTGGAGCCCGGAGTGCAGGTAGGCGCTGCCCGCGCCGCTGCCGGCGGTGGCGGCGCGCAGGAGTGCGGCGGTGTCCCAGTCGAAGCGGTCGAGGACGAGGGCGGAGACGAGGAGGCACGCGCCGAGGAGCGCGAGGGTCTTGATGATCTGGATGACGGCGGTGCCCCGCATGCCGCCGATGGCCGCGTAGCCGGTCATGAGGATGCCGAGGGTGATGATGGATCCGGTGCGGAAGCCGGAGCTGTCGAAGCCGAGCATGAAGGCGAGCAGGTCGCCGCTGCCGGAGAGCTGGACGACCATGAGCGGCAGCAGGGCGGCGAGGGTGACGGCGCAGGACGTGATGCGGGCGGCCCGGCCTGGGGTGCGCCGGGTGAGCATGTCGCCCATGGTGAACCGGCCCGCGTTGTGGAGGGGTTCGGCGAGCAGGAACATCAGCAGGACCAGGGAGAGCGCGGTGCTGAGGGCGAGCACGAGGCCGTCGTGGCCGGTGAGGGCGATGACTCCGGTGGTGCCGAGGACGGTGGCGGCGGAGAGGTAGTCGCCGGCGATGGCGAGGCCGCCCCGCAGGGGTGAGAGCGAGCGGTGGCCGGTGCAGAAGCCGTCGAGGTCGTCGCGGTCGGGTCCGGTCATGACGCAGAGCAGCAGGGTGATGCTGGCGACGGCGATGAACGCGGTCAGGGACAGCGTCCGGGCGGACTCCTCGAAGCCGTTCACCGGCCCGTCCCCCTTCTGTGGTCGCCAGCCGGTGGGCCGGTGGGTCCGGCCCGGTCGCGGAGTCCGGCGCAGAGCGGGTCGACGGTGCGGCGGGCGGTCCGTTCGTAGACGGCGACGGCGGCGAGAGCGACGGGGAGCTGGCCCAGGCCGAGGGCGAGGCCGGTGGTGAGTCCGCTGTCCCCGACGGGGCGGGTCATCAGGCCGGGGGCGTAGCCGGACAGTACGAGGAAGAGGGTGAAGTAGCCGAGTGCGGTGAGTGTGGAGACGCGGCGCAGCAGGCGGTAGGCGGTGCGCAGCCGGCGCAGGTCGCCGTGGCGGCCGGGCGCGGGGGCCGGGCGCGGGGCGGTGGCCGGCCGGCCGGGTGGTGGCGGCGGTGAGCTCTGCCAGGGCATGAGGTAGTCGCCGGGATATCGGGGCGGCGGGGGCCGGTGGGGCCGCACCGGGTGGGGGTGCGAGTTGTGCGGCATGGTGGTGCTCCTTGCATGGCTCGGGCCCGGGGCGGGCTGCAAGGCGGCGGCGCGGGTGCGCTGTTGGGAGCGCGTACGTTACTCGCGGGTATCGCGGAGAGGGAGCGTTACGGGTGAACTACCGTGGGTAACACGCCAGTTGTCCCCTGGGCGGCCCTCAGTCCGCGGGTGTACGGGGAGCGCTTTCGTGTTCGTCCAGGACCGGGAAGCGGCGTGGGGCGAGGAAGACGAGGATCAGCAGGGCGAGTACGGCGGCGACCGCGGCGCCCGTGAAGACATGGTCGACCGCGGTGTCGACGGCCCGGCGCAGATGGTCCGTCGCGGCGGCGGACAGGGACGCCGGGGCCTCCAGGGCGTGCGAGACGGCGTCCAGGTCGTCCGGCAGTCCCGGGACGGCTGCGGCGGTGAGCCGGGAGGCGAGCACGCTGTTGGCCACGGCGCCGAACAGGGCGGCGCCCAGGCTCTGTCCGACCTGGCGGCAGAAGAGCACGGACGCCGTGGTGGTGCCGCGCTCGGTCCAGCCGACCGTGGACTGGACGCCGATGATCAGCGGAAGCTGGAAGAGGCCGAGGGTCGCGCCGAGCAGCAGCATGAGCAGGGCGGGCTGCCAGGCGGCGCCCGGATAGGGCAGCAGCGGGAAGCAGAGCAGGACGAGCAGGGCCCCGGACATGCCGGTGATCGCGGTGCGGCGGAAGCCGATCCGGTTGTAGACCCGGTCGGAGAGGGCCGCGGCCACGGGCCAGCTCAGCGTCATCACCGACAGGACGAACCCGGCGGCGATCGGACCCAGCCCCAGGACGGACTGGGCGTACGTCGGCAGGAAGACCGTCGGTGCGACCATGAGCAGCCCCATCGCACCCAGGGCCAGGTTCACCGAGGCGATGGTGCGGCGCCGCCAGACCCAGCCGGGGATGACGGGTTCGGCGGCCCGCCGCTCGATGACGACGGTCAGGGCGGCCATCGCGGCGCTCGCCCCCAGCAGCCCGAGCGAGGGCGCGGAGAGCCACGGCCAGGCGACGCCGCCCTGGACGAGCGCGGTCAGCAGCAGCGCGCCGGTCGCGAACACCGCGAGGGCGCCCGCCCAGTCGACCCGGGGACGGGCGGCGGGGCGCGGCCGGGCCGGTTCGTGGAGGTGGCGGACCACCAGCCAGAGGGCGACCGCGCCGACGGGCAGGTTGATCAGGAAGATCCAGCGCCAGTCGGCGTACGAGGCGAGCAGCCCGCCGACCGCGGGCCCCGCCACCGCCGAAGTGGCCCAGACCGTCGAGAGCTTGGCCTGGATCTTCGGGCGCTCCTTGAGCGGGTACAGGTCGGCCGCGATGGTCTGCACCGTGCCCTGGAGGGCTCCGCCGCCGAGCCCCTGGACGACCCGGAAGGCGATGAGCGCGGCCATGTTCCAGGCGGCGGCGCACAGGACGGAGCCGACCAGGAAGAGGATGATGCCCGCGACCAGGACGGGTTTGCGGCCGAAGGTGTCGGAGAGCTTCCCGTACACCGGCAGGGTGACGGTGACGGCGAGCAGATAGCCGGAGAAGAGCCAGGAGAAGACGGCGAAGCCGCCGAGGTCGCCGACGATCTGCGGGACGGCGGTCGCGACGATGGTGCCGTCCAGGGCGGCGAGCCCCATGCCGAGCATCAGGGCCGCCGCGACCCGGCGGCGGGCGCGTGCCGCGTCCGGTGCCGTGCCGGTGGTGGGTGTCCCGGGCACCGCTTCCTGGCTCTCCGTACCGCCGACGCCTTCCGTGCCGCCCACAGGGGTTCCTTCCCTATGCATCTATTTCCCGGAGGACACTCTCTCACCGCAGGCGGCCGTACGGGAGACGGAGCCCGAGGGGCGGACCACCCCTACCCAGGTCCTGGTCCGCGGGCCCGAACCCTTAGGGGGAGCTCCGTACTTGGGGCCGGGGGCGGTTCCTCCCGCCGGAGGACGAGAGGCGGGGGCCCCGTTCCCTAGCGTGTTCCTGTACCGGGGGGATGCGGCCGGCCGCAGGGGGTGGGGTGGGGAAAACCCCCTGCGAAGACTGCGCTGGGCACCAGCGCGCCGGACCCCCCTCGCACACCAGACTCGGAACGTACACAGAGACGTCCACGCATCGACCGACATAGGAGACTTACCGTGACAACGGCTGTAACGATTCCCAGGCACGGGGACACTGGAGGGCGTACGGCCGTCGCAGCGCGGGCGCGGCAGGTCGTCAAGGCGTACGGGGCGGGGGAGACCCGGGTCGTCGCGCTCGACCACGTCGATGTGGACATCGCCCGCGGGCAGTTCACGGCCATCATGGGGCCGTCCGGGTCGGGCAAATCGACGCTGATGCACTGCCTCGCCGGTCTGGACACCGTGACCTCGGGGCAGATCCACCTCGCCGACACCGAGATCACCGGCCTCAAGGACAAGAAGCTCACCCAGCTGCGCCGCGACCGCATCGGCTTCATCTTCCAGGCGTTCAATCTGCTCCCGACGCTCAACGCGATCGAGAACATCACGCTGCCGATGGACATCGCGGGCCGCAGGCCCGACGCCGCCTGGTTGCGGCAGGTCGTGGAGACCGTCGGCCTCGCCGAGCGGCTGAAGCACCGGCCCACCCAGCTCTCCGGCGGCCAGCAGCAGCGTGTGGCGGTGGCCCGTGCCCTCGCCGCCCGCCCGGAGATCATCTTCGGTGACGAGCCCACCGGGAACCTGGACTCACGGGCCGGGGCCGAGGTGCTGTCCTTCCTGCGCAAGTCGGTCGACGAGCTCGGCCAGACGATCGTCATGGTCACCCACGACCCCGTGGCCGCCTCCTACGCGGACCGGGTGCTCTACCTCGCGGACGGCTCCCTCGTCGACGAGATGCAGAACCCGACGGCCGAGCAGGTCCTGGACCGGATGAAGGACTTCGACGCGCGCGGGCGGACGTCATGACCGTATGGAAGACCTCGATGCGCAACTTCCTCGCGCACAAGGGGCGGATGGCGCTCTCCGCCGTCGCGGTCCTGCTGTCGGTGGCGTTCGTCTGCGGCACGCTCGTCTTCACCGACACCATGAACACCACCTTCGACAAGCTCTTCGCGGCCACGTCCGCCGATGTCACGGTCAGCCCGAAGAAGGCGACCGGCGCCGACGACCTCCCGGAGAACGGCAAGCCCGAGGCGCTCCCCGCGTCCGTCGTGGCCGAGATCGCCGGAGCCGAGGGTGTGAAGAAGGCCGAGGGCGCGGTCACCAGCATGTCCGTGACCCTCGTCGACAGCCGCGACAAGAACCTCGGCTCGGACACCGGAGCCCCGACCATCGCGGGCAACTGGACCACCAACGACCTGCGGTCCATGGAGATCACCTCCGGCCACGCCCCGCGCGGCCCCACCGAGGCCATGATCGACGCCGACACCGCCGAGGAGCACCACCTGAAGCTCGGCGACGAGGTGCGCACGATCGCCGTCACCGGTGACATCCGGGCGAGGATCACCGGGATCGCCTCCTTCACCGTGACCAACCCCGGTGCGGCCGTCGTCTACCTCGACACCGCCACCGCGCAGCAGAAGCTGCTGGGCGCCCCCGGTGTCTTCACCCACATCTCCGTCACCGCCGAACCCGGCGTCAGTGACACCCAGCTGAAGAAGAACGTCGCCACCGCCCTCGGTGACTCGGCCTCGTACAAGCTGCGCACCCAGGAGGAGGCCGCGGCGGACGGCAAGGACTCCATGGGCTCCTTCCTGGACGTCATGAAGTACGCGATGCTCGGCTTCGCCGGGATCGCCTTCCTCGTCGGCATCTTCCTGATCGTCAACACCTTCTCGATGCTGGTCGCCCAGCGCACCCGCGAGATCGGCCTGATGCGGGCCATCGGCTCCAGCCGCAAGCAGGTCAACCGGTCCGTGCTGGTCGAGGCGGTGCTCCTGGGCATCGTCGGATCGGTCCTCGGCGTCGGCGCGGGCATCGGGCTCGCCGTCGGGCTGATGAAGCTCATGGGTGCCATGGGCATGGAGCTGTCCACCAGGGACCTCACCATCGCCTGGACGACACCGGCGATCGGGCTGGCCCTCGGCATCGTCGTCACCGTCCTCGCGGCGTACATCCCCGCCCGCCGCGCCGGGAAGGTCTCCCCGATGGCCGCCCTGCGCGACGCCGGCACCCCGGCGGACGCCAAGTCCGGCTGGGTACGGGCCGCACTCGGCCTGGTCCTCACCGGAGCCGGTGCCGCGGGCCTGTGGACGGCGACCCGGGCCGACGAGGCGAGCGAGGGCTCGCTCTACCTCGGCCTGGGCGTGGTCCTCAGCCTCATCGGCTTCATCGTGATCGGCCCGCTGCTCGCCGGTGTCGTCGTGCGGGTGCTCGGCGCCGTCGTCCTGCGGCTCTTCGGCCCGGTCGGGCGGCTCGCGGAGCGCAACGCGCTGCGCAACCCCCGGCGTACGGGAGCCACCGCCGCGGCCCTCATGATCGGCCTCGCCCTGGTGGCGTGCCTGTCGGTCGTCGGCTCGTCCATGGTCGCCTCGGCCACCGACGAGCTCGACAAGTCGGTCGGCACGGACTTCATCGTCCAGTCGAACACCGGCCAGCTCATCGTGCCGCAGGCCGCACAGGCCATCGAGAAGGTCCCCGGCATCGAGCACGTCACGGACTACCGGGTGCTCTCCGCGACGTTCACCAACCCCGACGGCTCCACCGCCGACGAGCAGGTCACCGCCGCCGACCCGACCTACCCGCAGGACCTGCGGCGCAAGACCACCGCCGGTGACCTGGCGAAGGCGTACGGCGCCGACTCCATGTCGGTCGGATCGGACTACGCCGCCCTGCACAGGATCGAGGTCGGCGACAAGATCACCGTCGCCTTCAAGGCCGGCGACACCGCCCAGCTGAAGGTCGCCGCCATCACCTCGGACGACACGAACGTCGACCGGGGCGCGAACTACACCAACGTCACCACCGCCGAGCGTTACGTCGACGCCGGCAGCATGCCCAAGAACATGATCATGTTCGCGTCGGCGGAGGACGGCAAGGAGAAGGAGGCGTACGCCGCCCTCAAGAGCTCGCTCGCGGCCTACCCGCAGTACAAGGTCCAGAACCAGGCCGACTTCAAGGAGGACCTGAAGAACCAGATCGGCCAGCTGCTGAACATCGTGTACGGCCTGCTCGCCCTGGCGATCATCGTCGCGGTGCTCGGAGTGGTGAACACCCTGGCCCTGTCGGTGGTCGAGCGGACCCGCGAGATCGGCCTGATGCGGGCGATCGGCCTCTCCCGCCGCCAGCTGCGGCGCATGATCCGGCTGGAGTCCGTCGTCATCGCCCTCTTCGGCGCGCTGCTCGGACTCGGCCTGGGCATGGGCTGGGGCACCTCCGCCCAGAAGCTGCTGGCCCTGGAAGGGCTACAGGTCCTGGAGATCCCCTGGCCGACGATCGTCACCGTGTTCGTCGCCTCGGCCTTCGTCGGACTGTTCGCCGCCCTGGTCCCGGCCTTCCGGGCCGGCCGGATGAACGTCCTGAACGCGATCGCCACGGACGGGTGACGGCCCGGCCGTAAGATGACTGATCCGGCCCCGGGGCGTTCCTCCAAACGCCCCGGGGCCGGTTCGCGTCCGGCTGCCGCGGTCAGGCGCGCCACGTCAGCGCATCCCGAATGCCTCGGCGATGTCGTCCGGCAGCTCGTCGAAGTCGTCCCGGATGTGGATCTGCCCGCGGAGGGCGCCGCAGTCGGTCCGGTTGACCTTGGACCGAAGGGGCACCACCTTCGCGATGGGCACCCCCGCCCGGCTGATCACGACTTCCTCACCGGCCTCGACCTGCCGCAGAATGCGCGAGAAGTGGGTTTTGGCCTCGTGCACGTCGTACTGCCGGACTGCTTCCATGACGCCTCGCTCGGGCCGGACGTGGACCGGCTACGGATCAGGGCTAGCCCCGCTGCCGCCGTACGGACAACGGCGTTCCCTCGCGCGAGTGACACACCGGCGTCGTACGCTGGAGCCCCCGGCCCGTGCCACGTGTCGGGCCCTTCGCGTTGCTCACTCGCCACACCGGACGGAACCTTCATGAGCCTGCACGGTCTGCTGGACGTCGTCGTCACCGACCCGGCGCTCTCCGAAGCGGTGAAGGCCGCCACCGACGGCCACCGGCCCCACGTCGACCTGGTGGGCCCGCCCGCCGCGCGCCCCTTCGCCGTGGCGGCACTGGCCCGTGACGCCGGGCGCACCGTGCTCGCCGTCACCGCGACCGGCCGGGAGGCCGAGGACCTGGCGGCCGCGCTGCGGACCCTGCTGCCCCCGGACACCGTGGCGGAGTTCCCCTCCTGGGAGACACTGCCCCACGAGCGGCTCTCGCCCCGCTCGGACACCGTGGGACGCCGTCTCGCGGTGCTGCGCAGGCTCGCGCACCCCCGGCAGGACGACCCGGAGACGGGCCCGGTCAGGGTGGTCGTCGCGCCCGTGCGCTCCGTGCTCCAGCCCCAGGTCAAGGGCCTCGGCGACCTGGAGCCCGTGGCGCTGAGCAGCGGGCAGAGCGCGGATCTGGGCGAGGTCGTGGACGCCCTCGCGGCGGCGGCGTACGCCCGTGTGGAACTGGTCGAGAAGCGTGGTGAGTTCGCCGTGCGCGGCGGCATCCTGGACGTCTTCCCGCCGACCGAGGAGCACCCCCTCCGGGTGGAGTTCTGGGGCGACGACGTCGAGGAGATCCGCTACTTCAAGATCGCCGATCAGCGCTCCCTGGAGGTCGCCGAGCACGGGCTGTGGGCCCCGCCCTGCCGTGAGCTGCTGCTCACCGAGGACGTGCGGTCGCGGGCGGCTGCCCTCGCGGAGGAACACCCCGAGCTGGGCGAACTGCTCGGGAAGATCGCGGAGGGCATCGCGGTCGAGGGCATGGAGTCGCTCGCCCCGGTCCTCGTCGACGAGATGGAGCTGCTGCTCGACGTCCTGCCGCAGGGCTCGATGGCGGTGGTCTGCGACCCCGAGCGGGTGCGCACCAGGGCCGCGGACCTCGTCGCGACCAGCCAGGAGTTCCTCCAGGCGTCCTGGGCGGCCACGGCGGGCGGCGGCGAGGCGCCGATCGATGTCGGCGCGGCCTCCCTGTGGGGCATCGCCGATGTCCGGGACCGGGCCCGTGAGCTGGGCATGCTGTGGTGGACCGTCTCGCCGTTCGCCGCGGACGACGAGCTGGACGACGACACCCTGAAGCTCGGGATGCGCGCCCCGGAGGCGTACAGGGGCGACACCGCCCGGGCGCTCGCGGACACCAAGGGGTGGCTGGCCGAGGGCTGGCGCACGGTGTACGTCACCGAGGGGCAGGGGCCCGCGTCGCGCACCGTGGAGGTGCTCGGCGGCGAGGGCATCGCGGCCCGCCTCGACCCGGACCTGGCCGATCTCGCGCCGTCGCTCGTCCATGTCTCGTGCGGGGCCATCGACCACGGCTTCGTCGACGCGGCGCTGAAGCTGGCGGTGCTGACCGAGACGGACCTGACCGGACAGCGCACGGCCAGCAAGGACCTGGGCCGGATGCCGGCCCGCCGCCGCAAGTCGATCGACCCGCTGACCCTCCAGGCGGGCGACTTCATCGTCCACGAGCAGCACGGTGTCGGCCGCTACATCGAGATGGTCCAGCGCACCGTGCAGGGTGCGACCCGTGAGTACCTCCTCGTCGAGTACGCCCCCGCCAAGCGCGGCCAGCCGGGCGACCGCCTGTACATCCCCACCGACCAGCTGGAGCAGGTCACCAAGTACGTCGGCGGGGAGGCCCCGACCCTGCACCGGCTGGGCGGCGCCGACTGGACGAAGACGAAGCAGCGGGCGAAGAAGGCGGTCAAGGAGATCGCCGCCGACCTGATCAAGCTGTACTCGGCGCGGATGGCGGCCCCCGGCCACGCCTTCGGCCCGGACACCCCGTGGCAGCGCGAGCTGGAGGACGCCTTCCCGTACGCGGAGACGCCCGACCAGCTGTCCACGATCGCCGAGGTCAAGGAGGACATGGAGAAGTCCGTCCCGATGGACCGGCTGATCTGCGGCGACGTCGGTTACGGCAAGACGGAGATCGCGGTGCGGGCGGCCTTCAAGGCGGTCCAGGACGGCAAGCAGGTCGCCGTCCTGGTGCCCACGACACTGCTGGTCCAGCAGCACTTCGGCACGTTCACCGAGCGGTACGCCCAGTTCCCCGTCAACGTGCGGGCGCTGAGCCGCTTCCAGTCGGACACCGAGTCGAAGGCGACGCTGGAGGGGCTCAAGGACGGCTCGGTCGACCTGGTCATCGGCACGCACCGGCTGTTCTCGTCGGAGACGAAGTTCAAGGACCTGGGCCTGGTCATCGTCGACGAGGAGCAGCGCTTCGGCGTCGAGCACAAGGAGCAGCTGAAGAAGCTCCGCGCCAACGTGGACGTGCTCACGATGTCGGCGACCCCCATCCCCCGTACGCTCGAAATGGCCGTGACCGGCATCCGCGAGATGTCGACGATCACGACGCCCCCGGAGGAGCGCCACCCGGTCCTGACCTTCGTCGGCCCGTACGAGGAGAAGCAGATCGGCGCGGCCGTGCGTCGTGAACTCCTGCGTGAGGGCCAGGTGTTCTACATCCACAACCGGGTGGAGTCCATCGACCGGGCGGCGGCGCGGCTGCGCGAGATCGTCCCCGAGGCGCGGATCGCCACGGCGCACGGGCAGATGGGCGAGAGCCAGCTGGAGCAGGTCGTCGTCGACTTCTGGGAGAAGAGGTTCGACGTGCTGGTCTCGACGACGATCGTCGAGTCCGGCATCGACATCTCCAACGCCAACACGCTGATCGTGGAGCGCGGCGACAACTTCGGCCTCTCGCAGCTGCACCAGCTGCGCGGCCGTGTCGGCCGTGGCCGTGACCGGGGTTACTCCTACTTCCTGTATCCGCCGGAGAAGCCGCTCACCGAGACCGCGCACGAGCGGCTGGCGACCATCGCCCAGCACACCGAGATGGGTGCGGGCATGTACGTGGCGATGAAGGACCTGGAGATCCGGGGCGCCGGAAATCTGCTCGGCGGCGAGCAGTCCGGTCATATCGCGGGGGTCGGCTTCGACCTGTACATCCGGATGGTCGGCGAGGCGGTGGCGGACTACCGCGCGGCGGTGGACGGCGGGGCCGAGGAGGAGCCGCCGCTGGAGGTCAAGATCGAGCTCCCGGTCGACGCGCACGTCCCGCACGACTACGCCCCGGGGGAGCGGCTGCGCCTCCAGGCGTACCGCGCGATCGCCTCCGCGAACTCGGAGGAGGACATCAGGGCGGTGCGCGAGGAGCTCACCGACCGCTACGGCAAGCTGCCGGAGCCGGTGGAGAACCTCCTGCTGGTGGCCGGTCTGCGGATGCTGGCGCGGGCGTGCGGGGTGGGCGAGATCGTGCTCCAGGGGCCGAACATCCGCTTCGCGCCGGTGGAGCTGCGGGAGTCGCAGGAGCTGCGGCTGAAGCGGCTGCACCCGAAGACGATCTTCAAGCCGGCCACGCGTCAGATCCTGGTGCCGAGGCCGACGGCGGGCCGGATCGGCGGGAAGCCGGTGGTGGGCCGCGAACTCCTGTCGTGGACCGGGGAGTTCCTCACGACGATTCTTGGTTCGTAGGACGTGCCGCCCCCGCTGCCGGTGCTCCGGCGGCGGGAGGCGCCTGCGCTCCGGTGGCTACGACGATGGCTTTTCGAAGACCACCCAGACGGTCTTGCCGACGACGTGATGGCGCACGCCTAGTTCCGCCGCCAGCCGGTCGGCGATGTACAGGCCTCGTCCCGAGCAATTCGCCGTGTCCGGTTCGTGTGTCCGGTGGACGGGCCGGCCGTCGCCGCTGTCCCGGACTTCGAGCCGGACGAGGTCGTCCGTGGTGCTCAGGCGGACGGCGAATTCCCTGCCGGGCGGGACCGCGTGCAGAAGGGCGTTGGTCGCGAGCTCGGAGACGCAGAGCGTCATGTCCTCGATCAGGGGCGTCAGCCGCCACTCGGTGAGGACGTCGGTCACGAAGTCGCGGGAGGCGCGGACGGACGTCTTCCGCCGGGGGAAGCGTTGTTGCTGCGACAGAGACACGGTGGTTCACCCCGTTGCTCGTGGGCTTTGACGCGCACACCGTACTGCTATTCGCGAAAAGCAGCAAGGTAATCTTTTGGGGAGGCCTGAGTACTTCGCCTACCGTGTGATTCGAGACGGTCCGTGATGTCGGTGCGAGGAGGAGTCCGTGACTGAGGGAGAGCCGGCGGGCACGTCCGCCCGCTACCTGGCACCGTCGGTGTCCGGTTCCGGCGACGTGTGGGCATCTGACGCGGCGGCCATGGGTAGGCGAGGGACGCAGAAGATCGTGCGTGCGGGTGAGGTGACGGCGTCCGACCGGGTGG